>JBHIEV010000001.1:0-64150 GCA_046760805.1 Bathyarchaeia archaeon
ATCAGCACCCTAGACGCGTAAGAACTTCCTGCCACGAATCAACCATTGAATTCCTCAGCACATTTCGGTTGGTTGGATTATGCTTTGATTCAGAATCAACGGTTTCGTTGGGGAAACTATTTATTACCTACCTATTATCCTCCTAAAGAGAGCCTAAAATGTCTTTGAAATCGAAGCTCAAGATCGAAAACTCTGTGGTGCTAACGTTCTCGATTTTCTATGTAATTGTAGGCGTGGCGATGATCTTCATCTTGGCGGCTTCGCATTTCATAGCACCACCCCACATTGGAGTATTAGCATTCCTCAGCTTCATCACAGCGTACGGTTTGATCCAGATGAGAAAGTGGGCTGTTCTGCTCACAACCGTTCTCTTCTTTCTGGGAGTAGCCTTTAGCGTGCCTGTGCTCTATTCCTCAATCAACAGCCAGCCATTCTCTTCAAGCTTAGGAACCCTACTACTCAACTTGGCATTAATCGGCTACGTAGTTCTGTCGCTACTCGCCTTTGCGTATGTGGCGGCGAGAAGAGAGAATTTTAAGTAAGCTAGACTGTAATGCGTCTTTTTCAGAATTCGATTTCTGGTTTGAATAGCCACACTGAGACCTTGTCTCCAGCGTCAACAAACTGCTGTTCCTCACTTATCTCGACAAAACCGTCAGCCCTTGCCAGCGTTGTTATGGCGCCGGATAATCCCAAAGCGACAGGCGAAGCTAGCAGCCTTCCAGATTTGTCACGAGCGAGTTTCACCATGGTGAACGTTCGTCGACCCCTCGCAGAGAACATCCTCTTTTCGGCAAATGCCTCAACCATTGGAGTAGCTTTCTCATGTGTTCCTGTCATGCGATATATCTGGGGGCGTACAAGTTGATAGAACATTGTTAGAGCGGACGTTGGGTGACCAGGCAGAGCGAAGGCAGGTTTCTCATTAATCATGGCTATCGTCGTTGGTTTCCCTGGCTTCACCGCAATTCCCGAGACAATCACTCCGGGCTTGCCCAACATGTCTAGCACTTGAGGAATAACGTCCTTTGGTCCAACCGAAACTCCCCCTGAAGTAACCACCATATCTGCAAGGCTCAATGCCTTTTCGAGGGCCTTTTTGAGATGGTCAATATCGTCTTGGATTATGCCTAGGTTGATTGGTTGTCCCCCGCATTCCCGAATCGCGGCGCTTAGGGTGAAAGCGTTTATGTCGTAGATTTTTGCTGGTGGCAAAGGCTCTCTCTGTTCAACGATCTCGGCACCTGTGGAGATGACTGCCACTTTCGGTCGTTTGTACACGACGACTTGTGTTGTTCCCAGGGCTGCCAGAACGCCTATTTCTCGAGAGGAGATTCTCTGTCCTCTTCTCAGGACAATTTCGCCTTTCCTAATATCCGAGCCCGCCTTCATCACGTTTTCTCCTATCGACACCGGTCTACGTATAAGAACGGCGTTATCATCTAGAATCGCATATTCCAGCATGACGACAGCATCTGCACCCTCAGGTAAAGGCGCTCCAGTCACTATCCCCGCGGTCATGTGATTCTCCACTGTGACGCTCGGAGTCTCACCGACGGCGACATGCCCACACAACTCCAACACCACGGGGCTATTCTCGTCCGCACCGAAGGTGTCCACTGCTCTCACAGCGTAGCCATCGACTGTTGACCGATTGAAAGGTGGGACATCTATTGAAGCCGCAATATCTTCGGCGAGAACGCGACCATGCGCTTCAGGAAGGGAAACCTGCTCCATTCCAGTGGGCTTCAGTGAGAGACTATGTTTAAGAACCTCCCTAGCCTCACCGAGTGAGACCAATTTTCTAAACATTCTTTACGCCTCTATCCTGTCGAAGAGATGCACGGCCACAGTTTCTCCCTCGTCCAATCCCTGACGGCTTTCAGGAATCATAACGTATCCGTTCGCCTCAGTCATGGTGGATAGGGTGCCTGAGCCCTTAACCCTGACTGGTTCAGCCAAGAACTCGCCCTCTTTCTCGAAGACTCGAACCCTCAGGAAGGCTCTTCTCCCTAGCGTAGAGGGGACCTTTCGGGTCAATCTTGCCTTAACCATGGGTCTCGGCTCGCTTTCCACCCCCAACATCTGTTGAATAAGCTTTCGAGCGAAGACCTCAAAGCCCATCATAGCAGCCACAGGATTCCCAGACAATACAATGGCTGGCTTGCCTTGAACAATTGCCAATGCCGTGGGCATGGCTGGGCGCATAGCTATTCCATGCACAACCACGCCAGGAGTTCCCATCCGATTTATAGCTGTAGGAACAAGATCATCACGACCTACACTTGTTCCTCCGGTCGTGATGAGCATGTCGGCTTTCCTCAATCCTTCACGGATCTTTGCATCTATCTCTGAAAGGTCATCTTTTGCTATGCCGAGGTCTATGGCTTCAGCACCGAGTTCCCAGCACATGCCTGAGAGGATTAATCGGTTCACGTCTATCACCTGATTCGTTTTAGCTTCACGACCTAAATCAACAAGCTCATCTCCAGTGGATAGAATTGCAACCTTAGGCTTTTCTACCACCTTAACGTGGGTCATCGCCAAAGCAGCCAACAAACCAATGTGCTGAGGCTTCAGTCGAGTCCCCGATTTCACAGCAATCTGTCCTTTATGCACATCCTCCCCCCTTTTAGAAACGTTTTCGCCTGGAGTGCTTGGGTTCCAAACTTCGATTTCATCCTTTTTTCGCTTAGTGTGCTCCAGCATAATCACGGTGTCAGCGCCTTCGGGAAGCGGATTGCCGGTCCATATCTCCCTCGCCTCTTTTTCGCCGATCTGCTCGTTTCTGGTTACTCTGAGCATTTTTGGGCTGAACTGGGATGCCTTGAAAGTGTCTTGCGCCCTTACAGCATAGCCGTCCACGGCAGAACGGTCGAAGGGAGGCAGATCGTGGTCTGCCACAACATCCTCAGCTGTCACCCGGCTTAAGGCTGTACGAATCTGAACCTGTTCAGGTTCCAGCCTTTTCGACTCAAGCTTCCCTAGAAAGATGGAGAGGGCGTCGTCGATGTTTGTCAGTTTTTGAAATCCCTTGAGTCGGGCCAAGGTTTTTCCCACCTAAGCAAGATAAGATACGAATATAAAGATACATCCCGCTTAACCTCATGCATGCATGCGAAGAGTTCTGCAACCGAGTTAGACCATGCCAGCCTCGAAAAGCTGGCTAAAATGCTCCGCATCCTCGGCTTCCCAACACAAACAAAAGTCTACCTCTTTTGAAAAATGAACTTGACCCTACGTAATCGGCATGTACTTTAATCAGCGCTTTCTTCAATGAAATCTTTTAACACTTCTTTTACTGGCATCTCAAAAAGTTGACGCAGGCGGTCCAACAATTCTGTTCCCTTGTTCGTTATTGAATAGTGTTTTATGCGGCGTCTACCTCTCTGTGTCCACTCGCCAACTATGAAACTCCTTCTTTCGAGTTCATATAGGAGTGGGTATACAACTCCTGCGTGAAAATTTTGTCCAGTCAGTCTTTTCATTTCTTTGACAATCTTGTAGCCGGACATGGGCTTCTGGCTTAAAAGCCACAGAATAACGGCTCTGCTGAAGCCTCTCACAGTGGCTTTAATTAGGTCTCTTTCTACTTCAGCCACTAGTTAAACCTCAAATGGCACTCCATCTTGACTATGTTCACATTCCTATTAACTTCTTTCCAAAAGAACGCTAAACAAAAGGTTGATATATCGAAAGTTAAAATATTGTCATGGAGCTAGAGACTATGGTCAAAGTTATCAATGCGTTTCTGCACGGTCTCGAGAGACCGCTTATACTTTGGCTTCTATCCCAAGGACCTAGGCACGGATACAGACTCATTGAGGAGCTTAAAAGATTAACGGGGCAGAAATCGAAGCCAGGTATGGTTTATCCCTTTCTTCACTGGTTAGAAGATGAAGGCTTTGCGGTGAGCGAATGGGTGAAGAGAAACGGACGCAACTTGAGGCGTTATCGTTTAACAGAGAAGGGAAAAGGTCTCCTTAGAAAAGTGCGCAATTTTTTCAACAAGCCAATTAGAAGGGTAATCGCCGATTTGTTAAGTGAGCAAAAACAAAAATGAGTTTACAAGCCAAGTGTTTTTCCCACTAGCACATAGGCCCCTACCACAATCATCAAAATGATTCCATATTTCCTTGTGGATTCTTTTAGATTGACCCCATTTTCTGTCGATGGATTCTTGATTGTGGCTATATAATCCTTTACAATTAGTATGCAAAATGGGAGCGGCAGGAAAAATAGAAGAAAATAGCTGGAAGACCATAGGCCAAAAGCTACATAAATGAATGGCAAGAGACCAGTTATGAACGATAAAAATCCCATAAGGATGATGCCTTGCTTTCTTCCATACTTAACAACAAAGGTTTGAATCCTCGTCTTACGGTCTGCTTCATAGTCTCCGAGCGCTTGCAGAAGGTGACCGCTAGAATGAGCCAACATTAATGGAATGGCACTTATGAAAATGAGTGGGATACTGCTGTTTGAGTGGTGAGATGTGTTCGCTCCTATAAGAAACGGAAGTAGACCAGCACCTATGCCTGAAACAATGAAATCTATGACTGGCACAGTTTTGAGCCGAAAAGGCGGAACAGAATAGACAGTCCAAAGGGCAAGATAAACGAGAAACAATAATAGAAGACTTACATCCACCAAAAATACTAAGAATAAGCATAAAATGATTAGCGAAAGGGAAAGGATTAACGCTGTTCGTGGCGCTATCTTTCCAGACGCAACGGGTAGATTAGACTTGATTGTGTTCTCGCGGTCTTCTTTTCGGTCAAAGTACTGATTCAAAATAAAGATACCAGCTGTCGCAAAGGAGAAAGCAAACAAGACAATAATGACACGCCCAAGGGCAGATAAACCTGGGAAAATGCTTCCAAAACCGAAACTAAAAATCCACCCGAGCCAACTCTCCACTCTTGTAACTTTAAAGTACTCGTTGAGTACTTCATAGTGACAGATTGTTTCAAGAGCTTTCACTTGCCCTTTCTTCTCCTTGTCAGTTTTTCCCAAAGTTTGTGCAATATTTCAGGAAATGAGAAAAAGAGTGTTATGGCAACACCAATGAAAGAAGAGAGGGCAGACCTGATTTTGCGACTTACTGCGTCCATGCTTGAAACCGTCTTCTAAGCTAACTTGGCAGCGTTATCATAACTATTTTGGAGTCTTTCCCTTTGTCTCTGACGGAACATAGTCGATTTTTCCCGTTACCGCTATGGCACCTATCTCAGTGCCTCCAATTACGATTTTGAAACTAGTATCAACATTCCACGTTCTCTTTTTCGCCAACAAAATCTCTACTAGGTCTACAAGAGTTTTCTGTGTCATGTGCTCACCACCAAAAGATAGATATGTATCGAGATTTAAATGTTTTGCAAATCATAATATCTCCACGTGAGGACTGTGCAGTGAAAGTCGTGCTCACAGCAGACAGAACCAATATGCTCAATCACAAAGTCTTCTTTCTGACTGGTTTTTTAGCCACCGTTCCGAGGGAGGTTATCCATCCAGTCGTCCGACCGATATGTGAATCTGTGGTGTTCTCGAAACCACCCTCTAACGGGAGGGAGGCAACGCTTGCTCTATATGGGATGCGTAAGATTGAGGCGGCGCTTATTGAAGCTGACGTTCCGGTGGAGGTTGTGCCTTGGAACAAGCTAGATGAGATCGATAAGGTGGATGTGTTTGGTGTATCCGCGATGGATCCTTTAGGTTGCGGACCAGCTACGACCACGGCTAGAATGTTTCTGGGCGGGACGCCATATAACCGGTATTATTTCGAGAAGCTGATAGATAAACTGAGAGAGTTCCAAAAACCCATAATCGTTGGAGGATCCGGCGCTTGGCAATTCGAGGTGTTCCCCGAAGAGCAAGATAGACTTGGCATAGACTGCGTGTTAGTGGGTGACGGCGAAGAAGCGGCTCCGCAGGTCTTCAGAATGGCTACGACAGGAAACAAGTTGCCGAAAATAGTTCACAGTAGTCAACCTAGTCGCATACCTCTTATCAAGAAACCAGCTTATTGGGGGTTTGTCGAGGTGTCGAGGGGTTGTGACAGAGCATGTCAATTCTGTGATCCAGCGATGAAGAAGTTCCGGTGGATGTCCTTAGATCACATACTTGAAGAGGTCAAGGTTAACCTCAGGTTTCAGAACGGTGTTACATTACATTCTGAGGACGTTTTTCGCTACGGTTGTAGACATGGTGAATGGAAGCCAAATGGGAAGCTAATAAATTTGTTCAGGGCGGTGAGGCATGTTGGGGCAAGGTGGATCGTGATAACCCATGGCACACTAAGTTCTGCACACTCATCCCCAGAGCTAATCGGGGAGATGGCAAAACTCATGAAAACTAACCCTGAGGATTACGCCGGTGTCCAGGTGGGCTTGGAAACCGGATCAACCCGACTCATTGCAAAATACATGCGTGGCAAAGCCTTGCCCTACACTCCTGAAGAATGGCCCTCCATAGCGAGTCAAGCATTTGAACTGTTGACCGAGAATAGGATAATACCTGCCGCCACACTGATTATAGGGTTGCCCGGCGAAACCGCTGAGGATGTCGACCAGACAATAGAACTAGTAAAACAACTTGAAAAATACCCCAGCATGATAGTTCCGCTTGCATTCGTGCCATTAGGCCTCTTAAGGAAACAACACTTCCCAAAGGAACTTAAGAGCGATGCTTACATAAAACTCTATTCAACCTGTGCCCGACACAACGCTTACTGGACGAGAACTTTTTCACGCCACTGGCAAGGAAGGATGGCTCTAGGACCCGATTTCATAGCCCATATTGGTGCCATGCTGATGTGGAAGGGGGCAGAGGCCATGGAAGCACGCAGAAACGTGTCCCAACTACGCGTAGCCGCTTGGGCTACTCAGGAGACGGCACTATTTCTGGCACACAGAGCAGAGGCGACCATCAAGAACAACAAATGGGTGCTCGAGCTTGCAACACACTAACAATCCTCTCAAGGATAAGCGTGACTCTCTTGCCAATTCGTTTCATCTATCGATTGCTACGCCCAAAAACCCTGGAGATTATGTACGCGTTTATGGATGTGAGTAGTACGGTCCACTCAACCGCAACTTTTAAGATGAAAAACGTTTAGAATCAGGTTCACTGTGGGATGAGGGCCCATGCAGATAGGTTCCGTTGAAAACGCACTGCTCTCAGCAGTCAACCCGATATTAAAATCAGTCATTAAGAGGTTTGATGTTGAATGTGAGCGGGATGGAAGCCTACTCGTAAACTCTCTAAAGCACTTTCTAGGTGAGGACGTTCAGTTTTGTAGAAGTTGCACCAGTTTGAGCCGTAGGATTGCGGACCCTTTTTACGAGGTCGGTAGCAGAATTCTCAGGGTTAACAAGAATTTTATGCGAAATATGTTTCTGGAGCAGGAATATGGTGAAGCTTGGTTAAAGGGCTTCGCGCTGATGATGAAGGGGATAAGAAAGTACGGAATAAGAGTTCCGTTTACGCCCGCCGGTCCTTTCCAGATTGTCTGGGATTTCACTTACCTCTGCAACCTCAGGTGCAAGCACTGCTACGAGGATGCAGGGGCTCGCTTACCTGAGCTATCGACAGATCAAGCCTACAAAGCCTTGGATGTCTTATCGAGGATCGCTGGCGTCGGCCTCCCGTCCCTGTCCTTCTCGGGCGGAGAGCCCCTCATGAGGAAAGATTTCTTCGAGGTAGCAGCATACGCAAAGGAGAGAATACCTTACATAAGCATAGCAACGAACGGCACTCTGCTCACAAAAGATAACGTGGAGCGGCTTAGAGACGTGGGCATTGACTATGTCGAGATAAGCCTTGACGGGGCGAGTAGAGAGGTTCATGAAAACTTCAGAAGGGTTCCCGGCTGCTTCGAGAAGACAATGAATGGCATAAAAAATTGTGTAGATTCTGGTCTTGATACATGTATTGCAGCGGTAGCTCACAGGCAGAATCTGAGCGAGATACCCAAGATAGTTGAACTTGCGGAGAAGTTGGGAACCAGATTCATGCACTTCAATTACATACCAACCGGAAGAGCAAAAGAACACGTAGAGCTTGACCTTGATCCAAAGGAGAGGCTCTCGCTCCTCGAGATGATTGGGAGAAAGACTGTTGGCCTTTACATGAGAGCGAAGGAAGAGGAGGAAGAGACCGGCAGAACAAACATCAAAACGGACAGGTTCTTCAGCACATGTCCTCAATTCGCAAGCGTGGTGAAGAGGCTTTCAGAGGAGATAGGAGAGAATTTTGCGGTTTCCGCTCACTACGCAGCGAAGAAAGGAGTTGAGAATGTCGCGAACTTTTTGGGTGGATGCGGAGCTGGAAGACTTTACATCGCTCTTGAGCCAAACGGAGACCTGAAGCCATGCGTCTTCTTCCCAACGAACAAAGAGACCGTGTTCGGCAACATTCTCGAAGACGATTTTGAGGGACTCTGGGATAACAATGGGATGTTGTGGCAGTTGAGGACTAGAGAGAATCTTGAGAGCTACAGGATTGGTGGTAAGACTATCGGTTGTGGGACCTGTGAGGATAAGAACATATGTGGTGGGTGCCGAGCCAGATCGTATGGTTACTTCAATGGGAGACTGACTTCAGCTGACATTGGATGTATTGAAAACGAAAAAGTATGGAAGAAGATAGCAGAGTCGATTTAGTGAAGTCTGGATTTTTCAAGTTTTGCTCAACCAAAACGCAAAGAACCAAAAGTCGAAACATTCTTAAGCTGTTCTGTATTAAACTGTGCACTTAAAAGGGTGAAGGCTCATGTCAAAACCGTTCTACATAAAATTTGAGATCCCTAAAGAAGTGGCAGATGCGGCCTATGAAGCCCTCCAGATAGCCACTCGATCTGGGCAAGTTCGTAGAGGTACAAACGAGACAACCAAGGCTGTCGAACGAGGCGAAGCGAAGCTCGTTGTCATAGCCGAGGATGTGGATCCGCCGGAGGTGGTTGCTCATCTTCCCCTGCTTTGTGAGGAGAGAAAGATCCCATACGTCTTTGTGCCAAGCAAGAACAAAATCGGGACTTCTTCTGGAATAGACGTCCCAGCTGCTTCCGCATGCATAGCTCAGGCTGGCGATGCAGCATCCTTGATAAAGGACATCTCGAGCCGTCTCGAGGAGTTGAGGAAGGGTAGTGGATGAGCGGAGAGGAAGAGGAGTTAACTCCCGCTGAGGTCATCCAGATTATTGGACGGACTGGAATCACTGGGGAGATAATACAAGTTCGAGTTCGAGTTCTTGAGGGTAGAGACAAGGGGCGCATCATAACAAGAAACGTGAAAGGACCAGTGCGAACAAATGATATTCTCATGCTCCGGGAGACGGAGAGGGAAGCCAAGAAACTCAGAAGATGATGGAGATAATGCTCGTGCCGAAGACACGACAGTGTTCTTTCTGCGGACACGATTTCCCGCCAGGCACTGGAATGATGTATGTAAGAAACGACGGGACTATTCTCTGGTTCTGTTCCAGCAAGTGCAGAAAAAGCTCTCTAAAGCTGAAGCGGGATTCACGCAAAGTTCGATGGACTAGGTATTATGGGAAGGAAGAGAAAGGGAAGGGTTAGCTGAGATTGCTTCTCTTTCTCTCGATCAAAAGACTGACAGGAGAGAGAGATGAGGTTTATAATATTTGGTCCTCCTGGTGCGGGTAAAGGCACCTACGCTTCTATGTTAGCATCCAAACTCAAGATAGCCAAAATATCCACTGGCGACATAATTCGAGACAAGGTAAGACGAAACACAGACCTTGGAAAGAGTATGGCCGACTTTGTAAAGAAGGGCGACTTGGTTCCTGATGAAATCGTTATCGAAATCCTAAAGAAAGAGATCAGCAAACCATTCAGCAAAAACGGATTCATCTTGGATGGATATCCGAGGACGATCAAACAGGCAAAGGCGCTAGATGGCATTGAAAGGATCGATGCAGTTATTCGTCTGGTTGTTCCGGAATGGGTTATCATAGAGCGGCTGTCAAGCAGAAGGACATGCAAGAAATGCGGTGCCATATACAATGTGAAATATTTGAAGCCGAAGAAGGAGGGCGTCTGCGATGTATGTGGGGGTGAGCTTTTCCAGCGTGAAGACGACAAGCCAGAAGTCATTAGAGAACGGTTGAGGGTTTACGAAGTGCAGACTCAACCACTAATAAATTACTACATGGACAGGACGCCCTTCATAGATATCGAATGTAAATCGGTGGATATTCCACCGGAAACCATAGTTAAAGAGATATTACGAGAATTGCAGAATAAAGATTTAATGAGGTAATTATAGTACATCAGAGCAAGCGCGCATGTCTTTAGGAGCTTCAACCTCTTTCCTAAAGATTGACTCTCTGCAACTGTAGAGTTTCGTTAGGTTGATGTTTCGCTGTGTACCTAGTCTAACTCATAGGACCAAGATCACAATTACTGCTATAAGTGAGCAAGCTAATCCAAAAAGGAATGTTATGGCTGTGGTTGTCCAGAGCTTCTTCTTCGTTGGGTAAATGGTGTAAAAGAAGATGGAGAACGACGATAGGAGAAACATTATTGAACCAAAAGAGAGCAGGAATCTGATTGTCAATGGTGCTCCAACTGCAACCTGCAAGGCTGTTAGGTTCAACGCTGCGAGTGTTCCTGGATATGAGGCGTGAACGATTGGTTTTATAAATCTCTCTTCAAATTCTTCTGTCAAGATAATCTCCACGAATGTTTTTTGATGTATCAGGCTATATTTATCTGCTTGGTCCTTTGAGCCAACATGCATGCATTAAGGGATTACACTACATGCGCATTCCTCTCATTCAAGGTCACTCTTTAATCAACGCGTCTTAACTAGTCATCAATCATTGTTAAAGACGTCCAGATCCGATAATAATATAGGAGTAGAAATCTGGCCACCACAAATGTAGAGTTAGTCCTCTCTTTTTCCTTCGCTAGAGCGCGAATACGTTGTAGAGTTTTGTTCGACATGCGGTAGAGCATAGAGAGCGCTGTGTTTGCAAGAGTTCAGGGGCAAATCTTAAGTTTGGAACGTGAATAAACAGATGAGAGGTGATATTGATGGCGAAGAAACTGGTCTTAAAGATCGATAAGCCTCATTTCGTTGTTAAGCTTCACGAAGACACACTTGAGGTGGACTTAAAGGAAGGAGTCAAGAAGGAGCTTGAAGATGCAGTTGAGGCGCATCCAATCCTCAGGGAAAGCTTGGGAGTCCTATTCCAAACCTTAGTCCCTTTAGATGTTGCGTTGTGGGACATAGACTCTGCAGAAGTTGATGACAAAGGCCGATTGAAAATAGTGATTCCACTACGAAGAGACATTACCATTCCCTTGGAAGCCAACGAATCCAAGAAACTTGCCGAGAAGTTAAACGAATTAATACCCGTCGCCAAACTGAAGGACGCCGAGCGTATGAAAGCATTAGAGGAAGCGGAGGAAAGAGCGAAACCAAGAATGAGACGGCCGATGTAACTCAAATCTATGTGCATGAACTCTTGAGTTGCTCGTACCTGTAGAGTATTAAAACTTCCTTTTCTTCTCAGTTTTTCCTTGAATACTAGGAATCTAACTATCGATGAGCGAAGTAGGCTGTTAACTTCTCATCTAGGCTATCAACTCGGACGAAGCCGAAGCGTTCAAATTGAATGATCTCATCAGGACGGAGTCCCTTACAAGTATCCTCAGCGAAACCCCTTACCACAGAGGCATCAGGCATCACAACCTCACAGGGGATACCAGTATCTGTAGAAATCCAGTGGATCAAGGGAGCGGCGAGTCCTTTCGCCTCCTCGTAGGACCTGCTGTGGAAGACGGCCTCGATCAGTTTCTTTCCAACTTTCTCAACCTGAAAGTTGAATAGCTCCATCAAACGCATCTTCGCTCCCTTTTTGAAGAGCTTCAAATCGTCTCTTGAAATCCACAGAGAGGCTTCTTCCTCCTTAGGCTCGATCTCAAAATGGCGAAATCCTCTCTCTGGCTGATCTGGATGCAATGGAATTCTAACTGAAAACGGACCGGGAACATTCCTTACACTAAGCTCTATCGGATTACGGACGAAGAAGTAACGATTCGCCAATGGGTCAATAATCTTGCGATTGTGGGCGTAGAGATTTTCCCAGCTTAGCACAACATCTGCAGTCTTAGGCCCTACGTCAACTATCAGACGCCGAATCGACTCTGGCGTTATTCCTCTCCTTCTCAAGGCTGCGAAGGTGGCGAGTCTCGGATCGTCCCAGTCCGTGAAGACGCCCTCTCTGACCCCTTCAACGATCTTTGATTTGCTAAGGGACGCGCCTTTTATCTTGAGTCTTCCGTAATGGATCGCCTCCGGATACTTCCATCCAAAATGTTCGTACATGTATTCTTGCCTTCTCTGGTTTGTCAGGTGCTCCTTTCCGCGGATAACATGAGTTATGCCAAGAAGATGGTCATCGATGCCACAAGCGAAGTTGTAGAGGGGCCAAACTCGATACTTACTGCCAACTCTAGTATGTGGATGTCGCTGTGGGTTGATGATTCTCAGCGCTGGCCAGTCTCTTATAGCAGGATTCGGATGGGTCAGGTCAGTCTTAATCCTTACGACGGCTTCTCCTTCCTTGTATGTTCCGCCGAGCATCTGTTTCCAACGGATAAGATTCTCTTCTGGCGTAAGGTCTCTACAGGGGCACGGATGTTTAGCCAACACTCTTTCCCGAAATTCTTCAGGTTTACATGTACAAACGTAGGCGTTTCCTTCTTTGAGAATTTTCTCGGCGTGTTCATAATAAATGGGAAGTCTGTCGCTCTGAATGAACTCACCGTCCCATCTGCAACCAAGCCACGTGAGGTCTTCCCGTATGAGGTCGTAGAATTGTAACGCCGACTTCTTCAGTCTTGGATCGGTGTCCTCGAAGCGTAAGTAGAATAGGCCATCATACATTTTGGCGTACTCATGGCAGAGAATTATAGCCCTAGCTGAACCTAGGTGCAAGACGCAGTCGGGATTGGGCGCAAAGCGAGTTACAACTCGCTCGTATTTCTCAACATTCGGCAGAGGCGGGAGTTCTCTCTTCCTCTCTACTTTCTCCTCAAGCAGAATCTCAGGCCAGTTCTTCTCGATAATCTCTCTTTGTTGCTCTAGCGAAAGCTTGTTAACCTCTTCAACCACCTCAGCGATCGCTGAGGCAATTTGTTTTACATTCCCTTTCAGATGTGGACGTTCAGAGAGGACCTTTCCGAGAACCGGTTGCACTCGAGCTTTCCCTTCATAGCTAATTGCGTTTAGAAGGGCGATTCTACGAATAAGCTCTCTGAGTTCGGCATTTTCATCCAAAGTCAAGACATGCCACTAACTTAACAGCCATTCAGATTTTTCTCTCAATCAAGTAGTCAGCAAAGGCCTTCAACTTTTCTTTAGCCTTTGAAGATGGAAAGAACTCAGCAACATCTCTCCAGCTCTCTCTCACTATTTTTCGTGCGTACTTCTTCGCGTACTCTATGGAGCCATAACTTTTGATTATGTTGATTGCTTCGTCTCGCAGTTCTTTGTCTGTTGTGTGCATATTTAGAATTTCCAGAAGCCTCTTTCTGTCTTTGGGCTCTGCCTTTTCCAGGGTATGGATCACCATCAGGGTTCTTTTTCCCTCGGTGATATCTTGGCCAAGTCCACCTTTCATTTCAGCGAACTCTTTGCTGACCAAGTCGAGAACGTCATCTTGAATTTGAAAAGCCACGCCAATGGACTCTGCAAACCTCCCGATTCTTTCAACTAAATCGCCATCAGCATCTGCTAGAACTGCGGCCATCTTTGCTGACATCCTTGCAAGGGTCCCAGTTTTGTTGATGCACATCTGGAGGTACTGTTTCTCATTGGCTGTCTCTGATCCCTTGTGCCATGTGATGTCGGTTGCCTGTCCAAAGCTTAGGTTTATCATCTCTTGTATGTAGATTTCGTAGATTTTATTGCGCTTGACCTCTGATACCTTGTCTTTGTTCCTGATTAAGCTCAACAGGGGCAAGTAATACATCGCGTTTCCCGTGTTTATTGCTATATCGAGACCAAACATTCTGTGGGTACAGGGCTTTCCTCTTCGATACTCAGAATCATCCTCAATATCGTCAATCATAATGGTGCCGTTGTGGATGACCTCCGGTACAATGGCGAAGTCTACGAATTCTTTCGCGTTTCTACCAAGAGCCTCACAGATGAGAAGAAAGAGAGTTGGTCTCCATCTCTTACCGCCCCTGTCTAAAAAGTCCCATATGGGCTCGGCTACAGCTTTGTTCAAGGCCTCTAAGCTATATTCGTATCTTGGTGGGCCAAGTGTGAAAACTAGAGAATCCTTGTCGTACTTTCTTGGGATGTATTTCTCTATCGCTTCGTCGATGATAGGTGCTTTCTCTTCAAGGATCTTCTTGATGTTTATCTTCTTCATCGCATCACTTTCAGATTATTCTAAGTGAATCACGTCTTTCTCCTTGCGTAAGTCTCGGGGTGGAAACCTCTCATTCTCAGCCACTCAGCTGTTTTTCCCGTTATCACCGCCGGAGTCACGCTCATTTTTTTAATGGAATCTGCTCCTACAAGAAACATAGCGTTTCTGAGTTCTTCAAGAATGTGTTGAAGTCTTTTCTTGACTGCCTTTTCACCTTTTGTAGCAGAAGGCAGGATCGGTAGAGATATGCTAGCCAAACTTCCACCTAGTGCCAAAGCCTTTGCAACATCAATGCCTGAGCGGACTCCTCCCGAAGCAATGATGGGTAGCTTCACGGACTGAACAACTTCTACGAGGCTTGCCACAGTGGGTATGCCCCAATCCCAGAATGTTTGGCCTAGCCTTTGCCTGAGCTCGTCTTGATCTCTCTTGGCTCGATAGTATTCTACTGCAGCCCAGCTCGTTCCACCAGCCCCAGCCACGTCTATGCCTGAAACGCCAGCGGCTTGAAGCCGCTTCGCCTCCTCTGCTGCTATGCCTGCTCCGGTTTCTTTAACGATTACTGGAACATCGATTGCCTCAGCGATTTCGCCTATTTTGTTGAGGATGCCCTTATAGTCTGTTTCTCCCTCAAATTGAATAGTTTCTTGGAGCGGGTTTAGATGGATGGCTAAGGCATTGGCATCTATCATCTCAACAGCCCTTCGAGCTTCCTTGACGTTATAGCCCCTGACGAGTTGTGGGCCTCCGATGTTGGCTATGAGGAAGGCGGTGGGAGCCTCCTTTCTAGTGACCGTGAAGGTGCTCTCAAGCCTTGCGTCATCGATGGCTGCTCTCTGGCTTCCAACTCCCATTCCGAGCCCTAACTCTTCAACTGCTTCGGCGATGGCTTTGTTGATTCTCGTCGCTTCTAATACGCCTCCGGTCATTGCTCCAACTATGAGTGGAGCTGAGAATTTATGATTAAAAACAACTGTTGAGAGGTTGATTTTCTTACGTTTGATTTCTGGTAATGCTTTGTGTATGAGGTGTACGTCCTCGAATCCTGTTGTTATTTGTTTGGCTTGGACGCTCTTCCTAAGGCTTATCTTCAGGTGATCTGCCTTTCTTTCTTCGATTGGGCTGGGCAGTTCTTTCACTCTCTTTCTATTATGGTTCCAACCACTTTTTGTCCTTTAAGGGCTTTGTAAATGTTGTTGGGTTTAGTGGCATTAGCGATTGTCACGCGAATCCCCTGCTCGACAGCGGGTATCAGTTCCTTTATCTTTCCCATCATACCTCCTGTAACATCGGTGACCTTCGCTTTTTCAACCTTCTGCTGGAGTTTCTCCAACTCTTTTGCTGTTAGGCGCGGAATGAGTGTTGCTGAAGGATCTGTTTTCGGGTCAGCAGTGTGAAGACCATCCACATCGGCGCCTATTATGATACGTTTGGCTTTCAGGCTTACTGCGAGATGGGAGATTAGCTGATCGCCTGATAAGATTGTGAAGCCGATGTCTGAGTCGAAGACGGCATCTCCATAAAGAACTGGCAAAAAATCCTTTTGCAACATTTGAATAAGAGGTCTTTCTTCGAAACTCTCTATTCGACCTGACTTGGTGGTTATGCAAGAGGCTGGTGACACGGCTATAGCTGGGATGTTGTGGTCTATTAGCGAGTCCACAACCAGCCTGTTCAGGACGGTCATTGTCTGATGTGTCTTTGAGAATCCCATGATCTGTGAAGAATCCGTGTATCCCTCATTTATCCCATATTGCTTGGCAATAGGGTGTCCGAAGGAGCCGCCTCCATGAACTAGAACAAGGGGGGTAATGTTTGCTCGTTTGATCTCTCCTGCGAGTCTCATGATTGCTCCTTTGTTTGGGGTAAATGGTTTCTTCTTCACCGTAATTGCGGATCCGCCGAGTTTTAGCACTGTGGGCTTTCTCGGTCGAGTTATTTGTGGTTCCCTCGTTCAGACTTTCGGGGACTTTCTAGATAAATCTACCCACAGCTTCGCCAGTTTCTTCATCTCCTGAAGCCATTCCATTTCTTGCCTAGAACCGGATACGACATCTACTTGTTTTTGCTTAAAGTACAAGTGTAACGTTGGCGATTGTACACCCATAAAGAGTATTTTTCTCATAAGTCCACATGTTTTGCTTATCTTGAAGTATACGTAGATATTAATAAACTTCTTATGATTTCAGGCGGTCTCAGTTCTGAAGAGCAATAATAGTCGAATGACCAGTGTGAATATTCGATAGGAAGTATAGCATGTCAGAATACTTCGAGAGGAAATCTTTTCCTGAACAGAAAGCGTTTAAGGGAAGATGTGTGGACTGTCACGGATCTCTAGAGTTGTATGAGGTGGACTTCAAGAACAAATCAAAGATCCTTCTATGCAGGCGATGCGGTCTCCTACACCTTTATACAAAGTCCTTCCTTGGTGGATGGAAGCTCGTAAAAGCGAGAAAGATGTCCGAACCCCTCTAGAATCTCCTCTGACGAAACTCTTCTGTTCATGCCAGCGCTTCTCTTCTCTAGAAGTTTCTTTCTTGAATTCTCTTGTTGCTGTATGTGGTGCCAGCAGCTAGAACAGGCTGCTGAAGCATTCTTCACCTCTTTATTCTGACCACATCATTCTCTAATCGAACAATGTCGCCTGTCTCTATTTTTGAAATATCGATATTGTCAATGCATGGTATTTCTGAGATTATTGCTCCCACGGCAACCACGGTTTCACACTCTTTATTTACGATCCCTGCGGGGGCTGTACCATTCTTCTTCATCCTGTAAAGAGTGTAGGATCCGACGGTTGACCCTTTGCCATTTGGGAAAACCAGTATTTTGTCCTTCACATTCTTTCCCTGTAGTTCATGTCCCTTTTCTATAAGTACGCCTGTGTCTGGGGCCACTCCGCCGTAGAAGGATATTGGTTGTGAGGTGGTTAAGGCTTCTCCTTCCGCAATTCCCTTTGAGATGATTCTTCCTTTCAGCTCCATTTTCCTCTCACCGCAGCCTCTATACACTCTTCTAGGCTTCCTAGTTTTGTTTTCATGTCGTTGTGTCTGGAATAGTAACAGCCTTTTGCAGAGGTTGTTGCAACGGACCTGAACCTTCCTTTTAATGGAGCCACTGCCATACAAGTGTCGCAAGCGAATTTTCCCCCAGCTTTTTCGATTGTTTCTGTGTAGCTTCGCTTGTCAGCGAGTTGTTTTGTTTGTCTTGATGTTGCCACCCAGAATTCAGTGTTTGGAGATATTTTCTTACTTCTTAACAGTCCTGCTATTTTGGCGATTTCTTTGATGGATGAGTGAGGGCAGCCTATACAGACGAAATCGATGGCTTCAACATCGTCATTAATGTTTTCGTATGCTTCTTTAAGGTCATTATCATCAATGGTGATCTTCTCTTTTGGAGGCTGATGTTTCTCGGATCCTGGGGTTATTCCCTTGATATAAAATAGTGGTTTCGAACCGTAGGTCACCACTGAGGCACAGAACGATTTCAACTCGTCCAAATCCGCATCTCTTATGCCCGTTATGTACGGGATTTTGTTTCCAATCTTTTTGCCAATACACCAGCCAAGAGCTCCCCAATCCGAGAATCTTTTCAATTTTGCCTTCACTTCTACATGAGTGTCTGGTACTCTGTTCTCTTCCAGATGAAGCCCATAGCATGGTGTTTTGCCAACGAAAGCTGCTGCAAGAGCTGATGGGCCTCCTTCCCTGTTTGTCATTGCTCCAATGACCGAGTTTGCGAAAGTGACTGCGGAAGACTCGGACCAAGCGATGTGTTCCCCATATCTTGGGAGGTTGCCTATTAGGTAAGGTGTACATGTGCAGGAGATGATTATGCCCATTCTCCTGAAAGCATCTATAACCAAGTTTTGTTTTTCTGCGAACTCTTCGGAGATTCCAAGTTTCTTCCAATCCTCCAAATCCATTCCAGCAGGGTTCAAAGTTGTAAGCACTTTGACTCTTCCATCTCTCGCCAGTTCATTTAGAAACTCTAGACCAGCATCTCCTAGGTTGTGATAGGATACGCCTGCCACCTGAACAGAACCGACTTCTATGAGTTTTTCAGCACCGTAAATATTCCCTAGGGCAACAAGTATCTCCATCGATTTTTTTACTGCGTAACCTTCTTCTCCATCCAGCATTCTTTCTTCTTCTTTTGTGAGGTACATGGAGGTCACAGGAATCTGTTCAGATCAACTCTTCTGTACTCTTCCTTTTTGAAGCCCTTACCCGTTTCTTTGAATGGGATCGTCGCGTCCAACCCCATCTTACATGTTGTTGCTTTTTTTCCTTCAGTTAAATCTCCAGAGGGATCAAGGGAAGATCCTCTTTGGTTCGGCAGGATAATGGCGTCTTTGTCTGCTTGGAACCTTGTTGCAATGGCCCATTCAACGTCGTTTTGGTCATAGATGTTTATGTCGTCATCCACTACAACGCAATGTTTCAATGAGCTGTGACCCTCAAAAGCTGCTTTGATCGCTTTCTTCCCATCATCTGGTTTCTGCTTTGTTATTTGCACCACCGCGTGGAGCCAGCTACAACCTCCAGGGGTTATGTAAACATCTTTACATTCACAGACTTTATTCACTTCATTGAAGATTGTTGGTTCTCTGGGCATTCCCATCAAGAACTTATGTTCATTTCTTCCAGCAAGTATGGTTTGGTAAATTGGTTTCTCTCTATGAGTTATACAGTTGACTTCTATCACAGGTTGCTGTCTAACCTTGTCAACAATCCCTGTCAGATCTAAGAATGGTCCTTCTGGTGCTGTTTCTTTTGTTATCCTTCCTTCTAACACAATCTCGCAGTCTCTCGGAACCTCAACATCGATGGTCTTACACTTCACCAATTCTGTTCTCTCCAACGCATTTGCCATTCCTAATTCATCAACCCCCTTTGGCAGAGATGTGGCAGCAGCGAGAAGAACAGCAGTCGAGTTGCCTATACACATCGCAATGTCAAGTTCGCCACCAGACTTTTTGAGGGCGGTGTCCGTTCCTCTCTCCTCAACAATTCTAGCTACGAACTTGTTCTTATCTAGCAGCATTAACCTGTGAAAGCATGTGTTTCTGCCCAACTCTGGGTCCTTTATTATCGCTATGGCAGATGCAATGTATTTTCCGCCGTCCTTTTCTGTGTACGTCATTATAGGCAGCTTTGTCAAATCAACATCTTTCTCAACTATCTCTTGGCATTCTCCCTTCTCCACAACATCTGGAGGAACAGGATTTTCTATGGCATTGGATAGCTTGTGCAGCAATTGCTCTTTCTTTATGTTCAGAGCTTTGGCAATCAGTTCTTTAGAAGAGACTAGGCCTGCTACAACGGGGATGCTTGATTCTCTCACTTTTTCAAAGAGCACAGGTTTCTCGCCGAGAGCATCTACAATCCCCGCCATCTCATACTCGGTTGACACTTCTTTTCTTATTCTTGTTAATTCTCCATTTTTGTCAAGTTGTTCCAGAAAACTTCTAAAACCCAATCTTCTCCCTTCTATGAAGGTGATTTCTTATTTCTAATAAGGCTGTTTTCTTTATATCTTTTGAATTCCGATCTTTGTTCTTAGTACTTTGAACCCCTCTTTTTCCATTGCTACTGCAACCGCCTCTTGCAGTTCTTTTCCCGGTGTTAACGCTACCATGCATCCTCCACCGCCACCACCAGTTAGTTTTGCCCCATACGCGCCTTGTTCTCGAGCTAAATTGACCAGATAATCCAATTCTTTGCAGGAGACTTCGATTCCTTGCAGTAGGCCATGATTTTCGTTCATTAGCCTTCCAACTCTTAGTAAATCAAAATCTTCCAATGCTTTTCTCGCCTCGAATGCTAGGCGTTCTGCTTGATTGAACAATGGATCATATTTTTCTGGATTCTTTTTCTTTCTTGCTGCAACGCCTGCAACCATTTCTTTCGTGTCAGCGACGACTCCTGTGTTGCCTATGACAATTTCAACGGGCTTCCTTATGCTCAGTCTTTCAATTGTGTTTGGGCCTCCACTCAAATTCCTCCTGAACCAGATTAGCCCTCCGTAGGTTGCTGCGGTGTTGTCGATGCCTGAGGGTGTTCCGGCGTAGGCTTTCTCTGCTTCATAAGCGATTTCGTTGATTTTTTCATCTGACATCTTCATTTCAAACTCCTCTGCTATAGCCTTGGCGATTGCAACGCTGCTTGCTGCAGAAGCACCGATTCCGCTGAACCCTGGGAGGTTTCCTCCCAACCAAATTTCTAATGATGCCTTCTCTAAGTCGATTCCCATACTTCTAAGCATTCTGTTAATTGACTCTTTTTGTTGGGTCTTCTTCTTTTCAGTGTAGCCTTTTGCGCTTTGTCTTTCATCCTTTATGGTAATTCCTTGTCCAATTTTTTTCACTTCTGCATCTGTTGTCAGGTCAATCGCAGAGACAATTCCTGGCACGCCGTGAACAACGAAATGTTCGCCGAACAGAATGACTTTTCCGAAACCAGAACCTCTTCCCATCGAAACCGCCTGAATAATCAATCATTGCAGAATCCAAATAAATGGATTATGGAGGTGTTAAAACTGAAATCCTAAACGACGCTTCAGAAACAAAATGCTTACACGTCGTCTAACGCCTCATGAATGAGATGGAGGCATAGCCGACCACGGAAGAATAGTCATGGACGATATCGCCGCTAGTCTTGTAACACAACAACTTCGCTTTCGCGGCACCTAACAACTTCGCCGCCGTAATCAAAGCCACAACTGGACCATAGCCACACGTGGTAATTCCTCTAGACTCGACTGTGGAATAGTAAAGTTTCTCATCCATCTTTATTGCGGCATCAACAGCCAATCTATCCTTTTGCTCAGCCCTTTCCTGAGGCTCGTAGTGTGTCATGTCTGTAGAGGCGATTACCAAGGCGTTCTTCTCAGACAAGGCTTTTGCAACAGCCTCCCCTACACCACGACTGGATTCTAAGTCTTGCATAAGAAAACAAATAGGCACAATCCTCAGCTTCTGGCCATAGAGGTATTGGAGAAATGGAAGCTGGACCTCGATTGAATGTTCAAACCTGTGGGCCGAATCGTCGATGTCTATGATGCTAGACTCCTGTACAATCTGTTTAGCCGTCTCAGAATCTATCTCTACGTCTCCGAGAGGAGTACGCCAGACCCCTTCATCCATCAGCGCAAGTGCGCTTCCGCGTCCAGTGTGATTAGGGCCGAAAATGACAGCTACATCGGGTCTACCGTCTATTGCCAGACTGTAATATGAATGTGCAGCTATTGGTCCAGAGTACATATAACCTGCATGTGGGCAGACGAGCCCGACTATGCTTCGAGGGCCTTTCTCCACAACCTTAGGAAGTTTTCCAGGTCCAAACTGGTGAGTGAAGCATTTCTCAATTTGAGATTTCAATGCTTCAGTGGTTCCCGCATAGAACATCCCTGCTTGGCATGGATGTCTAACCTTCAACTCTCGTCCTCTTCTCTTGCCAACTTAACCTCGAAATCGTCGATTGATAGACCCATGTCCCCGTCAGGAGGAATTTCCCCCTTCTCTCTCAATATCTGTCTAGCAAGAAGCCAGTAAATCACGGCGAGGGCTCTTCTCCCCTTGTTGTTGGTGGGGATAACCATATCTATGTTGCGAAACTCATTATCTGTGCTGCACAGAGCTATCACCGGTATCCCCACGGTTGAGGCTTCGCTAACTGCTTGTCCGTCTGCTCTGGGATCAGATACGATCACAACATCTGGTTCAATGCGGTTCGGATATAGGGGGTTGGATAGTAACCCTGGGATGAAACGCCCAATGATAGGGCGGGCTCCAGTCACTTCGCAGAATCTTTCCACTGGACTGCGTGCATATAACCTTGCAGCCACCGCCGCGATTTTGGGCGGCTCAAATCTGGCTAGGAATTTGGCTGCGATTCGTATGCGTTCATCGGTCTTCTGAATGTCTAGGACGTACAAACCGTCAGGTCTGACGCGGTAAATGAATGATTCTGCGTCCTTCGTTTTCATTCTTGTGCCGATGTGGATTCCAGCTGACAGCAGGGTGTCTTGGGGCAGCAAGAGTTCTTCGCTCGGGACACTTGGAGCCTCGGCTTCTTCATTTTTTCTCTCTTCTTCCTCTGACATGTCTTATTTCCTCACAATTTGACAGCAGCCATCTCGGCTCTGTCACTAAGGGTCTCTTCTATTCGGATTAGTTCGTTGATTTTTGATATGCGTGTTCCTCCAATTACGCCCGTCTTGATTATGGGACAACGGAACGCTACAGCTAGGTGAGCTATATGGGGGTCGGTTGTTTCCCCGGAACGGTGAGACATGATTGTGGTGTATTGTGCTTTTTGAGCGAGTTGAGTGGTCTGCCAAGCGTCAGTCAGTGTTCCCACCTGATTGGTTTTTATGATTACGGCGTTCCCAGCACCCATTTTTGTTCCCTTCTTCAATCTCTTCATATTTGTCACAAAAAGGTCGTCGCCACAGACGAGACATTTTCTAGTCTTGTTCGTGAGTTCTACGAAACCTTCGAAGTCTTCTTCGTGGAAGGGATCCTCAATATAAACAAGGTTGTAGTCTTCGACTAGATGCAACACGAAATCCAGTTGCTCGCCAGAATCTCTTCTAACCCCGTCTCGATCGTACACATAATACTTCTCTTTCGCTCTCCATAAGCTGGAAGCCGCTATGTCTAAGCCAACTCTGCACTCAACTCCAGATTCCTTAGAAACTGCCTCACATGCCTCTAGCATGATTTCCAGGGCTTCTTCGCTCTTCAAATTGGGAGCCCAGGCTCCCTCGTCTCCCCTTCCCCCAGTGAAGCTTTTATCTGCTTTTTGCAGAAGAGAGCCGGCCTTCTTGTGAACTGCCGTGTTTGCCTTAGCCGCCTCATGGAAGGAATTTGCTTGGAGCGGTAGAACCAAGAACTCCTGTATGTCTGGTGCATTTCTGTGTGCGTGTTTTCCTCCGCCTAAGACGTTTCCTAGGGGGTGTGGGAGTTCATTTGCAAGATATCCCGCTAGGTATTCGAATAGTGGCATACCGTAGGAGGTTGCGGCGGCTTCAGCGGTGGCTAGGGAGATCGCATAGGCTGTGTTTCCACCTATGTTACTGAAGTTCGGGGTTCCATCGAGTTCGTGGAGAAGGAGGTCAATTTCCTCCTGTTCATCTGCGTTTCTGCCTATCAGTTCTGGGGCTATTAGGTCCTTGACTTTTATTATCGCTTGTTCCACTTCACCCTCTGGATAGGCAACCACTTCAGCTTTTCCTTTACTTGCGCCTGTTGGTGCAGAGGCTCTTCCGAATCCTGCGACGGTTGTTACGTCAACCTCTAGGGTCTCTTCTCCTCTGCTGTTGAAGTTTCTTCTTGCAGTGACGTCCTCGATGACTGTGGACACGTTTACCCTCTCGTACTATACTTGTCTCAGTTGCCTCTTCCTTCCGACTTCATAGAATTTGAGAACTTCGTCTATGATCTCCACGTGGGATAGGAGCATGCGTCGGCAGCAATATCGTGTTACTTCTAAACTGTCTAGGACTTTTTTGGGGTCCTCTCCTGCTTTCACTCTTGTTGCGAATTCTTCCCACTTGTCTCCGATCAGCTTGCCACAGGTGAAGCAGCGTACAGGTATGATTATTCTTGCCAATCCCCCTTCCTACTGTTCATAAATCTCAAGAGTAATAAAATAAGTGAAAATGCGCTTTCTATCACGGAATCTCTTCTAAAACAAAACGACGACATCAGATTTTACCTATCTGTAGCTCTTCTGATCCCTAGCCCGTGCACTGGGCCCACCAAACTTCTTAGGCTCCTTCCGCCTTGGATCGCCAGATATCATAGATCGGTCGTACTCCGTGAAGGCAGTCTTAAGCTTGGCGCTCTTAGTCCATTTCAATAGAGCCCTAGCGAGAGCCATCCTTGAGGCCTCCGCTTGTCCCATGAAGCCTCCGCCAGAAACCTTTACGTCGATATCAATCTGCTTCAATGTCTCCTCGTCTGTTTGCAGGAGGGGCTCCATGATTTTGTCTCGGGCGATTTTGGGTTCATAGATTTCGAGGGGAACGTTATTTACACGAATTCTTCCCTTTCCGCTTCTGACTGTTGCCCTGGCGATGGCGGTTTTCCGCTTTCCGCTTGTCAATAGGATTCTTTCACGAGTAGGCATGTTATTCACCAGTTGAAGTCCATCCGATCTCCTTCGCTACTTTTCCAACGGTGATGTATGGGCATCTTAGCTTCTCCGCTCCAGCTTCAGGTATCGTCTGCATCTCTTTATCTTTAAGCTCTTCAGGCACATTAATGAATACTCTGAGTCTTCTGTAGGCTTGCTGTCCCTTTGGTTTCCTCCGCGGAAGCATTCCTCTTATGGTTCGGCGAACGATTTGTTCAGGCCTTCTGGGATGGAACGGTCCTTTTTTGGGATGTCCGATCTCAAGCTTTCTTTTAGTTTCCTTAATTCTGCTCAGTCTCTTCCCAGAAATGACCGATTTATCAGCATTCACGATTATGATGTTTTCTCCTTGGAGGAGGCGCTTGGCTATTGTGCTTGCCATCCTGCCGAGGACGAGTCCGTTTGCGTCGATCACTACAGTCTGCTCTGTGGTCATCGGTTTTCACTCAATGATTCTTACGTTTTTGCCTTTTGGGTTTTTCTCCACCAGTTCTTGGATTGAGAGGCATTTTCCTTTGGATCCTAGGATTTTTGTCTCTGCTTGTTTGGAGAAGGCGAAGGCAGCCACTTTTATGGGATGGTCGATTTTTCCTGCGCCTAGGACTTTTCCTGGTACAGCCACTGTTTCTCCCTTTTCGGTGTGGCGGTTTAGTTGGCTTAGGTTTACGGTTGCGCGTCTCTGTCTTGAACGTGCTAGGCGGTCTGCTATGTCACGCCATATTCTTGCTTCGTTTTGTCGTGATTTCTTTTTTAGAGTTCGGATGAGCTTTATCAGTTCGGGGTTTGTTGTTTTGATCGTTTTCATTTTTTTGCCGCCTTCAGTTCTTTGGTGAATTCCTGGGATTTTTTGTCGATTATGTTTGTGGCTTCCAGTACGATTCTTTCGACTGGGAGGGCGCCTGTGGATTCGATGTCGAAAATGAAGGTTTGCTTATCTGCTTCTACCTTAATGGCAGGGGGTTCTTCTGGGCAGACGTCAATGCAGTCCTGACATAGGGTGCATTCATTAATATTTCGGACTTCGATTTTTTTGTTGACTTTTGCGAGGACTCTTTTTGGGCAGATGTCCACACATTTCCCGCAGGCATCGCATCTCTTCTTGTCTATCTCGATTTCTGCCATATACCTGTAGGCGCAGTTGGAGACCGGTTGCCATTTAGCGTGGTCTTTCCCTTTTCCAAGCCTTGCATACGCTTCAAGTTTTATCTTCTGTTCTGGTGCCAGTTTTGCAATTGGGATTTTTTCGCTGACTGGTATGATGTCTGGGTTTTCTGAGTTTAGATTTCTAGAATAAATCGTCGTTGTGTTTTCTGTGGCTTCAGCTTCAAGTGTTAATGCCACACGGCAGAGGTTGCATCCAAACTCGCTTTTGCAGGGGCATTCTTCTGGTAGGTTGTAGGTGTCTAGGTCGGTTTTGAGTGGGATGAGGCCTAGTCTGTGCGCAAGGGTTTCGTCGTGGAGCATGGAGGAGTTTTCTATGACGACGACCTCGTCAATGGCCATGGAGGGAACTTCAGAGAGCATGATTCTGCGTAGCGCGTTCATGAATGGGGTGTCCGCTCCTTTGATGATTAACCTAGTGGTTGAGTCGGTCTTTTCAAGGATGCGAACCTCCATGTTATTTGGTCACTCCAGTACAGTTTTTATATGGGTGGTGGTGCGTGCTTTCCATAAGGAGAGAAAGGCATTATTTCAATGTTTTGCCTCTAAAACACTTAAAGAAGTCTCAATCAGATTCGTTTTCTGCCCGCTCGCATAGGATGTGGAAATGTTTTTATTTTGTTTGCGATTATTATCAATTGTAAACAGAGGTTCCGAGAAATGCAGAAGACAATTGCAGCCCGCATACCTACCGAATTAGAAGAGGAGATAATCCGTTTTATGCACGAACAGGGTTTAGACAAGTCCCAAGCCATACGCCGAATACTTGAAATCGGCGTGAGCGAATGGAAGAAAAAGAGAGCAATAGAACTGTACAGTTCAGAGAAGGTAACCCTCTGGAACGCCTCCCAGATCGCTGGCATGTCCCTCAGAGAGATGATTAATGAGCTAAATAGACTGAGAATAACGACTCATGTAACAGCAAAAGACCTAGAAGAGGACATAGAAGCTGCAAAGAAAGCCGAAACCAGACAGCGGTAAAAGGGTATAAGGTTGCAGAAACCCTTCATACTCAACGCCACACCCATCATATACCTTTGCAAGATAGGCCTGTCAAAGATCTTCACTGAGTTCTCAGAAGAAAAATATACCACACCAAAAGTGTTTGAAGAGGTAGTAGACAGAGGAAAAATCTCAGGTGCCCGAGACGCCTTCATTGCGGAAGAATTGATCCAACAATCAATGATAACGGTAAAAGACCCCAGTAACGTTGGCTTCATTAGGAGACTCTCGAGGATACCAGATCTTCACCCTGCTGAAATCCAGGTTCTCGCGCTGGCAAAAGAACTAGAAGGTATAGCCATAATAGACGAAAGCATTGCAAGAGAAGTCGCACGCATCTACAACATCGAAACCCATGGAACAGCCTACCTCCTATTAAGACTACTCCGTAGGGGAAGGCTCTCAAAGAAACAGACCAGAAGGGCCATAGACGAAATGATCACAGCTGGATGGCGCCTAACCGCAGAAGAGTACGCCAAACTAACCAAAGAACTCGAATAGCCACCGTTTAGATTCCACGATCAGGAGGTTAAGAAGAAAGAAGACTTTCTAGAAGAGGCTATACTTGTCTCTCCTTGTCTCCGCACATTCGGAGCCTATCTGTTTCCTATAGAAGGCCTAGGTCCAGACGAGGCGCGTACACATGCACTCAGCCTAAATTCTACGACCTCTGCGTCCGCCCTTCCTGCGAGTCCCGTCATGGGGAACAGGAGTAACCTCTTCGATACGGCCGATTCGGAAGCCAGCTCTTGCCAATGCTCGTATAGCAGCTTGAGCACCGGCACCAGGCGTCCTTGCGCCAGATCCTCCGGGTGCACGAACCTTGATGTGTATGGCGTTCACTCCTCTATCCTTGGCGATTTCAGCTGCGTGAGCTGCAGCCCTCATAGCCGCGTAGGGTGAGGATTCTAGCCGATCTGCTTTGACAAACATGCCGCCCGAGGTTCTGGCGATGGTCTCTGCTCCTGAGATGTCTGTGATGTGTACGATTGTATTGTTATAGGAGCTGTAGATGTGGACGACGGCCCATCTTTCGGACTTCTTGCTCACGAGGCTTCACCTTCGGTAGCGACACCAACGGACTTTCGTAGAAGATGGTTAGGGTTTGAGAGGGGGCTCGTAGGAGCATAACCTATCTTCGCTTCTTCATCTCTCAAAACCAGATAGTTGGGAGAAGAGATTCTTCTTCCTCCAATGGCGATATGGCCGTGGACGATGAATTGGCGAGCTTGATGCATAGACTTGGCTAAGCCTTTTCGAAAGACGAGTGATTGGAGTCTTCTTTCTAATAGATTTTCTACTGTGAGATCAAAAACGTCATCCAACTTGGCGTCTTTGGGCAGCATTCCGAGACGATGTAGTCTGTTGAGAAGCTGTTTTTCTCGTTTAATTCTGTCCTTAGATGACATTCCCAGTAGGGATCTAGCTATTCCTCTAAACTTTGAGATCATGGTTCTGTTGCGCCAGAACTCTTTCTTGTTTCGAAGTCCATACTCACCGATCAATCTGAGTTCGGTTTGAATGGTGTCTGCTTGCCAGGGAAATCTTGGTGTGTCGTATTTTTTCCGTGGCTTCTTTGGATCTCCCATATCAGACCGGCTTCCGTAGTTCGCGCTTTTTCTTGACGCCTACTGCCTTTCCTTTCCTTCCTGTTGTTCTTGTGCGTTGTCCCCGTACCTTCAGGCCGTAAGCGTGTCGGATACCTTTCCATGACTTTACCTTTCTCATTTGGTCGATGTCGGTTTTCGTTTGGAGAACTAGGTCGGAACCAACTAAGTGAAGATCCTTACCCGTTTCGCGGTCTTTTGAGCGGTTGAGAAGCCAGTGGGGCACCTGATGTTTGGAGGGGTCCTGTATGACGTCTTCAATTCTTTTAACCTCTGCGTCTGAAAGAAAGCCGAGGCGATTTTCGGCGTCGACGCCGGCTTTTTCGGCGATGACTTTGGCTAGTCTGATTCCAACGCCCTTAATTTTAGTGAGGGCGTAATCCACTTTGAGGGTGCCGTCTAAGTCTGTGTCGGCTATTCGAATGATATGTTGGAACTCCTTGGGCATCTTCTACCATCTACATCTTTTGAGAGCTAAACTACGGAATAAATCGTATTTTATTTAAACCTTCCTTTCCCTCTAGTGTTTCATTCTGTTGCGAATTTGCGGAGTTTCTCTTCGAAAATTGTCCTGCCTGGAAAGCCGAGTGACGATGCGTAGGTGTTGAAGTCCACTGCGTTCTTTCCGTTTTTGACTGCGAGTTCTTGGAGTTCCCTTAAAGCCTCTCCTGCCATAGAGTAGCATGGCGCATAGCCAACCATGGAAAGGAAGAAGAATGTCTGGTCGTAGATTTTCTTCTCGCTTATTCCTGTCTCTTTGCTCGCCCACGCGACAAAATCGGCCACACTCTGTTTTCCTATGTTGAGTCTGGAGTCGAAGATTGCGCGTAGAAACCTTACCATGCGCCATTGGAGCATGACATATTCGTTTTCTAGGATCATCGTTTCGTCGTCTCCGTCGCCTCTAAGGATTTCGAGTAGTCTCGTCTGATTTTTGTCGAGGTCTCGGCGTTTCACCAGCTTTTTGAGTAGATTGACGAATTCGAGTTCTCTGTAGAATGAGATTCCGTCTGATATGGGGTAGGAGAGATAGGTGTCTATGATGTCTAGAGGTGAAGGCTTGGCTTCGAATGCGGTTGAAGAGTTTGAGTAGTTGACGCAGTGTCCGTATTCTTCGTGGAGAATGAGTTGCATGAGGTCTGGGACGCTTGTTGCAGGTGAGCGTTTCTCGTCTGTTGTGACGAAGAAGATGTTGAAGGGTTTGTCTGTTGTCATGTTTAGGGGTGACATGGCTGCACTTGGTATGAAGCTTACGAGATAGGGTGGGGTTTCCATGATTCTTGTGTCATACTTGGGTGTGATTCTTACAATGTTTTTGTGGAACACCTGTTGTGCTATGGTTCTCAGATTCTTGACGAATTGGAGCACTTGAGACTTGGGCACGTTGCGTCTCCTAGTTATCTCTTCCCCAACCTTCTGAACGTCTGGGGGAACCCCATATTTCGCAGCCAATTTTGTTGTGGTTTCAATCAGTTTCGGTTGCCAGGTTCTCATCCATTTGAGAACTTTCTTCTCGATCTCTTCAGCGGTTTCTGGGTAGTCGAACTGATCCTTCAGAATTCTTGGATAGATGGTTTTGTGACCTAAATTTCCGCCGTGTTTCTGGAGGATTGGAAAGACTTCTGTGAAATCGCCTTCCTTGATTCCCTCTACTGCGAAGGTTTTGAGGTAATCTTCTGCTTCTTTCAGGACTTTTTCAAGTTCGAGTTTGAGGGGCTGGTCTTTCGTCTCGGTTTTTATTGTGTTTACGATGCCTATGAGTCCGTCTGTCTTTTGTTTGGTTAATATTTTGACCTCGATTGGCCATTTTCTTCTTGAGAGCCATGTGCGTGCCTGTTTCAGTGCCTCACAGGTGCAGGATGCGAGGGTTTTCATGTGTGTAAGATTGATTCCTTCTTTGACTAGGTGGTAGAAGAAGGCGTCGGTTGCGTCTGAGGGTACTCTATAGGGCTCGTAGAAGGTGATTTCCATGTAGATTGAATTTAAGAATTTTGTTTGGCCTTTATCTTTTGTCTTCTTTTTGAGGTTCTCTATTCTCTTTTTGATCTTTTCAATCTTCTCTTCTGATGGTATGAGAATCTTGCCGGCGTATTCTTCGAGGCCTTGGGTGTAGGCTGTGCGGGGAAACGCTTCCTTCCAGACCTCGAATATCTCTCTTTCGATTGGCTTCATCTTCTTTAGAAGCGGGTTAATTCCCAAATTTTGAATCCTCGTGTCCTTTGTATGCTTCAGTTACTATTTAAATCGCACTTTGCGGAGGCGATGTTGCTCTTGAGTTGCAGTGGGTTTATTATGTGGGCGAAGAAAGATAGAAAGAAGGACCGTTGAGGTTGAGACGAGTTTCCAGAGTGATGAGAGTGGCGTGTTGAGCTATGTGAGGGGTGTAGGTCTTGTTTCCCATTCATGATGAGAATAGGCCTACGATTAGGCCTTACGTGAATTATGGTCTTTTGTTGATTAATACAGTGGTCTTCTTTTTCTTTCTTTTCCAGGGATGGGGAGCTCTGGGAAACGGAATCATGGTTTTCGGATCTACCCCAAGCGATATTGTCCAAGGAAGGAATCTATGGACGCTCTTCACTAGCATGTTCATGCACGCTGATATTATGCATCTTTTTGGAAATATGATCTATCTTTGGGTTTTCGGGGATAATATTGAGGATGCTCTCGGTCATGCGAAATATCTCATTTTCTATCTGTTGGGTGGCTTAGCCGCTAGTTTCGTTCATATAGCTTCTGTGTTTGCGTCTCTGCCGCTCTTGATACGTGTACCACGGTATTTGAACCCCGCTGGAATACCATCCGTCGGGGCTTCTGGAGCGATCTCTGCTGTTCTGGGAGCCTACATACTCCTTTATCCGAGGGCGAGAATTAGAACGATAGTTTTCTATTTTCTTATTCAGATTGTGACTGTGCCCGCGCTTTACTATTTGGGGTTCTGGTTTTTCTATCAGCTGTTGATGGGTTTCTTCTCTCTGACTGGGTTGTCTTCGGGGGTGGCTTTCTGGGCTCACATTGGTGGCTTTGTGGCTGGATTGGTTATAGTGAAGGTTTTTGGGGTGAGGCCTAGGCCGAGGCGGGGCGGTACAGTTAGAAGGGAGCCAGTCAGGCCTTTGTATGTAAGTCCTGAGTTCAGGTCTCCCCTCGTGGATGTTGTGGTGGAAGGGGATAGGGTGCGGGTTGTGGCTGAGTTGCCTGGGGTGGAGGAAGAGGATGTGGAGGTTAGGGTGGCTGGTCGGGAGGTGGTGATTTTGGCTGAGCGTGGGGAGATAGGGTATTATAAGCGGGTTTTGTTGCCTTTTATGGTGTCTCCTCAGGTTGAGTATTTCGATTTTAAGAATGGGGTGCTGAGCTTCGTGCTCTACAGAAGCGTGTGGAGCATCTGATGGGGCGCTATAGTGCAGATGCCAGATTTCGTGTTTTGCGCAGACTGGGCTCTGATTTAGGTTACTTCTTGCTTATTGTGAGGGACTCGAGGTCTCTTGGATAATATGTTATAATCTCTGCTCCGTCTTGGGTTATGACGACGGTGTCTGAGTGTCTGAATCCTGCGTATCCTGGTTTGTATATGCCTGGTTCGCAGCTGAAGACCATGCCTGGCTTCATGATGGTGTCGTCGCCTATGTCTAGCCATGGTGGTTCGTGTCCTTCTAGGCCTAGTCCGTGGCCTGTGTGGTGTCTTATGAGGTCTTTGTAGCCCGCTTTTTCGATGGCCTTTCTTGCTGCCTTATCGACGTCGCTGCACTTTGCTCCTGGCTTATATGCTTCTAGGGCAGCATTCTGAGCCTTGAGCATAGCTTCGAAGAATCTTCTCTGTTTTTCGGTTGGTTCTCCTATGATCATGGTTCTTTCGAGTTCGCTGCTGTATCCGCCTATGTCTGCTCCTGCTCCGGTTATGACTATGTCTCCTTCTCTGATGGTTCTTTTGGTGCTGATTGCGTGGGGTATGGCTGACATTGGGCCGACTTGTCCTCTGAAGCCTGCAGCTGCTGGGCATAGTCCTCGTTTGCACGGTTCGTATTCTGGGCCTAGAGCTTTCTTCATGATCATTGATGCCTCGTAGGAGGCTGTTATTGCTATGTCAGCGTCCCATAAGCCGGGTTCCGTGTATTCTTGGAGGAGTGTGTGTGCTAGGTTTGCCCATTTGGCGCTTTCTTTGAGGAGTTCGATTTCCTCTTTTGATTTTATTATTCGCATTTTTTCGACTATGTCTTTTGCTTCTATGAATTTGGTTTTGGGTAGTTTTTCTGTTATTGATGGTCCTTTGTAGCCCCATATCCCTGCTGCTCCTGCTGGGTTGTCTATGCCTATTTTCTTCTTTTCTAGTTCCAGCTCTTTTAGGAATGTGGCGAAGTGGTCGATGGGATGTTTTTCTCCGGGGTAGTCTGGGTAGGTTTTGATGTTTTTTATTAGAGTGGTTTTGAGTGGGATGTGGTCTTTTTCTAGGTGGGGTCCCATGAAGGTTATTTCTTGCTCTAGGGGGATGATGAGTGCGGCTGGTCTTTCTGTTGGGATGTAGGAGTAGCCTGTGAGGTAGAGGAAGCTTGTGCCGCTGGTCAGGTATAGTGCGTCTAGTTTTCTCTTGGCCAGTTCGTTCCTAACCTTCTCGATTCTTCCCTTGTATTCTTTCTCGCTGATGGCTATTTTTGTCATAGAAACGCATCTCACTCTATATGGTTGAGTATCACTCATTTTTATGGTTGTAGGCATAAAGATTTAGTGGCGCCCAGGGATTGGATCCAAACCTACGTTTAAATCCTTGTTCTAGGACTTGATGAAAGATGGCGAAAGATGGCTTAGTGTGGAAGAAAAAGCCTTAAGACTGTGGTTTGATCCTGAAGGGGGCCTTCTCGAAATAGGACAGACAAGACCTGCGAAAGGATTTTTCAGAGATGTTGGCAACGATATATTCGTTAGGGTGGATCATGAGGGACATATAACGGGCTTCGTCGTGCTCAATGCGACTAAAAGAATGGCAAGAATAAGAGAGGTAAAGCTTCCTGTGAAAGCAACTTTTTCTAGAGCAGAAGAACGAAACATCCCAACTTCTTAAGAAATAACCGACTTTGGTGCCGGTTTAGGTTCACACATAGTTTATAATCCATTCAATTTTTTATCGAATGTTCTGTCTTCCAGCCAAGTGCACATCACCATCTCGAACTTTCCCTTGAACGCGATTAAATGCCAAAGCGTGCATTGTTCCATTCTATTGATTCTAACCAAGTGAAAACCGCTCATAAATTGGTACGACGTAATTGTGAGGCCCCCCGCGTAACCTGGGGTTTAAACGTAGTTTGAGTAGTTTGGCGCCGGGAATCAGGTTTACATCCCGGTTTGAATTCTCGGCGAATCTAAAATCCTAGAACGTAAGCTTTCAGTAAGTATTTTATGTTCAGCGCTGAAGAAGATGTATGGAATAGGAATGGCAGTTGACTACACAGAGCATGCGACATTTCGGATGAGGCAGAGAACAATATCAAAAGCCAATGTTGAGGTCGCCATTCGAAACCCGGGTGTCAGTTTTATTACGCATTTTGGTAGATCTGTTGCATTCAAGAAGTACTGTGACAAGTTTCTCAAGGTAGTTTACGAAAAGAGCAACGATAAAATAACATTGTTGCAGTTTATTGGACGAGGAGACTGCAGCGAAGATGATAAGAGTTGAGTACGACTCAAAGGCTGACGCAATGTATATCTGGCTTAGGAAAGCCAGATATGAAATTAGCGAAGAGCTTGCGGAAAACGTTATCATAGATCTTGACAAACGTGGGCGCATAATTGGGATAGAGATCCTTGATGTATCGAAAAACTTGGGAAAGCAACTGGTGAACAAGATACTAACTACGGAAAAGTTGGCTGTAACGGGTTAACTTGATTGAAGGAACCATATTTTGGCGCCGGGAATGGGATTCGAACCCATGCGGTCCAACGGGACCACAGGCTCTCAAGGCCTGCGCATTATCCACTCTGCCATCCCGGCATGATTTCACTGACTACGCTTTGTCTTAAACCTTTTTACCTTCCAGCGAATGATGAGGGATGATTTATGGGGGTAAAAGACAGTGAAATTTATTCTAAAGATGGTCGCAGAAATGTTGGTCAATTCTTCAGCTTTGCGCGTGCGGGGTATATGATAATTTTCTATGATTAGTTTCTGGAGTTTTGGTCTAGAAAACCTTAAAAACATTCAGATATATATCTGTTAAATACTCTTCGGAAGTGGGTTCTTGCAGAGAAGTCGATGGGACATTATGGCGAGGGTTCTATTTGTTGCGAAGTGCCCTGAGTCAAAGACTCACCTTATGTATGGGGCTAATCTCAGCTTCAGGCAGCTTGAGAAGTATCTGGAGTTTCTTCTTGATAGGGACCTTTTGAGAGTATCAGAGAGCGAGAGTAAGAATCCAAAGTTGTACATAATCACAGAGAAGGGTCTATCTTTTCTTAAGGCCTATCATGAATTGAAAGAGATTATTGGAGAGAAGAAGCGTTCCTAGCACGTTTGGTCTTCGTTGAGGAATTTCATCAGTGAAGGTGTGACCTTCACCTTTTCATGTTTGGGATCATAATCTATGAAGTTGTAATTGGTTAAGAATTCGAGAATCTTGTTGGTTTGGGATTGTGGTAGTTTCGTCTTCTTGATAATGTCCTCTAGGGTGTGCCACTGATCGTCTTTTATTAGGCTTACGACTTCGTCGATTTCCCGCAAGGTTGTCAGATCCTTTTGAGAGCATTTCTAGTTGTGGAAATAAAGGCTTTGTGAAATTTCCTTTTATAACAAAGCGGGTTGTCTTCTAGAAGAATAGAGAAGAGTTATAGAACACTGTTCTTGAAGTTAGTGTTTTGGCAGTTTATAGATTTGAAGTATAGAAGAATTGTATGAAATTCTAGAAAAAAGGCACATATCTTCTGCCTAGAAGAACTCTTCTGAGTTCTTAAATATGTGAAGAGGTTAACTAGGCTAAAGATCGTGTCTGAGCTTCTCGAAGAGAAGCGAGTGTACTTATCCGCTCCCGATCATGGAGGGATTTGATAGTGGATGGTAGAGAATGGAGAGAGTTCGTGGATAGTCTGAGAGCTTGTTGGAGGCTTTTGTGGCAGCATAGGATAGATGATAGAGTGAGGGCTGAGGGCATTGCCAGTGAGGATTACGATTTGTTGTTTGTTGATAAGGGAACTGTTATAGTGGCTACTAGGGATTATAAGCCTCCTAATTTCAGGGAGATTTTGGAGCAGCATGCGGAGGATAGGCAAGCAGGTAGGGTTGAGGATCCAAATCCTGTCGTGGGTGGTTGGGGAAAGTTTGTGCGGGAGGTCATAGGTAGGCAAGAGAGGTTTACGAAGGGTGGTAGGCTGATTCCTTCTGAGCCTGAGAAAAAGAAGCAACAGCTTAAGAAAGGTGGGAAGGGCTGGCTTCACGTTAGAATGAGATGAATGGTTGTTCTTCTTTTCGATTTTTGGCTGTGTGTGCTTTGTGTACAAGAATTGGTGAGTTTTAGTTATTTTTTTGTTGTTTTTGTGCTTGTTGTTGCTGGACGATTTGGTGTGGTTGTGGATGGGTAGGTATAGGAGTAGGATGGAGATTGTTGCTGATATTCTATCTGTGGCTAGAGGTGGGGCTAAGAAGACGCAGATTATGTATCAGGCGAATTTGAGTTATAAGCTTTTGACTAGTTATTTGAAGTATGTTATTGATGTGGGGTTGGTGGGGATGGAGGATGGGGACATTTATCAGCTTACGGATAAGGGCTCGGATTTCCTTCAGGAGTTTAAGAGTTATTTTGAGCGTCGTGTGGAGGTTGAGGAGGAGTTGAGTAACGTACAAGATGAAAGGAAGCTGTTGGTGAATAGGTTTCTCAATGCGGGGAGGATGGGTGCTGGTTCGAAAAATCCGGCTGGCAAGAAGGGTGAGAAATAAGGAGGAGTGTGAGATGAATGATTCACAGTTTTCCCACGTTTTTGCCTCTCATCCGCAGTATAAGGAAAGAAAGGCCTAGATTAGGCTGACAAGCCTAGCGTGTTATTTGACAAATTCGCGTACATTTTAGGAATTTAGGGACAAGGCAGCGCTCGTGCTTAAAAGAACTTATATAATTTCTTGTTCAGTCTTTAGGTTATGCTCAAGATACATGAGGAGATGCTGGAAGGATTTAAGAGGTTAGATGCTACCGTCTTGGTCTACGGGTCCGTGGCCAAGGGGAGATCCAGAATAGATTCGGATATTGATGTAGCTGTGATAACGGAGAATCCAGAGGTGAAAGAGGAAGCTGAAAGACTTGCCGATGAGGTGTTGTTGGAACATGGAAGGGTTGTGAGTATAGTGTACTTCTCACCAGAAAGGTTCAAAAAGATGGTTGATAGGCCTTTCATTCGTGATGTTTTGAGTGGAGAGGTTTTGCATGATAGAGGAGACTTCATTAAAGGAGTTAGTAGAGGAAGAGCTTCAATCAGCTAACGAAAGGATTGAGGCTGCAGAAATACTGTTGAAAAGGGACAAACTGGTAGATGCCGTTAACAGGATCTACTACGGAATTTCCATGCTGCTAAAGCCGTCCTGAATTCGCTGGGAAGGGATACTAAAACTCACTCTGGATTGATCTCGGAATTCGGGTTGCACGTGGTAAAACCAGGCTTGATGAAGAAAGAATTTGCTAGGATACTGCGTCGGAGTTTTGAGGCTAGAGAGACAGGGAACTATGTGATTGGAGCCGAATTCGGGAAGAAAGAAGTTGAGAACATGTTAAATGATGCAAAACTTTTCATCAAGGAAGCTCGAAGACTGACCAAAGAACGGTTGAAGAAGTATTAGTGTTCTTCATTTGCACTGGCCTGAGCAGGTTTGCTGTGGCCAACCGGGCGCACGGTGCCGTGGCTTTAGGAGCCGTTTTATTTTGTGTTATGGGATGGTTTGGAAGCCTGTGTCTTTGAAGTGTTCGTGGAAGGTGAAGACTTGGGTGACGCTGTGTTTTTCCATGGCTTTGGACGCTTAGGTAGGGTTTTTGTCATCAGCGTTGTAGTAGGTTATGAGGGTGGGCGTGTTTAGACAGGTATTTGATTTTTTCCGTTAATAAACGATCAGAATTGGCTAGCTGAAGACGATGCAGAAATGAGGTTTAGTGTGGAAGGTGATATGAGTTGGATGGTGTCTCTGGTTTGAGGGGCGGGGTTGTTCTGCTTCTTCTATTTGTTCTTCTGTGGTCTGGTTTTGTGTTTGGTGTTGGAGCGGTGGATGAGGAGGGGGCTGTGTCCGCTGTTGAGGGGGCTGAGGGGAATGTGGTTGAGGCTTATGGTGTTGTTTTGGAGGCTGAGAAGGCTGGGGCTAATGTTTCGAGTTTGCTGGATAGGTTGGATGTGGCTGCAGAGTATTTGGCTGTGGCGTGGATGTGTTTGAGACTTGGGGACTCTGATGGTGCTGTTGGTAACGCTAGTCTTTGTGTTGAGGCTTTGGATGGAATAGCTGGCGATGCTGCAGTTTTGAGGGAGAAGGCCATCAAGGAACGGGGAGAGCGCAATTGGATCACTATCAGCGGGTCTGTTGTGGGTGTGGTCTTGGTTCTCTGTGGAAGCTGGTTTGGTTGGGCTTCTTTTAAAAAGCGTTACTATAGGCGGGTTTTAGAGATGAAGCCGGAGGTGGCTGAGGGTGAATCTTGAGGATTATCGCACTCTGTTTATGTCTGTGGTCTTGGTTTCAGTGTTAGTTGCTGCTTTTCCCGGGCTTGGTGTGGTTGTTCCTTTTCCTAGTGGTGGGGAGAGGTTCTCTGAATTCTGGCTTTTGGGTCCTATGGGTATGGCTGAGGGTTATCCCTTCAATGTAAGGGCTGGAGAGATGCAGGGTCCAGTTTTTCTTGGTGTTGGTAATCATATGGGCAGTTCGCAGTATTACATGGCTTACGTTAAGTTTCGCAATCAGTCTCAGTCTCTTCCTAATGCTACAGTTAGTGAGCCTAGTCCTTTGCCTCCTCTGTACGAGTTTCGATTTTTCTTGGCGGATGGTGGAGTATGGGAAAGGGCTCTTTCCTTTGCTATTGAAGATGCCCAGTTTGAAGGCGATTCTTTGCTAGTGGATTACTTATCAATCAATAATGTAGTTTTTTCTGTTAACGCCTCTACAAAATGGAGTTCAGAGTATCGTGGGTCTTATTTTCAGTTGTTTTTTGAGCTGTGGCGCTATGACAGTAGCTCGCAACATTTTCATTTTGATAATCGCTTTGTGGGAATCTGGCTAAACATGACTGGTTAGCATTCGCTCTTTATGAGAACTTGATGGATAAGCATGCATGCACAAGGATGCAATTACGTTATGAATCGCTGTTTTAGGAAAGAGAGGAGGGAGAGTGTTGAAAGGCGAGATTGAGGGAGAAAGTAGACTGCAACAACCATTAGCCAGAGGTGTATTTGTTCTGGAAATCGAGGAAGAGGGCAAAATTGAGAAGCTGAAGTTTGAAGAGGGGCAGATATGTTGGGAAGGGTTCAGGGAGGTTAATGGGAAGTTGATTCGTGGCGTCCCCAAAATGTGTTCAAAGGATTGTCTGAAGTACTGCCGCCATGAAGGTTGCGACTTTTTGTAGAAAAGTAGTTCGAAGTTGCCTCAACCGATTCTTCTTAGATAGTTGGTTGATTACTCTTTGAAGGACAGGGCCGCTATGTCTGCCATTGAAATGTTGACTGAGCGCGGAAAGTTAGTGGATGATTTCTTGTTAAAGATGCTGAGGCTTGGTGCATCAGATGAGTTGTACAAGATTGCTGAGCATCAGGTTGTTTCAGGTGGGAAGCGAGCTAGGCCTGCGATGACGATTTTGTGTTGTGAAGCGGTTGGTGGAGATATCAAGGTTGCAATACCTGCTGCGGCGGGTATCGAGTTGATTCATAATTATACTCTAATATTTGATGATGTTATTGATCACTCTGATCTCAGAAGAGGGTATCCAACAGTCAGGGCATTGTATGGGGATGTGATGTCCTTCTTGGTTGGGATGCATTATCGGGAGGCGATCTTTGAGGCGGTTAGACGGTCTGTTCGGTCAAGGCGGATAGAGATGTTGCTCAGTTGGACGATTAGGAGGATTATTGAGGGGGAGAGGTTAGATGTGTTATTTGAGCAGGCTGGACGAGACTCTGAGTATATTAGCAGAATGATGTACCGCGATATTTCTGAGGATGATTATCTGCGAATGATTGAGGCCAAAACGGCGGTGCTTTTTGAGGCGGCATGTGAAGCAGGAGGCATTGTGGGCGGTGGAAAACCTACGCAGATAGATGCTTTGTCAAGGTATGGGTTGAGTTGTGGGGTTGCCTTCCAGATTCAAGATGACATTTTAGATGTTGTTGGAGAGACTGAGAGATTGGGCAAAGAGGCTGGGAAGGATATTAGGGAGCATAAGCTTGGAAACATAACGGTTCTTTACAGCTTGGAGGAACTCTCTAAGAACAGCAGAGATAAGTTGCTGATGATGCTTAGCTCTCCCGAGTTGAGTGACTCTCAAGTGAGCGAAGCTGTTGAAATCGTGCTTTCCACAAATGCTTTGAAGCGTGCAGAGGAGACTTCGAGGGAGTACATCGCCAAGGCGAAGTCGGGGCTGAAAGTCCTGCCTGAGTCGGAAGCTAAGAGTATGCTCATGAGCGTTGCGGATTTTGTTGTGGAACGAAGTTTCTAAGCATTACATGCAATTAGAGACTAGAAAAGTGAGCGGAGTCTTCCATAGGTCGTTAAATACGGCAGGCAACTAATTCTCTTGCTAAAAAAACGAGGTGAAAGAAAATTTGAAAACACGTTACCTTATAGTGTTGATCTTCGCGTGTCTATTGGCAATATCAGTTTATCCTGTTGTTTCGATGGCAGAGGATGCACAGAGTCAAGAGGTCTCTGTTGGTCCGGGGAAAGAAAGGTTATGGAACGATCTTCCGGAGGAGCCAATTGGCACCCCGCAAGGCGGGCACGTGCCACCTTTAGGCTACGAGATAGCCCCAGAATTGCTGGAGAAGTTGAAGAGCCAAGAGTTCGTTCACGTCGATGACTTGCCGACAGTAGAAGAGGACCCGGTAGTCTCAACTTTGGAGCCAGAGTCCCTAGCGCCCAGTCTTCACGATGACTTTGAAGGGCTCGACGACTTGAATCAGCCAGATGGGTATCTTCACAAGCCGCCTGATCCTCATATTGCGGCTGGCTTGAACCACATTGGGGTTATGGTTAACTCGGAGTTTGCCTTCTACACGAAAACTGGAACCTTTGTCTTTGAGCGTAGCTTCCAAAACTGGTGGAGCACTGGATCTGACCTACCCTTCGATCCGCGTATAGCCTACGACCATCACGCTGACCGTTGGCTGATGGTTTGCCTGGTAAAAGGGGCTGAGCCTACGTCTCAGTACCTTCTGTCTGTGTCGAAGGGCTCTAACCCTACGGGAGGGTGGTGGAATTGGAAACTCAATGGTGGTCTTTACTATGGTGGTTCGAATACATGGGCTGACTACCCGGATCTTGGATTTGATGGTATTGCGCCTGCATCGGACGGAGCGATTTACATCAGCTCCAACCAGTTTACTTGGGGTGGTAGCTTCAAGACTGCAATGCTTAATGTTTTGCCGAAATCTAAGCTCTATAGCGGTTCTGGGTTTACTTATTGGAGACTTTGGGGCCGGACGAATAACGATGGGTCAATGGCCTTCACATTGAGAACGGCGTGGACTCATGGGAATCCGGGCAAGGAGTTTCTCATTAACAGCAAGTCTGGTGGATGGAACAAGGTTACACTTTGGAATGTTGTTCCCGACTTCACGAGTGGTCCTACTTGGACGAGGCAGGCTACGATAACTATAGGAACCTATAGTCCGCCGCCGAACGCGAAACAGAAGGGTGGAACTGCTGAACTTGATACGATTGACAACAGGATCTACAACTGCATGTATCGGAATGGACATCTGTACGCGGCTTTCACAGAGGCTTACAATTGGGGTAGCGGAACAGTCGCGGCGCTTCGCTATTTCAAGATTAACACGGGCACCAACGGCCTTGTGCTAAATGTGAGATTTGGGTCGGACGGGTACTATTACTGGTTCCCAGCGATCTACACGGATATGTCGGATAACATTGTTATTGTTTTTGCGCGGAGCAGTTCGACGGAGTATGCTGGAATACGCTATACTGGTCGTAAGACGACAGATACGTCTACGCAGGCCAGTGCTTTGCTGAAGGCTGGAGAGACCTACATTACAGGCTATCGATGGGGCGACTACTTTGGCATCGCAAGAGACCCGGTGAATGGCGACAAAGTATGGATCTACGGTGAATGGGCTAAGGATTGTGCGGGTGTCTCCTCAACTTGGGACTGGGGCACCTGGGTAGGTAAGGTGAGCTTTTGGCCCGTTGGACATCAGCCGATCTATTCCTTCCGTATGAGTCCTTTTGGTGACATAATTCACATACACAATGATGGGCAGCTGCTTCATGGAACCGACAATTACGATGGTGGTAGTGGAAGTTACCACAATGCGCCGGTTCTGGGATGGTTCGATGGCGATGATTTCTACATGTTTATTGACTGGCTCAAGTCTGACTATGGTGGTTCTCTGTACTATGAGTTGGCGATGATTGTTGGCAAGATCTCAACGCAGAAAGGAAGCTTGTACAGAACGACGGACGGAAAATCTTGGACAGGCCCAACAGCAGTGACGCTTGTCCTAGCCACGCCTGCTGAACCGTTGACATTAGGACCAAGCTTGGCGTCAGCGTCAACAATCGAACCAAAGGGCTGGCCGCCGACCTATCACTTCAGGGTCAGTCCCTTCGTTGATGTGTTGCATGTTCACTTGGATGGAGCTGTGATTCATGGAGTCGACAACGCCACAGGCTTCTACAGCAATCAGCCGGTTCTCGGCACCTACAAAGGAGACGATTTCTACATGGCTGTTGACGGAACGAAGGATGACAATGGCAATCCCATGTCCATTGAGATGATACTGCTTGTGGGGCACATATCAACAAAAAGCGGAAGTGCCTACGCGACAAGAGACGGAATGTCATGGGATGGACCAACGGCAGTCACGCTGATCCCAGTATAGTCGGTACAGCGTAGCTAGAGGAGAAAACCTTCTCCTCATTCCCCAATATTCTTTGAGATAGAAGAAAACGGGATATACCTTACGTTGCTACAGAGATGATGCTTCAATTTCAATCAACATCGATGAGGGAATATGACTGAAGGGCTTTCGGGCATGGCTACTCGTAGGATTTCTCCTAATCTCACCGTTCCTTGCTATTCTTGTTTCTGCTAGTCATGCTTTCTCTGTTACTGGGCGGGGAGTTCTATTAGAAAGTGCGGGGATACGTGTTGTTTTGGATGATGTTGAGCTTTACTTTAACGCTTCCAACGGTGGGGAGATAACTGAATATTATGATGTTTCGGTTGATCCTAATCGTTCAAGGAACTTGGTGAATCTGGGGTGGAAGCCCTATTATAATCTTCTTCCTTTGTTTTCGTCTTTGTTTTATAAGCCCGGGTATCCTGATTTGGTTTTCTCGACTGGCGGAGACGCCGGGGCTCGGCTGTGGTTGTTGGGCAACACCAGCGAATATGTGATTTTGCAGTCTTCTTCAAGGATTGTGAATCGGGTGGGTCAGGTTGCGAAAGATGTTTCTGGTAATGCAATCTATGTGAATTCCACGTGGATTATACATGACAATGGGCTTGTTTCAGTTGAGAGGACTTTTTATGTTCCGAGGTATGTGACCATTCCTCCCGGGTGGAGGTGGTATCCATTTTACGTGACTAGAAGAGCTGGCTTCACTCCTAACGCCACTTTCTACATGTTCAACACGACGTACGGCTTTTCCTCGGTTGTTAATGAAACAACATATAAGGACATATTCAGTCTGTTTCCCATTCTCTATGGCGATACGAGAGACGTCTTTGGGGTCGCTTTTCCCTTCTTTAACGCTAGCCTGGGTGGGGATGGGGCGCATAACATTCTTGTTGCCTACAAGTATGATGAACTTGTGAGTGTGGATGAGTGGCGGGCTGATAACTATCACAGCAATAAGAATAGTGTGACGGAAGGCGGTGCGGTACACGAGTTCAGTGAAGCCATGCAGGTTTCCACTCACACTTATCATGCAGTATTGAATTTTACGCATCAACCTACAGATGAGGAAAGCGTTCAGAGTTTTGCAGGCTATTATGCTGAGAACGCAGAGATGGCTTTGGTGATGGAATGTTCAGTGACAACGAACAAAGACCTATACCAGCCTGGAGATGACTATGCCTTCTATGGTTCTGGACTAGCATATTATAATCTGACAGAGCTTGAAGCAAGGCTTACCGTCAAAGATGGCTCGAACAGGCTTATCTATAGACAAGACTATGGACCAGCTAATATCATGGCTGGGCAGGTCTTCAATCTAACGTTACTTGAGGGAACTGTTGGATTGGATGCTGTTCCAGGTAACTACACAGTCTCGCTTCAGATATCATCTCCATTTGGAATAGTAATAGCTTCAAGCAGTAGGATGATCACAGTGAGCGAATCCTGAGGCGTTTTGAGTGCATTTCTATTCTAGAAGAATTCTTTGAATGTTATAGACAAGGTTCTTCGATGTTTCACAAGTTATTTCATCTCTAAATTGCCAGATAGTGATCAGAAAGAGGAAACTGGAGCGTTCGATGGGTCGCTAACATGGTTTATTCTAGAAACAATACTACAATAATAGTTCCTGCTCTCAATGAAAGCAGATCAATTTCTAGGCTTCTTGATGAGCTGAAGCAGAATGGAGACAACCATATTGTGGTTATTGATGGTAACTCGGTCGACGGAACAGCTGAAGTTGCGGAAAAATCGGGGGCTACAGTTATCCTGCAGCGTGGTAGCGGAAAAGGTGCGGCCTTACGCCAAGCTTTTACTCATAGTGTTGTTGACGGTGAGATAGTTGTGGTGATGGATGCGGATGGATCTATGGATCCTAAGGAGGTACCTTTGTTCATCAGCGCCATAGAGGAGGGTGCAGATTTGGTCAAAGGCTCTCGTTTTCTTTCTTGGGGCCGTTCAGAAGATTTGAATCTTATCCGGAGAATCGGAAATCTGTTCTTTCTTTGTTTGGTAAATTGGTTATGGTCCACGAAATACACAGATTTGTGTTATGGTTTCGGGGCATTCAGGAAAAATGCTCTGAAAAAGTTGTGTCCCCATTTGAAGTCCTCAGACTTTGAGATCGAAACCGAGATCTGCATAAAGGCCAAGGAACTTGGACTGAACATTGTTGAGGTACCAAGCATTGAGTTCAAGAGGCGCCATGGTAAGTCTAACCTAAACATTTTTCGGGATGGATGGAAGATCATCAAAACGATATTTCGAGAGTTCCTGCAGAAATACCAGTGAAGATTCTGTGGGGAGCTAGTAAAGATTTCTGCATATGTTATTTGGTGTTGTCATTTGCCAGATTTAGTGACTGTTTCGATAATAGGCTCAGGAGTAGTTGGCGCCGCTACTGGAAAGGGTTTTGCCAAGCTTGGTTATAATGTCCTTTTCTATGACATAGATAGGGTGAAGTTGAAGAAGCTTAGTTCTGAAGGATATGAAGTATGTCGAAATGTATTGGATGCTGTCACACCTGCGTCCTTGTCTTTTGTTTGTGTCCAGACGCCTAGTATTAGCGGTGAGGTTGATCTTTCTTTTGTGGAAAGGGCGATCATTTCAATAGGTAAGGCTTTGAGAAAGAAGCAGAACTACCATGTGGTTGTTATTCGCAGTACGCTTTTGCCTGGAACTACGAGAACCATATTGCTGCCAACTTTACAAAGGTTCGCTAACTCTAAGTGTTTTGGGCTTTGCTACAATCCAGAGTTCCTTAGGCAAGCAAGTTCGCTGGAGGACTTTCTGAACCCTAGTAGGATAGTAATTGGTGAATTGGACAAGAAGTCTGGCGATAGATTAGCGGAGCTTTACGGCCCCTTGGATGCACCGACGATAAGAACAGATTTTGATACTGCAGAAATGATAAAGCATGCCTCTAATGCTTTTCTTGCCACGAAGATTTCCTTTTTCAATGAAATACACAATGTTTGTCAACAATTGGGAGTTAATGACAAGACCGTGAGCAAGGCTGTCTCTCTTGACCCGCGTATTGGTGAATATGGAGTTGTGGGCGGTCGGCCATTTTTGGGCAGTTGCTTGCCCAAGGATGTAGTTACGTTTGCCGATTTTGTTGAGAGATTGGGTGTAAATCCTGATATTCTCAGAGTTGTACTTGAAATAAACTCTAACATGCTTAAGCAATCGAAAAAACGCTGAAAAGTGAGCGCCACGGCTGTAGGAAGTACGCCTAATGATGGATACAATGGAAGATAAGACAGTTTTAATCACGGGCGGTGCAGGCTTTATTGGTTCCTGGTTGTCTGAAGCCTTGGTGAAAAAAGGGGCTTTTGTAAGGGTTCTAGACAACTTCCAAAGTGGATCCGAGAAAAACTTGGCTCACATTATGGGCTCAGTAGAGCTTATGAAAGGAGATGTTAGAGATTATGAAACGGTTAGGACGGCGGTCAAAGGAGCAGATTTCATTTTCCATTTGGCTGCAAATGCAAGCGTGCCGAACTCCACGAAAGACCCAGAATATGATTTCAATTCAAACGCTATTGGAACTTTCAACGTTCTGAAAGCTGCGTCAGATTCAAACAAAAGGCCCATTGTATTATATGCCTCGTCAGCTGCAGTCTATGGCGAAGCTGCGTATGTGCCCATTGACGAATCACATTCCCTGAGGCCTGCATCTTTCTACGGAGCAAGCAAGTTATGTGGCGAAGCATATTGTCGGGCCTTCCGCAACATACTGAGGACGAAAGTTGTAGTCCTCAGGATTTTCAACACGTATGGACCCAGGCAACCTAGGTATGTAATGTATGATCTACTAAAGAAACTGTCAAGAGACCAGAAAAACCTTGAAGTCTTAGGAACAGGCAAGCAGAAAAGGGATTTTATCTATGTAACAGATTGCGTTAACGCTATAACTTCTGCAGCTCTCAACACGAAGGCCTTGGGTGAGGTACTAAACATAGGCACTGGCAGAGGTGTGAGCATCGAACAACTGGTTCAACTTGTTCTCGACAAGCTAAACCTTGATGGGAAAACCGAGGTCCACTACACAAAACAGTCTTGGAAAGGTGATGTACAAACCCTTGTAGCGGATGTTTCCAAATTGAGAACTTTGTTGAACTATGAGCCGCAGGTGTCACTAGAAAACGGCTTTTCTTCGCTACTTGAGTGGTTCAGGACGGCTCAGGCGTCATAGAGTTGGTTATCTTTGGAGTTATTGGCACAACTCATTCTTCTCATCAATCTCATTCTCCTCGCAGGATATGCGGTTGTATTTTTCTTAATGATGCGATATGGTTGCAGAGAAACCTTAATCAACAGAGATGAAGATTACACCCCAAGAGTCTCTATAGTGATACCCACTTTCAACGAAGAGGACATAATAGAAAAGAGAATCAGAAACATTCTAGCGATGGACTACCCAAGAGACAAGATAGAGATAGTTTTCATTGATAATTCTTCAGACAGAACACCTGGCATCATCAAAGGTTACCAAAAGGTGTATCCCTTCATAAAACTGCTAAGACAGGAAAAACCAGGCTTTAACAATGCTTTAAATCAAGGGTATTCGATAGCCAAAGGAGACATAGTTATTAAATCTGATTGTGATGCTTTCCCGGAACCCTCTGCCTTGCGAGCAGCTGTCTCGAATTTCGCGGACAAGAAAGTTGGCGCTGTAGGTGGGGTTCACAAAATCCTGTCAAAGTCCGAAAAATCCCTTGAGAGGAAGTTCAGAGGAATTCAGTACAGAGTGCAGCAGATGGAAAGTTACTTTCACTCATCGCTCTTTTGCCACGGTTCCTTTGGAGCGTATCGCAAAAGCCTTATACCAAAATTGGGAGAGAGCATCACAGCTGATGATTGTGAACTTGTAATAAACGTTGTAAAGAATGGCTACCGCGCCATTTTTGATTCTGACGTGAAATCTCTCGAATGGTATCCCGAAAACTTCTGGGATAGACGTAAGCAAAGGGACAGAAGAGCAGCTGGGGTCATGAGAGTGATTCTAAGTAACTTGGCGATGTTTTTCAATCCACGATACGGTGCCTTTGGGTTCATAAGTCTGCCCTTATATTTCTTCATACTAATACTTTCACCGATACTGCTTCTTGTTGATGTGGCTTTACTAACGTCATACTTTGCGATACACCAGCCCTTGCTTTTATTGATCATTCCCGCGATAATCCTTGTTCTTGCTTGGCGATCAGTTACAGCAAGGGCCGCAATGGATACATATATTGGCTGTTTCCTAGGGATGTTCAAGATTTTTACTAGAAACAAGGTATGGGGAAAGGGTTTGCAGAAGAAGAGTAGAAAGGAACTCTCCCAATAGGGGCCTGCGAACATTAACTCTACCCTTTCTGAGATGTGACTAAGGCGAAATTGAGTTGTCCATCGCTGATGTTGTAGTCGTTGGGGCGGGTCCTGCTGGTTCCAGTGTTGCAAAAGTGATTGGAAGCGCCGGTTTTGATGTAGAGTTAATAGAACAAAGAAAGCCTTGCCAAACAAAAGTATGTGGTGGTGTTATTTCCGCAAAGCTTGCAAGAGAATTATTGTTTGAGAAGAATATTATCGAAAAATTCGTATCTCACGAAGTTTTGCATTTCCCGTGGGGGAAGAAAATTCGGCGATTTCATCATGCAACAGTAAAACGACAAACTTTTGATACACTTCTTGCTGACAATGCTGCAAGATGTGGAGCAAATATAAACCATGAAACCAAGGCAACTGATGCTGCAAGAAAAGGGGACGTTGTGCAGGTTTCTCTAAAAAGTCGGAAAGATAAGAAGACCCGGTCTATATCCTGTAAAATGATCGTTTTTGCTGATGGGCCTTTCACTCTTGGCACAAAATTGTTCCCTACCCTTGGATTCAAAGGAACCCCAAACAACCTAGCAATAGCAGCGAGATACGAGCTGGAATGGGAAGAAAACAACATGAACCATCTGGAGCTTTTCTTCGGCCACGATATTTCGCCATGGGGCTTTGGATGGATTTTCCCTAGGAAAGACTCATTAAATGTGGGAGTTGGCTGTCGCCTGTCCACGCTAAGACGATTCGGAATCAGGATCACAGAAACCTTGGATAATTTCATCAAAGATAAGGCAGTTTCTTCTGAAACGCTCATAGATAAGAAGGTTCTACACTTTGGAGCTGCAATGCTTCCGCTGGCCCCAGCTGAAAGAATATATGGTCCTTCCAGTCTGGTCGTTGGTGATGCTGCCGGAATGGTTGATCCTTTAGGTGGATATGGCATAGACAATGCAGTCTTTGCGGGACGACTGGCTGGCCACATAGCCGTTGAAGCTCTGCAGAAAGGAGATTTTTCTGAGAATTTTTTGTCCAGATACCAGACTCTCTGGAAACAATCCTCCGCTTATTCGATAATTAAGAGGAACTATCGAATAGCGAGAGCTTTGTATCCTTTTTTGAGAATCGACAAGAACCTTATAGCGAAAATCGAATACCTTCTTCACTATGGCCTAGAATCAGTTCGACATGTTGATGTCATTCTGTATCCAATGTTCAGCAAGAGGGGAATGTCCAGCTTCAGTACGGATTGATTAAAATGAAATATGATATCGGTATTGTAGGCGCTGGGATGGCTGGTCTTTCAACGGCTCTATATATATGTTCCAGAACGGATGCAACCGTACTGATGGTGGACAAAAAGAAGATTGGTGACCCTACAAAGTCTTCACCTTTCACCTTTCCTGATATTGTCGAGAATTATAATCTGCAGGGTGCTGTGATTCAAGGCTACACGAAATTCACTTTCAGAAGCCCGCAAGGCGTGTCATCCTCTTTTGAATTTGATAAACCCGCCTTTGTGACATTTGACTATGAAAAGGCATGCGACATTTTACTTCGTCGGATAAAAAAAGAGGGTAACGTTGAGATATATGAAAGTATTAGTGTGCTGAGTTTCGAACTTGGTAAACCTTCCAACAATAAGGGAAATCGGATTCTGATGCTTGAGGATGGTACAAAGTCTTCTGTTGATGTCTTAGTTGATTCATCTGGAAGTGCTTTCTTAGGGGCAGAAACGCTTGGTCAACAGTTACCTCCTTTATATAGCCACGCTTATGGCGAAGTTTTGAGAGGCTGTAGTGTCGAAGATCCTAGTGAAATGCATATACTTTCAGGTCGAAAATATGGAAACGGCGGCGGTTGGTTCTACCCGATGGATACGCAAACAGCTCGATATGGCTTCGCAACTGTAACGAGATCAAGGCATTATCCTAAGAAGATCGTTAAAGCTAATTTCGGCCGTGCTTGTAAAGATTTCTCCCCTTACAGTGAGATGGTACAAGACGCAGAGACATTAAGACCGGAATTCGGAACTATCCCCATAGGCCCGCTCAAAAATTTCGTTTTCGATCGTCTATTGATCGTTGGAGACGCCGCCGGCCAAGCAACACCTTGGTATTGCGAAGGTATAAGACCTGCTCTTGAAGGCGGCAAGATTTGTGGGAAAGTCATAGCGAGGGCATATGAGCAAAGAGATTACAGTCGAAAAGTTTTGGGCGAGTACCAGAGAGAATGGGATGCCTTAAACAGATACAGGTATTCGATGGCGATGAGAAGAAGCACTTTTCAGTGGTTCAGGAGGCAGGAATTCTGGGACAGTGGTGTCAAAAAAACAGCCTTGTTTGAGCCCAGCGAGTTAATTTCCACGATTAGGTATGGCGAGAGAAGTGGCATTGCTCGCCCCGCCTTTTTTCCTTTGTTGATCCGAGATTTCTCCTACAACATTAGGTGTCTAATATTGCAGGCGATTTTTGGGACCACAAGTGCATAGAAAGGATCGTGACAGATACGTGTTTAAAGGTCTGTGATGACAAGGCACCTAGTTTTTGTGCATTGAACAAACTATAGACGATTCTAGGAGTGAGTCATATGCACTCTGCACTCCAATATCTTTCAAGTATGCTACAATTCTTCGATGTGGGCGCGCAACAGAAGTGGATAGGCGCAGCAATTCTCGGGTTTGCCTTGGCTCTGCCCCAAGAAAATACGTCAATTCTTAAGGCCTTACTGTTTCTGTTTGGACTGGTTCCAGTTCTGAGCTACATAATGTCAATAAACGACTGTTTTGATGTTGAAATAGACAAGTTGAAGGAAGAATACACAGGCAAACAGAGGATCGTGGGTGTCATCATTTCAAGAGATGTGGCGTTAGGACTTTCTGGTTTTGTTCTTGTGATTGGATTAATGTTTTCATGGTATGTCTCCATCTCTTTTTTCCAAATAGCGTTGCTAATGGCGTTTATCGGAACAATCTACTCTGTACCACCTTTAAGGCTTAAAATGAAATATCCCTATTCTACGTCATTACTATTCATAGGTGATTTCTTACCTTTCTTGGCTGGAATCTCTGTACTCAGCTTCATAGACTGGTCAGTTGTCGTTATGTCCTCATCTTTCAGTTTCATCGCGTTAGTTCACAGGTTCCAACATGAAATTGACTATTTTGAAGTTGACCTTGAAACGGGAAAGAAGACCATCGCTGTTGTAAACGGTGTTAGGGTTACTCGGATGCTACGTAATATCTGCATATTTGTCGGGATAATCGAGTTTCTGGTTTTCATCCTTCTAGGTTGGTTCTCTCCCTCCTTTTTGTTTCTGTTCCTTGCTTATCTTGTCCTTTGTGTTGAATATTCAATCTGGCTAGATCATCTGCCCTTGCGTCTCCAGAATGTCATAAGCCCAGTTCTAATGTTTTCTGGTTTTCTTTTCTTTTTCCTCGTGGCAGTTGTTCGCCTGATTGCTTGATAAGCTAAACAGGAATGGCTGAGAAGATGCTAAATGGATTTCTACACGAGCAAGAAAGCCTTGTACACAAAACCTTACTCATGCATAACATTAGGGTAAATGGCTATCCTGCATTGGTGTACTGTCATGGTCTTAGTTCGTCGAGATATATAGAGTATGAAATGGCGTTAAGGTATTTGCATTTGAAAAAAAATGAGGAAGTTCTTGACTTAGGATGTGGACACTCACTTCTTCCGTCGCTGTTAAGACGAAGGGGTGTTCAAGTTCTTGCCCTGGATGTAACTAGAGACTCTGTTGTCTGGCAGGCAAGAATAGGCGACAAAAGTGAGAAACAATTGAAATCAGCGATTTTGTCAAGCATAGGAAAACTCCCTTTCAAAGATAATTCGATCTCGAAGATAACCGTAATTTCCGTTTTGGAACACATATTAGATGATATGGAGGCCGCAAAAGAGATCGGCAGAGTTTTGGGCCCCAAAGGCGTCTGCGTGGTCAGCGTTCCAGTGGTTTCGGGAGACACAACTCTGCTAGATGCTGGATGGACAGTATGTTTGCCTCGTTATCTGAAACATCTCCCCGTTTCGACCCTAGAGACTTTCTTCAAGAGATTCGAAGTTGACAGGGGAGACAACTTTTTGTTTCGACAGTACTGTATTGATGATGTTTTCAAAAGAATAGTTGAACCAGCGGGCTGTGTCCTAGAAGATTGGGTTGTTTATGAAAGCGCGTTGGCCAATGTTTTTTACCACACAATTATTCCGATTGGAGTGTTAAGTCTATTGGAATATGTTTTGGCAGGAAAATACATGAATAAGGGAAAGATGCCGAGGGATTGCGGCGGAATAATTTTGAAATTGAGAAAGAGAGACTCCACCTTTTAGACCAGTAGCTTCTAATACCGTCTTCAACCGAGTTACGACTTCAGATAGGCGGATTATCTATAGTTAATGTGCTTAAGTATGGAGAGAAACTATTGCAGCCTTTAGTTACCATTGTTGTTTGCACCAAAAATAGACCCCAAATCCTTCGTCAGTGTTTATCCTCCATATACCTGACCAGATATTCCCGGAAAGAGTGTCTTCTTGTTGACAGCAGTCACGGTAACTTCGCTAAGCAAGTGGCTAAAATGGCCAAATCCTACGCTTTTCGATACATGTATCAAGCAGAAAGAGGAGTTAGTGCAGCAAAGAATCTTGCGATCACGAGAGCGAATGGCGATATTTTATGCTTTACCGACGACGACTGTGTTGTTGGTGAAAATTGGGTTGAAAACCTTATCAGAAACTACAATAGTCCCGAAGTGAAGTGTGTAACTGGACGCACAATCCCTGAAGCAAGAGACACAGTGATCGAGAAGTTTTTCACCCATGACAAGGGATTGAAAAGGTGCGAATTCATGTCAGGCCAAGAGGAGAGCCTGTTCCGCATGCTTCGGCGTGTGGTTCCATACCTGATGTCTACTGTATCCTTGCAGGGTATTGCTCCAGTACCATGGTGCATAGGTGTTGGAAACAACTGTTCATTTCGGAAAGACGTATTCGAATCAATCGAACTTTTTGATGAAGGCCTAGGGGCCGGGAGCCCAAAAAAGGGAGGCGAAGATCTTGATGTTTTCTATAGAATCTATCAGGCTGGATTCAAACTAATCTATGAGCCTAACGCTGTTGTCTATCATGTGAATCAGCGCGATTCCGGAAGTATTCTGATGAACTATGGAAAGGGAGGGGGACATTTCATGTTAAAACATTTTCATGATCCGTATATAGCACTTCAATTTCTCGGTAGGTTTGTGAATGTTGGCCAGATCTTATTTAGAACACTGTTGGGCAGAGATAAGAAAGGCTGTCATTTTCAATTAAAATATCTGAACGGTCTATTTTCTAGCATAATGGATTCCAGTTTCCATCTATGAAAGGCGTAGGCCCCAATGAAAGAAAATGGGTTGAAAATCGTCTTTCTCATGCCCAGGTTTTCGGTTCCCTTCCCAGGCGCCTGTTGGAAGAGAATTGGATACATTGCCTCATATTTTTCAAAGGCGAAACAACGTGTCAGAATAGTTGCTAGTGCAGAGCTAGGTTGGCATCGAAAAAAGTTTAGTATTCACGGAGTTAACGTCCTGAATCTATTGCCACCTACAAATCAAAAATTTCGACCTATAAGATACATTATGGCATTCTTAAGTTGTATATACACCACAACGTTACTGACTTTTTTCGGAGGTGATGTTGTCATACTTTCGCTTCCGCAAGGCGGGTCAGAAAGTATAATATACATTTTCGGAACTTTTGCTGCATGTAGAATTTTGGGAAAAAGAATAGTATTCGACTACAGAGACGAATGGGAGAATTATCTCCTTAACATGGCCAAGTCTGGCATAACACGGTTTCTTTGTAAAGTTTTGAAGGATATTGCGATGATGCTTTACATCAAAAGTGACTTAACGGTAGCGGTAACGCCTTCGTATTGCGAATATCTTAGAAGAAATGGGGTGCGGAGAGTCTGCTTCATACCGAACGGAGCCGATGTAGTGTTATTTCGCCCTCTCAACAAGGAAGAGACAAGAGCTAGAATGAAGTTGCCACCCAGATGGTTTATTGTTCTATATTCAGCGGGTATGCACGTCGCCCCGTATTATAGTCCTGAAGTCCTGCTTAAGGCATTCAAAGAGTTTGTCATGACAGGAAAGAGGAGCAATGTCAGATTAGTCTTGTTTGGAGGTTCAGAAAAGATCCAACAATTGTTGAGACTTGCGGATATGATGGGGCTGTCAAATAAAGTCGTTTATCTTGGCGTGAAGAAGAGCGATCAAGAAATCATTGAAGTCATAGCAAGTTCAGATGTCGCTGTTATACCCTATGGCGATAAACCGTTATACAAGGGCGCCTATCCATTAAGATTTTTTGAATATCTGGCTTGCGGAATTCCTGTAATAGCTTCAGGATTTGCGGATTCATTGTTGGCAAAAATCATAAACAGCTATCAGGTGGGCTTGGTTGTCCCTCCAACGGACGAAGGCAGACTTACCGAAGCCCTAGAAAAAATGTATCTTGACAAAGAATTTAGGGAAGAGGCTGGTCGCCGTGGCAGAGTCCTTGTTGAGAAGCAGTTCGACAAGAACAAACTTGCGGCAGATTATTTGAAGCTATTGAATCCATCAGCAAAAACAATATCCAGCCATAGTATCGATATGGTTTCCGTTGTAAGCGATAATTGAATGCAAGCTGAAATGCTGTCAAGACGCAAAGATGGAGTGAAAGCAATTGAACGATGTAACACGTATAATGCAAAGGGTTCGCTTTAAGCTTTTTTGGGTAATAGCATTAGCGGCGATTTCGCTTGCACTAACCACTCTATTATTCACTCATGTCACTCACTTTGAAGTCGATGATTGGGGATTGCTGTCAAAACTTCCAGTAATATTCTGGGTGGGCTTATTGTCCTTAGGCTTGCTTCTTTACCCTGCACAAAAACATAAGAATCGCATGATCTGTCTTTCGGTATTATTCATCTTGTTTTTGTTCTGGGTTCCCCAACTTATCAAAGATTACGGCGCGGAGTTTCATCATGCGTACTATTTTTCTTCGGAGGCCAAGCTACTTACATCCAAGGGACATTTGGTGACAAATCCTAATGATCCGCTAATAAGATATCAGAATTGGCCTTTTTTCTTGTATCTTGAGGCCATCATGATTGAGGTGATGGGTATGCCTCCGTTGATCCTAACCGATCTTTTCCAACTCATTAATATAGGTCTCTTTGCGTTGCTTGCGTTTTTGATTTTTAGACTCAAGCTTGGAACAACTAATTCACTTTTTGCTGTTATATGGTTCCTAACCGGTTTCTGGATGGGGCAAAACTATTTCTCTCCTCAGAGCATGTCATATGTGCTATATCTCATGGTCTTTTTCCTGATAGTCAAACAGCTTTATTACACGACCCAAATAAAGGGCAGAACTATAAGACTTCTCGTTTTCTTTTTGTTTAGCACCACCGTTTTTTCTCATCAACTTACGCCAATTGTGATTATCTCGGCATTGGTTGCTATATCCTTGTTTAAAACTCTATCGCGTAGATTCAGCACGCAGGTATCTTCAACTGTAACCCTAGCAACATGTGCCCTTTTTATTACGATTCAAGCAACATATATGATCTATATTGCGTATCCAGTTCTAGACGTCATTGGTCAAATTCTTCGTGAACGTATTTTCTTATCCGAGATATCTCCTGCGTTAACATGGGCATCCCGTACGTTTACGTTTGGTTCAACCTATGAAATAATCAGCGCGCTTAGCAGCAGAGCTATCGTGACAATTAATCTCATCTTCTTTGCTTTTGGCGTAAGTGCGCGTTTTTTTGGCAGAAAAGCGAGGAAAACTAGATCCAACAATCTTTTTTGGATTGCATGGATTGGAGGAGTCGGATTTTTTGGTTTATTTGCGAGTTATGGAATTGAACCGCATATACGTGCTTATATGTTCGCTTTGGTGCCTCTTAGCTACATTAACATCAGTTTCTTGATCAAGAAGCCCAAAATTCTATGCACAGTTTTGTTAATACTATTGTTTTTTCACTTCCCAGCGCACTATTCCAAAGACTCTTGGTATGCAGTGACATCAACTGAAATGGCCGGCACAAAATTTTTTGCCGAGAAGACTCCCCAAAGCGCTCTTTATTACTACACGCAAGAGTCTCCAACCTTGTGGTATCAAGACCCAACCAGAGTGGCAACCATTGGTTACATAATGTACGACCCTCAAAAGTTTTACGCAGGATCTTTCAACGCCTCACTCTTCAGAGAAGAGACACAGGATGCTGACTATTTCTTACTATCGAGTTCTCAGAAGAACTTCTTTTTCTACTATTTTGGATCATATCCTTTTGAGAAACTTCATCTTGATGTATACAACAACCGTCTGTATAACAACGAACGTTTCCTGATATATGGAAAAATAAAGGATTAGTTACCGTTCATCCAAGCTTTGAATTCGCCTGACGCTATATGATGTGAGAGGTTACATCCTTGAGGGTTTTCCTTATCAACCCCCGGCCGTCATCACAATTTGAAACTTTCCTTCCTGTAAAGGACTCTCTTCCGCCTTTAGGGCTGGCGTTTCTTGGTTCTTCATTAGAGAAGGCAGGGCATGAAGTCAACATTTTCGACAATTATCTCTTTCGAGTTCCAATTGTAGAGGTAATAAAACGTGCAGGCAAGTTTAATGCTGATATTATAGGAATAACATGTATGTCGATGAGCTTTTCAGAAGTAAAAAAAACTGTGAGCGCCATAAAAGATGTTTTTCAAGTTCCAGTTGTAATGGGGGGGCCTCATGCAACTTTAAGGCCAGCACAAACGTTGCTTAAGACACGCGCAGATATTGTAGTTCGCGGCGAAGGAGAGCTTTCCTTTAATAGGTTGATAGATTGTTTGGAGAAGAAGAGGAATCTTACACAACTTCGGGGAATCTCATATAGGGAAAATGGCAAGATTATACATAATCCTCCGCAAGCTTTGATAAAGAACTTAGATAAGTTACCACCTCCAGCATGGCATTTACTTCCTATGAAAGATTATCCGAGAAAAAGTGAGCTTTTGAATCTCTATCCATTGGATTCGCACAATACCTCTAGAGGATGTCCGTTCTTTTGCGCCTTCTGTTCGGTTCGTAATCTTTGGGGTAGGACTTTTCGTTCTTTTAGCCCGGAAAGAATGGTTGAAGACGTAAAATTTCTGATGGAAAAGTTCGGAACGAAAGGTATTTACTTTCGTGAGGATAATTTCACGGTAAGCAAGAAAAGAGTTTTCAAGTTTTGCAACCTAATCAAAAAGGATAAACTTGACTTTAGATGGATTTGCGAGTCAAGAGTTGACTTGGTGGATTTTGAGATTTTGACCACTATGAAAAAGGCTGGTTGCGATTACATATGGTTTGGTGTCGAAAGCGCATCTCCCAGAATTCTGCAATACATAAACAAAGGAATAACAGTTGAAAAAACGATAAAAGCTTTCCAACTGTGTAAGCGGGTTGGAATACGGACTGGAGCTTCCCTAATGGTCGGCATTCCTCAAGAAACAATAAACGAGGTGCAAAAGACATTAAAGCTAAGAGTGAAGCTTTTCCAAGATTTTGGCTCAGATGTATGGGTGAATATATTTTCAGGGATACCGGGCAGCCTTCTTTATGATTCCATTGTTCAAAAGGGTTGGTTCAAAAATATGGATGAGAGTGGAATCTGCGAAGTAGTAACACCAGAGTTTGATAAAGAAATGCTTATAAGAATTGTAAATAGCTCAAATGCGGAAATGGCACTAAAGCCTCGCTTTATCTTGAGAAAACTAAGAAATGTTAAGAGTTTAAAAGAACTCACTTCGCTTCAAAGAGCCTTCCTTCACTTATTAAAGTTCAGAAGATGAGTGGCCGAACAATGTGTTAAAAATGCAAACTGTGCTATAAATAACAAATTAGAAAATAAAAACCAAGAGGCTATACAGTCACGCTTCAAACTGCCGCGTTTCAGGTTGCTCTTGCGTCTTTTTCATTGGTTCCAATACGCGCGGTCTTAAATTCAAAAAATAATCCTATACTTAGCATAATGAGGGAAACGGACATCCCCGTACCATATACCAATGGTTCGGAGACCTTTATTTGAGGGAATTCGACACCCCATCTCAAGGTCATCCTTACGTATACCATGTTCAATAATCTGGTTAGCCATATTCCAATAAAAGAGCATATCAGCAAAAAATTCCTGTATGAGGAAGATAACAAAAACATTATCATGCCTATAGAGATAACATATGCAGTTTCATAAATTGGAAAGTATGAAGTGAAGCCCAAGAGACCAGGCAAATAAAAGAAAGCATGGGGAGCAACAAGAATTATTGGGGGAATACCCCAAAATCTTCTTTTGGTCTTAACTAGAGCAAGTGATCCAAGTGTAATAAACGCAAGACCTTCCATATAACTGGCTATAATTATGGAAAAATCATATGAAACCGCACCTATCATACTGGCTGAGAAAAAAGTTGCAAAAGCTAAGGCATCCCATCGTTTTGAAACGCCATAAGCATAGATTGACATAGCAATGCCAATGAGTGATGGTACGCCTAGGGAGAGCATCAGGTTTTCTGGGGTAATTATCATTTCGACACTTCCAAAGTACTTTTCCAAGTGTTTTAGTTTCGGAACTAAAAAGAGTTTTGTTTGGAAACTAGCGAACGGTGAACATAATTTGTGCGAACGTAAATTGGCGGATCTACTAGGACCTCGCTTTTTGCCATTTCCAAACTCGGGCGCACAGACATGGAGAAGAAACGTAAGGGATCGCTCTCTCATGAGTAATTTAGATGCAGCCACGAATTAGTTTATGTCCCAAAGATTTGCTTGTCTCCCCTCTTGCGCTCAAACTCGCTGACCGTTACAAAGTTCACGGTTCTTGCAGTTTCCCGTCAAAAAAATGCTTAAACTCGCATTAAGCCCGCATTTGAAGTCAACGAATATCGAACGCAATTCAGACGTTTAGTGCGTTCTTTCAGGAATGCCTTCACTTGAGAAAGAGCTCTCCGTGGCAAATGAGGGTTAGTAATAAGCTCATGGGAAGTATGGGTAGAATGAGAACGTTGGTTGCCGCCAGTGGTCTGGGACATATAAAAAGAGGTGTTGAAACTTGGGCGCAGGAATTAGCGTACGCTCTTCGAAATAACGTTTCTGTTATTCTATGCAAAGGAGGAGGCACTAGAGAGTCGAACATTGAGTACGTGCTTCCATGCATCAAAAGAAATTCCGTGATTCTTGGTGGAAAATTTAGCCCGATTCCATGGGGCGCCCGGGTCAGAATAGAAGAATCAACTTTTTCCTTTTCTCTCGCTACGATAGTCAGGGCATTGAACCCAGACGTAGTACATGTTTCACAATTCTTTCACTCGTTGTTCGACCTAAAAAAGAGAAAATTAATCAAATCAAAGATTGTTTTCGCAAATGGAGTAGGTATTCCCATACATTCGCTCGCACGCATGGACTACTTGTATGTCCAGCAACTTGCTCCTTACTACATAGAAGAAGCGAGAGAGCAAGGAATCAACGTACAGAAGTGGTTCACGATTCCACCGTTCGTGAATACTCAAAAGTTTAGTCCTAGAATAAGAACATGTCTACGGGAAACATTAGGGATTCCAAGAGATGCTTTTGTTGCTCTATGCGTAAGTGCTATTAAGCGTAAGCAGAAGCGCGTGGATTGGTTGATTAGAGAAGTGGGTAAGTTGAAGAATGATTTCAGGAAAGAAGCCTTCCTCGTTGTCGTTGGGGAAACAGAGAATGAAACGTCTTCTATCGTAAGCCAGGGTAGAGAGCTCTTGAAAAACCACATAATATTTCTTTCAAGCCTTCCGGATGAAGCTATGCCTGAGGTTTATGCCCTTGCGGACCTATTTGTATTAGCATCATGTTCCGAGCCTTTTGGATTAGTTTTTCTAGAAGCCATGGCTTCTGGGAAGCCTGTTATCGGTCATAGTTTTCCCGTTACTGAATGGATAATAGGAGATGCAGGCGAAACCGTTGACATGACAAGGGAGGGACAGTTAGCAAAAGCCATAGAACGCTACATTATGGACGAGGATCTGAGGGAGGAAAAGGGAAGGAAGGGTAGAGAAAGGGTCGAGAAAATGTTCTCGCTAGATCAGATAGTCAAACAAACAATTTCCATGTACAACCATATTACCGCCGTTGAGAATTGAGTGTCTAATATACTATTACTCATTTGCTTTCTAACTGCTGTATTCAGCTTATCCGTGCCATGTGCGCGCATTCTTCTGTATGAAGGTGCACTAATTTGTCTTCTCCTTTTACCTACCGAAAAGCTACAACTGCATCAGGCCCTTTGTTCAGGTCAGCAATCATGGCGGGGATATCTGCGCGAGCACTGAAAAGAGTCCCATGAGCGCAATGTTATAAGTGTCTGGAGTTTCCTATGGCTTTTGCCTTTGAAGAGGTTGCGCGTGCTGGCTATTTCACTTATGGGAACAGGGCCATGGCTGGTTTAGGTCTCAGGTCTGGGTAGAGTCCCTTTAATCCAAATCCGCCTTCTCCGCTTGGCTGGTCATCTAACCACTGCCACATGATGTAGCCGAAGATGTTGTGTTCTTTTATGATGTGTAGCATGTTGGCAAAGTAGTCATATTGGAGTTGTTCTGTTTCACGCGTTGTCCTGGTGATTCCAGGTATCTTATACGGTGTATTCCCATAATCTGAACGTTCATATTTCCAGTAGTACCAAGTTGGAAAACCGATTTCTCCTATGAGGATAGGTTTCCCGAATTGTTCTAAATCCGTAAGCTTTGTGTCGAGTATTTCCCATGGCAACCTAGGTTCCGGACTTGTCGCCCATTCGCCGAACTGGTAAACATGATAGCTTATTATATCTAATGCCTCGTGGAAGATCGGGATTTGGGTAAATTCATCGAAACCCACGGTTACTGGAAGAGTTGATTTAGATTTAACGTAGTTAATAACATCCTTAAAGTCTTGATAATGTTCAGGTTTGATGTAGGGTTCACTTATAATCTCCCAAGCGAGGATTCTAGGGTCAGAGCCATACCGATTCAAAACAGGGTTTAACGCATTTTCCCATTCAGCCACAGTAATATAGTCAAACGGATCGCATTGCCAAGGTGGCGCATCTATAGGTACTGGAAGTACGATGACAGCTTTGAGGTCATACTTGTTTACCGTAGAGAGCCACTCCTCTGAAATGAGCCAAGGCCACCAAGCCCACGTTCTAATTGTATTGAACCCATGAGTCTGCATATTTTTCAGTTCATTTTCAAAAGCAGTTCGATTGTTAGCTACGGTTGATAGCATCAGGTGTGCTCCTCTAATAGTTGTCACTCGCGAGTCTTTCTGCAGATACCCTTGTTCGAGGATAGACCGTAGTCTTTCCACTTCTTGTTGAAATTTAGACATGTCAATCATTCCCTTCGATGGAATCTGCTGAGTATCCATCAGGCTCAGAGATGCCGAAGAGATCAATAAACTAACGACTACGAGAAGTACCGGAATCGAAACACACATATGTTTAACTTCCTTCCAAACTACAACGTGGCACTTCTTCAAAAAATCACGGAATAACCAAGATTTCGCAGGCACACGCGAGAGAATAAGAAAAGCGTGAGAAATCTTTCTTCGAGTTCTTAAGAGGTGTCCTGCAAATGCATCAGATCTAAGAGGAGTACCATCTGTCAATCCCAGACACACCCTTTCGCGAATGCTACCCATGATCAGGATTAACCATGCATGCGTGCAGTAAATATTGTATCGTACTACATAATAAACCTTCTCGTTGGACGCGCGTAGGTTCGTCAGTTATTCTGCAGCATGCATATTCAAGGAAAAATATTAAGTGCAACATGCTTTCCAAGAAAAAGAAGTGAAATGATTTGACTGAGTATCTCAAGTCGAGGATTATCGTGATTTTTCTATGTTTCATGATCTTATCTGGAAGTCTTATTCAGGCGGCAAGAAACTCAGCTCAGGAGCTTGTATTAACCATCAGTTGCACTGCTAGAGAAGCTCGTGTATATGACCTTTTCATAATCTTCGGCTTCATAAGGGTCAATAATAATCTTCTCGCTGGAGTTCCTATCGAAATCCAGATACAAACAAACGAGTCGGGTTGGACGACGATTTATGAAGAAGTTACTGGAGATGAGGGAGGATACTATGTAGAAGGAAGAGTTTCTCCGGAACTACCTCCTGGAGAACACAATCTTCGTTCTGTTGCACTGAATCCGTATGTTACAAGTGCTCTGTTAGCTTTCAAGATAGGTGAGAAGTATGTTCCCGCGAGAAACACTCATATCATGGACATTCCTACCTTGGATGATGAATACAAGTTTTCATTTGCTACAATTCTGGAACCTGATGGGAAAGTTCTACGAAGACCTCCGTTTACACGTACAAACACATGGTTGTTCTTTGCCTCCGCTGAAACTTCGGATAAGAACCATAGTCTATTCCTAATTGGGGGATTCGATGCAGGCTTCACTTGGGATCCTGATGGTTACACAGGCGGCTTTCGGGTAATATTCGATGAGGGGACTGAGCAGGGTTATTCGCTTCCAGGTCCATTTTACTTCACGGAGCACCCTCCTCCACCAGCGCCTGATCTCCCAACGATCCATAACAAACTGGGTAGTGACTATGTCTGCTTTCAATCTTACGATGAAGAAAATTTCATCTATTATGTCACTATAATCGAGAAAGATGGTTTTGAGATAGAAATGAAGATAACTCCAACAGGGGCTCCGTTTTGGATTGCAAGAAAACTAGAAAATCTGCTTTGGATGTACCTTCATGCTACTTTTGGCTACCCCTCGAGCAATATAGAATATTGGGGTGCTTTTGTTGTGTTGGGTGAATTAACTGCAACAGTGAAGACCTCTCAAAGCTCTGAGGAACTCATATTTGTAGGGTCGTGTGCAATCGATCGTGAATGGCATGCAACAGCAGACACGTCTCCACATCAACACCACAAGAATGATATACCGCAAGCCTACACCGCTGGTCCTTACCTCTTTAGTGAAGAAGTTTCATTGGCAACATGGGAATCACATGATCCATTCAGAAAACAGATTTACTCCCAAAGTGGGATTGTACATGTCGAATCTCTTAACAAGACCTTTAGATTTGACAATTTCTCGATCAGTGATGATGCCCCGAACGAACTATATCCGACGAAGTATTTCCTCCAGGGCGGCTTTGAAACATCGGGATATGTTGACTTGGAAGCCGAAGTGATTACCTTTATGTATGAATGGGGAGATGGAAAGAATGAAGTATTCTTACGCCCCATTGTGTCGTGGAATGGTTTGATAACACTGCCAAATGGTACTGAAGTATCCATAAACAACGCGTCAGGGATCGGTGAGCAGTTTAGAATACAACTGTTAACTGGCGATGTAGATGGCGATGACATAGTTAATACTACAGACATAGGATTAGTCGCGGAAGCTTTTGGTACATCAGTTGCAGAGCCTGAATATAACCTTGAATTCGACTTAAGACGCGACCGTATCATAGACATCTTCGACATAGTTACAATCGCAGTCAACTATGGCAAAAAAGCCACCACGAACATAGATTAACCATTATTGGTCGCACCACAAGTGGAGTATAAGAAAGGTTGGAATACGCTCAAGCACTAAAAACATCTTTGCTAATACTACTTTTGATCACCTTGGCTGAACAGGTTGATGCTGACTCTCCTGCTGTAGTTGGAGTTATTCCAAGCGAAGTCATTGTGCAGAATGTTGGTGAAGTGTTTTCTGTAAACATAACAATAACAAACGTCGATAATCTTTTTGGTTATGAGGTGAAGATATTTTATAATAGTACGCAACTAAACGCCTTATGGGTTTCATTGCCCTCTAACCATTTCTTGAGACCATCCAAGGATGATATGCTCTACGTCATAAAGAACACTACTCACAATGCATATAATGCTACCCACAAATTCATATGGTTCGCCTGTACACTCTTAAGTCCAGAAACCGAACGAAGCGGAAGCGGAGTCTTGCTAACGATCTATTTTAACGCAACAGCAAATGGAGGGCCATACCCACTGACACCAGCATATCCTGGGTACACCTATCCTGCCAAACTTTCTAATCCCGAAGCATCTCAGATACCTTGCACATCGACCCCTTCCCAAATCACTGTAGTACCAGAGTTTCCACCAGTAGATACTACGCCACCTACTATTTCCATTCTGTCTCCAGAAAACAAAACGTATCTTGTAAGCGATGTCTCCTTAACCTTTACTGTGAACGAATCAACCTCTTGGATTGGCTACAGCTTAGACAATCAAAACAATATAACTATTAGCGGCAACACTACCCTAGTCAACCTGTCCGATGAGAAATATACTATAAAAGTTTATGCCAATGATACAGCGGGAAACATGGGGGCTTCTGAAATGGTCTACTTC
>JBHIEV010000002.1:0-58677 GCA_046760805.1 Bathyarchaeia archaeon
TTGTTTTGGCAAAGAGTACGTGCGACCTCATGTGTAGTGGAAGGACTGCACAGGAGGCTGCAGAGAGTGCGATAAGACTTGTGAATCGGAGGATGAAGGGAGGATCTATGGGCTTGATCACAGTTGACATGAAGGGCAGAACTGGTGGAGCCCACAACTCTCCGAACCTCTGTTGGGCAGAAATGGCAGGGAAGAACCGTGAGCCGAAGGCTGCTTTGAAGGCTAAAATCATCAAAGAAAATGCTTAAACTTCTCGCGCCTTGTTCAACGTTCTGCAGCAAATGAAGTATAGAAACGCTTAATAAGAGACTGCATATTTTTGACTAGACTTGATCAATGGGATATAGCAGCAAAGGAGGTGAAAAACCCATGGAAGAAGAGGAAGAAGACTGGGAAGAGGAAGAAGAAGAGGAGGAATGGGAAGAAGAGGAATGGTAGTCCATTCAAGAAACCTTCTTTTACCTTTTTCTTCTCACAGCTAGTTTTGAACCTATAAATACTCAAGTTTATTATCTCTCCTTTTCATCCTAAATGCAAGGTGACCTAAAGAGAGATGGTTCGAGTCGCTGTTCTTGACGAGGATCGATGCAAGCCAAAGCGATGCGATAGAGTATGCTATCGCTTCTGTCCAAAGGTGAGAAGTAATGTAGAAGCGATTCGATTCGAGGAGGGGAAACCTCTTGTTGTTGAGGCGCTGTGCGTGGGCTGCGGCATATGTGTGAAGAAGTGTCCCTTCAACGCCCTGTCAATCGTTAACCTCCCAGACGAACTTGAAGAAGAGTGTAGCCACAGGTTCGGACCAAACACCTTCAAACTCTTCCGTCTACCCATACCCTCATCAGGTGTGGTGCTGGGTCTCCTCGGTCAGAATGGAATTGGAAAAACCACTGCACTGAACATCCTTTCAGGCGAGACTAAGTTAAATCTTGGAGCCTACAAAGAAACTCCGGAATGGCCGCAAATCATTCAGCGGTTTAGAGGCTCAGTTCTTCAAGAATACTTTCAGAGATTAAGTAACAACGACCTTAGAGTTGTATACAAGCCTCAGTACGTTGATAAGATCCCACGCGCTGTTTCAGGTGAGGTTGGGGAACTTCTGCAAAAGGTCGATGAACGGGGCAAGTTAGACCTCCTCAAAGAACAACTCCAGCTCAAGACCGTTTGGGAAAGGACCTTAGATGTTCTAAGCGGAGGCGAGCTACAGAGAGTTTCTATCACCGCCACCATCTGCCGTGAGGCAGACGTCTATCTATTCGACGAACCCTCCAGCTACCTAGACGTGAAGCAACGCCTCCAAGCTGCCAGAGCGATACGAAGCCTAAAGAAAGACGAGAAAACTGTTATTGTAGCGGAGCATGACTTGGCGATTCTGGACTACTTGTCCGACAGAATCTGCATCTTTTATGGAAGCCCAAGGGTCTATGGCATCGTATCCCATGTTCAAGGAGTGAGAGTTGGAATCAACATATACCTGCAAGGCTTCATACCAGACGAAAATGTTCGCTTCAGAGAAACTCCAATAATCTTCCACGTGAAGCCTCCCAGAGCAAGCCAAGAAGCCGGCGAGACCTTGCTAAGGTGGGACGGAATGAGGAAGTCCTTTGAAGGATTTGAGCTGTCCGTTGTACCTGGAGACGCAAATCAGAGTGAGGTCATCGGGATATTGGGGCCCAACGGGATTGGGAAAACAACCTTTGTAAGGTTGCTTGCTGGAATCGATAGACCTGATGGAGCACAAACTGCCCATTCAGAGCTGACTGTAAGCTACAAGCCCCAGTATATCTCGGCGGAGTACGACGGAACTGTTGAGGAATTGTTGAAAAGCGTTGCAAAAGAAGACTTTACCTCCAGCTGGTATCGAAGCGAGATTCTACAACCACTTAATGTACACGCGACCCTAGACCGCAATCTGACCGAGCTGAGTGGAGGCGAGCTTCAGAAGGTTGCCATAGCCGCCTGTCTGTCAAGAGAGGCTCAGCTTTATCTTTTAGACGAGCCAAGCGCCTATCTAGATGTTGAAGAACGGTTGTCTATGGCTCGCACGATCAGGCGGGTTGTTGAGAGCAGGAACATCACAGCCTTCGTGGTTGAGCATGATGTGGTGGCTCAGGACTTTCTAGCGGATCGCCTCATGATATTCACAGGAGAACCCGGAGTCTACGGCGTAGCGAACCCGCCGACTGACCTACGTAGGGGCATGAACACCTTTCTCAAGGATATGGGAATAACCTTTAGGAGAGATCCCGTCACAAAAAGGCCCAGAGTAAACAAAGAGGATTCTAAACTGGATAGGCATCAGAAGAAGATCGGAGAATATTACTACGTACCCCTTGCGCAAAAAGAGCGCTGACTTGCAATCTAGACAAAACAGACATACGGTGAGAGTTTTTTTATTTCTTCAAGAATACGCAGAAAGTGCCTTAGCCTTTAGTCGCTCAATGCCTTCCAAAATTATTTTAACCGTCTGGAACACGCTATACCCAGTGATCAAAATGACCAAACTCCGCACTCCCATAATCCTCATCAACTTCAAAACATACGAAGAGGCAACTGGAAGAAGGGCTGTCAAACTCGCCGAGACTGCGGAAAAGGTGAGCATAGAAACCGATACGTGCATAGGCTTAGCCCCCCAACTAGTCGACATCGCATCAGTGGCACACCTCGTAACTCTCCCAGTCTTTGCACAGCACATTGACCCCATTACTCCAGGAAGCTTTACAGGCCATATACTCCCTGAAGCTGTCAAGGTGGCTGGGGCTACGGGAACGTTGATTAATCACTCTGAAAGGCGTTTGAAACTCACCGACATAGACACCACAGTGAGGAGAGCTCGCGAAGTTGGCCTGGTCTCTGTGGTCTGTGCCAACAATCCAGAGGTTAGCGCGGCTGTGGCTGCGCTTAAGCCAGACATGCTAGCTGTAGAGCCACCGGAACTGATCGGAACAGGAATTCCTGTATCTAAAGCCAAGCCTGACGTTGTTTCAGGGACTGTTGAACTCGTGAAAGAGGTAAACTCTGACGTGGTAGTTTTGTGTGGGGCTGGCATAACTCGAGGGGAGGATGTGTCTGCTGCTTTGAGGCTAAGCACTGAGGGGGTTTTGGTAGCCAGTGGCATTGTTAAGGCGAAGAACCCGTACAAGGTTTTGTTGGAATTTGCTGAGGCTGTGACTCGGGCTTGAGGGACTATTATTGAAGGTTGAGTTTCAGTGCGCTAATTGCATATTTCATCGAGGCATTTCGGAGATTGCGGAGGCAACAGTTGATCCTTCTCTTCAGTTTAAGGTCGCATCAGCCTTGTTTCATTTGTTAGCGAAAGAGTTCAAACCTACCGCGGTCCCTGCATATCTCGGCACCAAAAGAGACCGACTCATAAAGAAAATGACCGGCAACTCAGACCCATACGCAAAGGTAAAGCAGCAAAGCAATCGAAAAGCCTTAGAATTTCTCCCCTTCGCAGAGAAACTAATCTTAAATGAGCCATCGCCTGACGCTAGATTTAGGAAGGCTTGCTTATGCTCTATCGTGGGCAACGTTATGGAGTTTGATATTCCCGGTCATGCTTTCAAATATGAGGATATTGGAAGGCTGGTTCAGAGGGCGGAGGAGGAATTGGCTGTTGATGAGATCGCTGAAATTTTTAACAGAGTCGAGAAAGCTGGGAGAATACTCTATCTTACCGACAACGCTGGAGAGATAGCTTTTGATAAGCTGTTAGTTGGCGAACTGAAAAATCTTGGAGCACATGTTACAGTTGCAGTGAAAGGCGGACCAATAATTAATGACGCCACTATGGAAGACGCCAGATACATCGGAATGGACAGAGTCGCGGATAGTGTAATTACTACGGGTACGGATGCGGTTGGGCTTATGCTAGAGGAATGTTCCCGTGAGTTTTTGGACGTTTATGGTTCTGTTGATCTGGTTTTTGCAAAGGGTATGGGATATGTTGAGACGCTGACAGAATTGGATCTGGACTTCTCCCACGCTTTTCTGTTAAGAACTAAGTGCCAGCCAGTCGCTAACTTTCTTAGAGTCGGAAAGGACAGAAATGTTGCCAAGTTAACGCTTTAGCATGATCTAAAGCTCAGTTTATGAGATTAATGGACCAAATGACCTCATCGTGAAGATCAAAGCAAACGGGCTCGACGAGACGAGAAACCTTCCCCAATCTTCGATCAGATAAATCGGCTTCATTTCTTGTATATAAAGAAGAAAAGAAGAACGTTCCATGCCTACAATAGCCAAAAAAGGATAGTTTGGCCTTCTTTTTTCAAAAAAATCCGTATATCCAAATTGCAGATTTAAAAACCGTTTCGGAGGTAGAAATATGCCCTGCCACCGTTCAGAAGAAGAGTGGGGAGAAGACGAAGACTGGGAGGAAGAAGAAGAGGAGTGGTAAAATAATGGCAAAAAAGAAGAAGCCAAAGAAGAAAGAGAAAAAAGAGAAGTAAAGGGAACGAGGTAGATTAGGCCGACCTTAATCTCCCTTTTTTGAATTTTAATCAGGGTTCTTCACCACTTTTTGCAGTAGGTTGAAGGCCTTTTTCTACTGGATCCCTCTGTGAAAAAGTGTTCGAATGATTTTTCTGTCAACCTCGAACAGCATGTTGATGACAAAAAGCCTTTAAGAAAGGATTGCGTGAATTTCTGAGTTAAGGAGCTATAGGATGCTGTGTTAGCTTCAAAGGAGTGCACTGATCCAGAGATGGATCAAAGAACTGGCATGATCGCTCATAGGCTCCAAAGATGCAGTGACGGCGCGGTGTCTGAAGAGTGGAGGCGATGCTGGATGGATGAGGGTGGTAGTGATGAGGGAGACCGTTATGAAGGAGACTCCAGCCACGAGATTCGGCACAAGCTTAGGCCAATCTCTGCTCTCGCTCTCCTTCAATCTGGGAGGATTGCTGGCTGGAACACTACTCGCCCTATTCTTCGATGTGTTCTCTCTTGCTCCATGGACATTGGTTCTTTTCCCGGGCATACTTAGTATAAGAGGGGCGATAGGCGGTCTTTTCAGTGGCAGATTGGGTACAGGTCTGCATCTAGGAACAGTCAGGTACAGCTACACCAAAAACACGAGATATTTCTACCTGCTTCAAAACGCTGTCGTCACGTTGACCTTTGTGAGCGGCATTGCTATAGGGTTGACAACATGGATATTCAGCGTAGTTTTCTGGGGAGCAACGATGGCAGATTTCCTAAATATAGCAGTCGTGGTCGTGGCAACCATGGGTTTATCTCTCGTTTTGGTGTCTCCACTAACGATAGTGATCTCCGTCTTTTCTTTCAGGCGTGGTTTAGATCCTGACGTCATCGTATATCCGGTAGTGTCAACGGTCGCTGACATTCTTGTTACAGCCTGCTACGTTTTGTGCCTAAGCATTTTCTTTTCGTCAACAGCGCTTGGATATTTCTTAATCGGAGCGCTTAACCTCGTCTTTTTGTCAGTTGTACTCTACATTCTAGCTAAGAACAGACAAGAAAAAGAGTTCGTCAAAACAATCAAAGAGTTCCTCTTCACTCTCATATGTGTTGTTTATATAGTCAATCTTACCGGCTCTCTACTTAACCAATTGCGGAACGTAATAGGTGCCAGACCTGAGATATATATCGTGTATCCCGCCTTAATTGACACTACTGGAGACGTCGGCTCTATTGTAGGTTCAACCGCAACCACTAAACTCGCTCTGGGCACTATTGGACCAACCTTTTCCTCAATCAAGCAACACAAAGCAGAGATAAGCAGTGCATGGGTAGCTTCGGTGGTAATGTTTACTTTTTACTCAATAATCTCATTGCTTGTCTGCGGGATGGCGACTTTAGGAAATCTTTCATGGCTTGCAGCGAGACTCCTGATTACTAACATCTTAGCAGTATCCATTATGATAGCCATATCCTACTTTGTGGCCATGGTCACCTATAGAAAAGGCTTGGACCCAGATAACTTTGTGATTCCGATCGAAAGCTCTTTGGCAGACAGCGTAACTACAATCTCTCTTCTCACAGCAGTGATGTTAATTGCATAGTTTATTTGGTCTCACTGCTACCCAGCGACTAACCGTTTCAGGTCCTCTACGCCTTCAGCGTAACCCGACGCAATCAACATATCACCAGCTCTAATCACCGTGTTTGGACGAGGCCTCAACCACCTCTTTCCCCTTCGAACCACCAACACCCACATACCTGTCTCTTCGGGAATTTTGGCATCTCGCAATCTCTTCCCCAGAAGTGCGGAGTTGCGTGGAACGTACACCCTAGCCACCGTCTCTTCAGCCTCTTTTATGACTTGTTTCAAGATGGGGTGTGGTTCTGACACTCTCAGGATGACATCGGCGATCTCTGCCGCGGCGTCAGCGATCTCCTCAGTAACAATTCCTAACCGTATCAAGCCAAGAAAATCCTTGGACTCATCTGGCTTAAAGCCGGTCGACAGTACTAGGAGTTCAAAATCCGTGTGCAGTTTATCCACATGTTCTTCGAGTTCCTGCACCTCTTCCGCAAGTTCTTTGCTGTTAAGGAGCAATGAGGAGTATGCAAGATCTACCATAAGTTCAGAAGTATCCTTCAAAGACGCGAGCTTACTTGCGATTTCTCTGAAAGGCTTTTCAATATGTGACAGCTCTAGCCCTCCTCAGCATGTTTCTCAGTAGGTCCTCCAGCAAGTTTCTCCAGTTCATCGACGCCGCGAGGAGCTCCTCTGGCGAAGAGAACATCGCCTTCGCCAATCATCACTTCTTCGTCGGGATCGATTAACCATTTCTTGCCACGCCGAATCGCAATTACGTCAACTCCGATCTCAGCTGCGAGTTCCAACTCTCCCAGTCTCTTCTTCACAAAAACCGAGCCAGACTTGACCTGAGCTCGCGCCAACCGTTCCTCAACCTTCTGAAAAGCCTCGCGAACTATGGGATGAACACCGATCTCATGAAGTACAATAGTTGCAATGTCGGCAGCCGCATCAGAAATCTTGTCTGTGGCTGCTGCCACTTTTGTCACTCCGATGAGCGATTCCGCGTCTTCCGCGTCTCTAGCTGCGAGCATAGCGTTCATGTCCAGTATGTAAGCGAGATAATCTACGCGCTCTTCTAGTTCAAGAACCTCTTCGGCGAGCTCACGCTTGTGGAAGAGAGCTGCGGAGTACGCTAGATCGATCATTATCTCTGAGAGGTCCTTCATTTCTGTAAGTACTTCTCGGACGGAGACAGGCTTGTACTCAATTCTCTCTGATTCTGTCAAATGGAGGAAACACCTTCAAAACAACGTGGTTGCGGACGAACAAGTTAAACTCGATATGTAGATGACGGATGCTGTCTTTTTAATTTTATCTGTAGGGACTAGCTGGTGAAAAATTGTTTTTCCATGCGGCTAGAACCTGCTGTGCCTTTTGGTTCTCATGGAGAAGCATAGTTCACATATAAAGCCGTAGCATCACATTATGGTCGGATAACCAAATGACAGTCAACTTACCGAGAATTCGTATTGGCTCAGAGACTCTCTCAGATCTTGACAAAGCGATTCAGAATGAATGGATTGTAACAAACGGACTTGGCGGATACGCATCATCCACCATCCTAGGCATCAACACACGAAAGTATCACGGTCTCCTAGTGGCTGCCTTTAACCCGCCCACTGACCGTAGAGTGCTTCTCACAAAACTCGACGAAGAGATACAAATAGAGAACAAGACCTACCACATACAATCAAATGAGTTTAGAAACAAAGTTCACCCAGAAGGATACCGATTCTTATCAAGCTTCGCCCTAGAACCATTTCCAGCCTACGGATACTCTGTACACGGATTTCAACTTCAGAAGATAGTATTCATGCCGCGGGCAAAAAACGCCACCATAATACTTTACAGGGTTTTCAATCTTGGCAATAGTGAAGCCTCGATTCAAATCTCGCCTCTTGTCAATTCGAGACATTTCCACTCAGTAACCGACAAAGATAAACTAGATTGGAACTTCATTCAGAACCCATCAGAACAAGAGGTAACTGTCCAGCCGTCCATCCCACTTTCAACTCTTACTCTTTTCTCAAGCGAGGGACATTACGCTCCTAATAAGGGTGAATGGGTTGAAGAAATGTACTTCAGAGTGGATAGTTCACGAGGAGAAAGTTGCTTAGATGACAACTTCAAACCAGGACATTTCAACCTGCAAGTCGCTGCTCAAGAAACAAAGAGGTTCTTTGTCCTAGCTGCGGCTGGCAAGGATGAGGCAGAAGCCGAGGCTATTCTCTCATCTATCCCTAGAAGACTAGAAGATATCGAAGCACTTTTCAATCAAGAATTGAACCGACGAAAGGGTCTGCTAAGAAGATTCCAAGAGCGCCACACAGATGTTGAGATAAAAGACTGGTTGAGGTGGCTTCTTCTCGCAACAGACTCCTTCATCGTCAACCGAGAGTCAACCAGAAAGAAGTCCGTAATCGCGGGATACCACTGGTTTGAAGATTGGGGCAGAGACTCACTTATCTCCCTTCCAGGCCTAACGCTTGTCACGGGCAGGTTCGAGGATGCAAAGGAGATTCTGCTGAGCTCCAAACACTACTGTAACAAAGGCATAATACCGAATCGATTCCCAGACTGCGCTGGAGACGAGCCAGACTACAACACCGTTGATGCCACGTTATGGTACATCAACGCAGCATTTCAATTTCTCAAATACACAGGAGACTTCAATTTCATCCAAGAGAACCTATGGCAAACGCTGAAGGCGATCATCGAACATCACGTCCATGGAACATTCTATAACATACATATGGAAGATGACGGGCTAATCACACACGGCCCGCAACTGACCTGGATGGACGCCACGACAGACGATAGCTTCGTGACCCCCAGACAGGGAAAGGCAGTAGAGGTTCAAGCCTTATGGTACAACGCTCTAAGAATCATGCAAATCCTTGCAACCCGTTTCAATCAAAAAGAAGAAGCTAAAAGGTATTCTGCCATGGCAGAAACGGCCAGAAAAAGCTTCAGAGAGAAATTCTGGAACCCACAAGAAGACTGCTTACTCGACGTGATAGACGAAGAAAAGAAAGACAGGTCAATAAGGCCTAATCAAATAATAGCCGTCGCACTGGAGTTCTCTATCCTCGATAAAGCTAAGAATAAAAGTGTTGCTGAAGCCGTTTGGAAAAGGCTCTGGAGCACTTATGGACTAAGAACCATATCAAAAGATGACCCACGCTACGTCGGAAAATACGTGGGTGACTGGAATCAGAGGAACCGAGCCTATCACAATGGAACAGTCTGGCCTTGGCTCATCGGCCCCTTCACAACAGCCTTCCTAAAAGTGAAAAATCATGAGAAGCACTGGCGCAACTTTGCCTTCAAAACGTTTCTGCAGCCACTCTTTCAGCGTGAACTATACCAAGCTGGGCTTGGAACAATAAGCGAAATATTTGAGGGTGACCCCCCACATTCTTCTCGTGGATGCATAGCGCAGGCATGGAGTATGGCAGAGCCTCTGAGGACGTTTGTTGAGGACGTCCTGTTGAAGAGACCTCCATACGAGCGGCAGATTCTAGTAGGATTTGGACAATAAGAGTGGCCTTGCCAAGCCATTTGCATCGTATTTATCATGAAATGTCTCTCAAAGTCGCCACGAGCGACTCTTAGGCAAGAAATAAATAGAGCGATTCAACTAGTTTAGACGAATGGGAGCTAGAGCGCTGAAAGAGAAAGGAGTTTTAGAAGGCGGAAAAAGCGCTTCTTCTTCTAGCTCCCACTCATTGTCCCTCTTCGCCTTCAACCCCTTTACACTTTTATGTAAAAACATTTATTATTTACTGCTTGTGTCTTAAAAATCTTTTGTTTTTTCCCTAGAAAAGAATATTTTTTGCCAAAAAGAAAAGGAGACCTGTGACAACGTGCTAATCCTAGAGGAAAATCTGCTACTCAAAGGATGATAGTGCATTGAATCCTACTATCAACAGATCTATGGAGCGTGCACCAAATGAGAGAACAAACCTTTCGAAGGATTACTTACCCGTTATTTCTTTCAATCTTTCAAGTTTTTGTTCGTGGTCGTAGGTCCATTTGTTTTCTTTGAAAAACTCGTACGAGAAAGTTTGGCGTCTGAACGAAGTGATATCTAGAGTTACGTAGAGAAAGCTTTTGGTTAGTCTCCTTTCGACTAAACGGTTCATTGAGTCGATGAATTTTGAGAACTCGGTCTTTGGGGTATATGTATGGACTATGAGAGAGTGCCGGCCGATGATTTTTCCATAAGTGAGGATGAAGGGTTTGTTCTGCAGACTGTTGACAAATTTAGCCAGCTTTTGTTCGCTTTCGAAGTCAATTATGAAACTGCACATGTCAGATGTGGGGAGGGGATATGGAAGTGCTGCAAGGTCATAATCGGTGATGAGCCCACGATCAACAATGTGCTTATGGTATCGATATCTAACCGCCTGCGGTGTTATATTGGCCACTTTTGCCAGTCTGGTAAACTTTTTGGTCCCATCTTTCTCCAATTCCTTCAAAATTAGCATGTCGATTTCATCGACTTGAATGGAATAGGTTCTTGATTCTATTAGTTCTCGAGGAAGCTTTTCAGAAGCGTTTTGAATCTCATCAATCCAACGTTTCCATTGGAAGCCCCATGATCGATCTCGAAAGTCAAACCAGTCGAAGTTAGGTGCAACTTGGGCAAAATTTGTGGTGCGATGAAAGATGTAACTCGAGAATGCTTTCAGTTGCATGGCTTCATCTAGATATTCTTCTAACTCTTTCACATACTCGGCTGGAAAGGCGAAGGTAGTGTAGTATCCGTCGTACTTTCCGTAACATCGCACCATGTAGGTCCAATAGTCAAGATTCTCAACGACTCGCTGCAGCTTCTTTTCCTGTCCACGTTTGGACTCTGCCACGAGAACTGCCTTCATTAATCCGAGCTTAGAATAATCTAGGTTGGTCCCGATTTTGGGGAGAAGACCTTCTTTCATCAACTTTTTTATACGGAAGGTTACGGTTGTGGAGGGCAACCCTAACAATTTGGCTAGTGCCAACACGTTCCTTGGACCGTGCTTTCCAAGTCCTTCCAGTATCTTTGCATTAGTAGAGTCTAACATCTTTAGATGCTGCAGCATCCAGTTGTAGTCTTCCAGCTTGCTCATCGGATCGCCCCATTATGGAAATTTTCCAGTCTACTAGGTCCTACCCGAAGTGAACATTATTGCTTGTGGGGTATCGGGTTGTCAACGGGGTCTCCCGTTGGAATTGGTGCTGGATAGGATAGTTTTCCTTGCTGAAGGAGATCTTCAGTTAAAGCGACAGGTTTAGGAGAAACGTTTTTTATGTGTGTTTCTTGGGCAAACAAGGTGAGATTGCTGCATGCATAGACGATCGGTAGAGCCGCCACACAAATTAATATGAGACAGGCGATTTTTTTGTTCATTTTTCCTAGACCTACTCTACAATTATATGGGCAGCCTGTCTATTTTACTTTTCGCAATATTTCATAAATATTCTGCATAAAACATAATCGCATAAATTGATGAAACTTATCTCTGATACTTAGCAGTGTTACGAAGAAATTAAATAAAGGAAGAGGATATCTTGCTTGCTTTACATAGTGACAAGATAGCCATAACTGTCACGGTGGTTATGCATTGACCGATGTCTGCTTAATCTTTGAGGCCCATCAGCCCTTCAGATTGAACCGCGATTTTCATCAAGACTTGCTCGCCAGTCACTCTGTAACGAAGAAAGCCCTTTTCGACCTCTATTTTGACAATAGGTTGAATCGCTACATCTTTGATAGAGCTGCCAAGAAGTGCTACTTCCCCTCAAACAGCGTTATTCTGGAACAGATTGACAGGTACAAGAGAGATTCAAAGAAGTTCAAGGTTGCTTACGGTATCTCTGGAGTTTTCTTGGAGCAGTGTAAGCTATGGAATCCAGACCTCCTGGATTCTTTCAAGGAGCTTGCCAAGTCAGGATGCGTCGAGTTTCTTGACCAACCGTACTATCACTCGCTTGCCAGCCTCTATGGGAGAGATAGGTCAGAGTTTGTCGAACAGATCATAATGCATCGTAGGCTTATGAAAGAGTTGTTCAATTATGAGCCGATGGTTGTCGAGAACACGGAGTGTTTGTACAACAATGCGATTGCTAAGACTGTTGAGGGGCTTGGCTACGAGGCTACTGTAACGGAAGGGGTTGAGAGGATTCTCGGCTGGAGAAGCCCAAATTACGTTTATAAGGCTAAAGATTCCGGCCTACGAGTTTTGCTTCGCAACTACCGTCTCTCAGACGACATTGGCTTTCGTTTCTCCTCGACTTGGTGGGAGGAGTGGCCTTTAAGTGCTGAAAAGTATGCAAGTTGGCTGGCAGCAACCCACGGACAAACGATTGTGCTATTTGTGGATTATGAAACATTCGGTGAGCACCACTGGCCTGAGAGTGGGATCCATGAGTTCTTGAGGTGGCTGCCAGGAGAGGTGATTAAGTGGGACCACTTGAATTGGTGCACTCCTTCTCTGGTTATCCATCAACATGATCCGGTTGGAGAAATCGATGTTGATGAGTTTAGCACGGTTTCTTGGGCTGATCTTGAGCGTGACCACAGTGCGTGGATTGACAACTCCATGCAGACCATCTGCTATGAGTCACTGAAAGAGCTGGAACAACCAGTCAAAGCAGTTGGTGATGAGGACCTACTAAGGTTGTGGCGGTATCTGCAGATGAGCGATCATCTCTACTATATGAGCATAAAGGGAGGCGGTCCAGGAGACGTTCACTGCTACTTCAACCCATGCAGCAGTCCAGTAGAGGCCTTCGCCATCTACTCCAAGATCATCTCCGATCTTGAGGCGAGAATTCTGCGAGAACTGGAAAAGCCAGAGCATACAGCGAAGAGGCTGCTGCGCAGGCTTCCATTTGGAAAGGGCTTCACATTCTTCCATGACTTCGCAAGACCCACAGGGTTGACCGTTCAGAGCTTGGATGAGTTCCGTTCCGCTCTGAAAACTGTGAATGCAAAGTCTATTAGATTTCATGTAGAGCGAGGGGACTTCGAGACGTGGCTGCGGCAGGTTGTCGGCGACAATAAGCTAGCAGACAAGATAGCAAGTATGTCCACGACGAAGCTGGGTGGAGAGAAATTGCGGAAGAGAGTCTTAGATGCGGTTGAAAAAAGAATCGAAGAACTGCAAGAGGTCGCCAAGCCTTCATCAGCACGCAATAAGAAGAGCGCCTTGTGAAGCTTGAACACACAGTGAGATCGTTATTTCAGGGCTTCCAATACCAACCTGATCCCTAAAAGGACAATCCATATCAAGACTGCAAGTGAACTGATGGTCTCTGGAATCGCCACGCCTTCCCACGGGAAAACCCATACAACACCCGCGACAAACCCCATCAAGGTTATCAAAGCTCCAATCTTTCCAGAGTGCTTTCGTATCATGGAGACTCCAACGAGAAACGAAGACAGGGAGATCAATGCGAAAAAGGCTACTGAGAAATATAGGTGCAAGTTTCCATAGTCCCCTGTAAATATGCCTATCGCACATAGACTTATTGCGGCCAGAGCGAGGATTAATGCGCCCATGTTGCCAAAGAGATGTTTCGATAACACCTTTTGAAGACCCACTGCGAAAACTAGGATGAGAATTCCGCTTGTTATGAGACACAGATTGAAAAGTGTGGCGGAGGTTTTGTGAACTCCAAGATCGCTCAAGGTGTTCTTGGTCCAACTGAACCATGGAGAAAGTGTGATTGCTAAAAGTGTGCACGTAATGGCTATTATTGGACCTACGATGCCGCATATTCCAGCTATCCTAAGCCATGTTAGTCTGTTGCTTTGCGTGATTTCGCTGACCATTCTCCCATCACGTTCCCCATTCTACCCTCTTTTCTCCTGTCTTCCCTGCTCAGTACGTAATATTATTGGAAGTTTTTAAGATACTGACTTGAATTATAAGATATAGGCCTAGAAAGATATTTTCACATGGGATTTCCTTGATCGTTAAAGAAGTCTACGCAAAAACTATCCTTTCCAAATCCCGAGTCTTAGATTATACGATTAATCCTTACATTGGTTGCGAACATGGTTGCACTTATTGTTATGCACGATTTATGAAAAGGTATACTGATCACAAGGAAGAGTGGGGCAGATTTGTTGATGTGAAGATAAATGCACCAACTCTGCTGCAACATGAAATAGAGAGGAAACGAGTTGGCAGAGTTTGGATAAGTGGGGTGTGCGATCCTTATCAACCGCTTGAGAAGGAATATGAAGTCACGAGGAGATGCCTCGAAATTCTGTCAAGGCGAAATTGGCCCGTTGTAATCCAGACGAAATCCCCTCTTGTCTTACGTGATATGGACATACTAAGAGAAATTGAAGACATTGAGATCGGGCTTACAATTACCACAGCTGACGAGAATATTAGAAAACTCTTTGAACCTCATTCTCCATCCATTAAAGAAAGGGTTGAGACATTAGATAGACTTCATTCTGCTGGTTTCAAAACCTTCGCGATGATAGCTCCAATGCTTCCAAAAGCTGAATGTTTAGTGCCACTACTTAGCGGAAGAGTGGATGATGTCTTGATTGACAGAATGAACTATCATTATGCTGATTGGGTGTATAGGAAGTATGGGTTAGAATATGCTATGACCGGTAAATTCTTCGCACAGAAGAAACTGGAGCTTGCTAGGATGCTTGAAGAGAAGAGGATGCCTTATCAATTCTGTTTTGACCGGTGCGGCCATCAGAGCTTTTCGAAGTGGAAAACATTTTGCTAAGCATTCTTGCACAGTACTTTCCGAAATGTTTAAGTAGGAAGATTACAACTTACAAAATACAAGTTACGCCATCAGTCTGGGTGAAGAAAAATGGAAGAAGGCAAAACCGAAGACAAGGCAAAAAAGAAAGAGAAAATCGTAATGGCGATGTGTTGTCCAGAAGGTGAGGGTGCAGAAGAGATCAAGGAGAGGGTTCTGTTGAAGCTAGGCGAAGGGCTGGAGGGCAGGAGCAACGTAGTAATGACTCGACTGAATGATGAAGACCTTAAGCAGATTGACGCCCTCGTCGAGGTAGAAGTCTTCAAAAGCAGGTCTGAGGCCGTCGCGTTTTTCATCAAAGAGGGCATCCACGCCCGAAAAGACCTCTTTCAGAATGTCATGCCAACAGTTGACAAGATTCGAGAGCTGAAGGAGCAAGCCAAACGGTCACTAGGCAAGAAAGAGACTCGATGAACATCAGAGGGACGCCCTAGTTTGGAAGAAGAGAACATAAGGAAAGAGGTTAGAGAAGGATACGCCAAAATAGCCAGAGAGGGACTTTGCTGCGGCGCCGAAACTTCGTGCTCTGATAGTTCTAAGAGATATGAGAAACTGAGTAAGGAGATGGGTTACACCGAAAAGGAGCTACAATCTGTTCCTGAAGGAGCCAATCTTAGTCTTGGATGTGGGAATCCTGTTGCACTTGCGTCTCTGAAAGAAGGTGAAACCGTTCTTGATCTTGGTTCAGGCGCTGGAATTGACTGCTTCCTCGCGGCAGAGAAGGTTGGAGATAAAGGAAAAGTTATTGGCGTAGACATGACGCCTGAAATGATTGACAAGGCGAGGGAAAATGCTGAAAAAGGCAACTGCAGAAACGTGGAGTTTAGACTTGGAGAGATTGAGAATCTACCAGTTGGAGACAACACAGTTGACGCCGTCATTTCAAACTGCGTCATAAACCTTTCACAAAACAAGAAAAGAGTCTTTGAGGAGGCTTTCAGAGTGATAAGACCTGGCGGTAGGTTAATGGTTTCAGACATGGTCTTGTTGAAGGAACTTCCAGAATCCATAAAGAAGAGAGCACATCCAGCCAGTTGCGTCCGTTATGCAATCATGAAAGACAAATACATAGAAGCAATAAAGCAAGCAGGCTTTCAAGACGTCAGAATAATTGAGGAAAAACGGTATTCCTTTGAAGACATTACTAGTGATCCAGACGCACGAGTTATCGTTGCCAACCCGAACAAAAATACCCAAGAATTAAAAAGTTTATCCGAACTCGAAAAGGAAGCAAAAGAGATAGTGAAAGAAACCCTGGATTCAACCGCGAGCATCAATGTTTCAGCGATAAAACCTTTATAGATGACAGACGAAGTGCTCCTCAACCTTTTTCGTTCCTATTCAAATGCACGCCTACATTCTGAACTAAGGGTTTAACCCTTATATGGGTGAGTGTTATCGCATTGGGAAAGAGAGAGTGGAGCATGGGGTTTACGAGCGCCATTGGCAGGTTTAGAGATTTTCTGTGGCGGGAGTTCTCCTTTATTACTGGTAACTATCGGATTCTAGTGTTCAGTTGGATGATAATGGATCTCGCCTTCGAGATGCCTGCATCTAACTTTCAGTATTACGTTGAGGCTTTAGGTGGACCGCCTGTGGCGTTGGGACTGATAGGTCTTGGGAATTTCTTGGCTATGGCAGTTGTGGCATTCCCCGGCGGTTATCTCGCAGATAAGTATGGGAGGCGTTGGCTGATTTCGACAATGACTTTTGCGATGGCTTTATCATTTCTATTTTTTGCGCTGGCCCCTACGTGGCACTTTGTATTGTTAGGATCAATCGTCAGTAGTCTTTGCCTTATTTATCAGCCAGCTTTGTTTGCGATGGTTCAGGATTCGTTGCCTGCAGATCGTAGGGGAATGGGATCCTCAATCATTCAGCTCATTCACGGCACGTTCAACACTCCAGGTCCCGTGATTGCCATTTTCATTTTCGCTTGGTTTGGGAAGGTTATGGGTCAGAGACTCATCTACTTCTTGATGACTGGGCTCTTCCTAGCGGCGGCTGTGTTACGGCTTAAGTTGAGGGAGACGATGAGTGATGATGATCCGATTCATTTCAGCTATTTCGTTTCTTCATATCCTAGGGCTGTCAGAGAAAGCTTTAGGGTTTGGAAAGTTGTGCCTAGGACGGTGTTGTGGCTGTTCTCGGTGAGGACACTTGTGATGTTCGGTGTGTCTCTTACTAGTGTCATTAATGCACTTTATGCTAGGGATGTTTTGGGGATACCGGAGGGGCAGTGGTATTTCGCGTATATTCCTCTCTTGGTGACTATGGTGGTGGCTTCTCTTCCCATTGGCAAGATGGTTGATAAGGTTGGACGAAAGATTCCGATGATTCTTGGTTTGGGTGCATTCGGTGTGGGCACGATAGTTTTTGCCTTTGGCAACTTCTCAATGGTCCTGGTTTCCATGTCCTTATTTGGTCTTGCTCAGATGATGGTGATGTCAGGGGCGATGGCGCTTTCAACAGACCTTATAGAACCTGAGAACAGGGGTAAAGTGGTTGGATTCAACAATTTTGTTGGATATATCGTCATGGGCTTGGGCATGTTGATGGGTGGCTTTCTCTATGGAAATGTTATGCCGCAGTCTCCCTTCTTCCTAAACCTTGGAGTCATTTTTGTGGCTTTGCTTATGGTTCTACTTTTGATACATGAACCTAAGAAGCGAGTAGGCGCATTGGGGTCTGTATAGAAGCAACCCGTCATTTTACGTTAAGTCTCCTTTCTCTCTCAGCGACTTTGGACTCTACTTGGGCATCCTTAGATTCCTTGGGAAGAGGGGGCAGATTAGACTTGTGGAAGATTCTTCTATAACAATCAGGGAAAAAACTACGTATTATTGATGGCACAAAGTTATTGTAGAGTCTGGAACAACTCTCTGTAGTCTGTCCTAAACATGTTTCTGGTGGCTGAGTCTTGAAGATCGTTTACTGTCCTGGGTGTAGAGAGCCCTTGATTCAGGAAAGATGCAAAGTCAGCAAGCATTTCTGTCAGAATGAAAGTTGCCCCGTGATATTTGTGCGATATCCCTATGATCAGGCTAAGAGGAGGGTAGTTTGTGCATTGTTGGCAACTGAGAGAACAATCGAAAAGGCTCAAAACGGACGATTAGGTCACATTTGAGGGTGCGCTCGTATTTGGCTCTGCAGCTATTTGTTTGTTGCGCTTAGCATATCGGCGTAACATAAATAACATAAAGCTGGAATTGTATAGCAAGCGTATGCGAATTGTTGTGACCCGTGCATCCGGTGTTTCTAAATGAATGTCTGCATAGCGACCTGGGAGTTTCCACCGAGAATTGTAGGAGGAATAGCCCGCCACTGCAACGGATTGGCTAAAGCCTTGGTTCACAACGGTCACGAAGTACATGTCGTCACCTTGGACTTCCCTGGCACACCAAACTACGAAGAAGTCGAGGGAGTTAAGATATATCGTACCGCGACGGAGCTGGGACACCCAAACTTCCTCACGTGGGCGCTTCTGTTTAATCATTTTATAGAGAAGAAGATGGCTGATGTGAGCAGAGAGGTAAATTTTGACGTAGTTCATGTTCACGATTGGCTTACCGGTTTTGCGGGCATATCCTTCAAACATCAGATGAAAAAGCCTTTGGTCGTCACCATTCATGGCACAGAGATTGGCAGGGCACAAGGCTTGCACAATCCCGACTCCTTCACCATAGACGGGATAGAGTGGTGGACAACGTACGAGGCAAACAAGATAATAGTGACTAGCGGCTCCATGAAAGGAGAAATTCAAGGTCACTTCCGTCTGCCACCAGAAAAGATCGAGATAATCTCAAACGGAATTGATCCAAAGAATTACAACGCCTCCGTTGATCGGTCTGCGGTTAGAGGACGGTATAGGGTCAGTCCCCACGAGAAGCTTATTCTCTGCGTCGGTCGACTGGTTCCCCAGAAGGGAATAGAATACCTGATTTGGGCTGTCCCCCGAATAGCTGGACGTTTCCACGAGGCGAAGTTCATAATAGTAGGTGAGGGATGGCTGAGAGGTCATCTAGAGCACATCGCCCGAACGACTGGACAGCAATGGAGGATCAGATTCACTGGATGGATTCCAGATCAGGAATTGATAGCCCTGCTGAACAGTGCAGATGTTCTAGTTGTTCCGTCGATCTATGAGCCCTTCGGTATAGTGGCTCTAGAAGGGATGGCTGCTGGCGTTCCTGTGGTCGCGAGTGATGTGGGGGGTTTGGCAGAGATAGTAGAACACGAACGCACGGGAATCTTGGCTTACTCGAGAAATCCAGAGTCTATTGCATGGGCGGTTGGCAGAGTCTTGTCCGACCCAGATCATTCAAAATGGTTGGTCCAGAATGCAAGAGAGACCGTGCAAAAGGCTTATAGTTGGGAAGCTATTGCTATGAGAACTGCTGAGGTTTACAAGGAGGTTGTGGGGTAGAGGTATGTCTGCCAACTCGCCAGACGAATTTCCAGTCTCCTTCGAGAGGAGTGAGGAGTTCCGCCTACTCCGTATGCTACACAATATCGGCGCAACCAAACCTGAGAAATCTCTCTCCATCGAAGAAATCTCGGAATGGACGGGGACTGAGACTACAAGGATAGAACCTGAGCTTCAAAAACTTGCTGAGCAAGGCTTTGTGGAGTTGGTGGGAGTTGAGGGAACCAACAAGTATCATGTCACGCTCAGCGGGATGAGGAAAGTGCTTAGTATGTACTCTTAAAGTAAATCAAGCGTCGTGAGCACTTGCGAATTTTGCAATTTCAACATTCTTTCTACATTATCATACTGTGAAGTATTGAATAGTTAGTCGACCAAAAGTTTGTCTGTGCGTGCGCACAGAATTTAACATAAATCTCCGCTTCAAGTGTCATAAATTTTAGATTTCTCAGGGTTTCTTCACAAAAAAATAACATTTAAAAGTAATTCTTCATATTATAAGCGTCGTTGTGTTTTGAGATGGATGGAGTGAATAGCGAAGCTACTAAAGCCCTCGTCTTGGCAGCTGGAGAAGGAAGCCGACTGAGAAAATACGCAAAGCAAAAAACACTCCACCACATTGCAGGTGTGCCGTTGCTAGGAAGAATCCTTCAAGGTCTTAAGGAAGCCGGAATAAACAGCGTCTACATAGTCATAGGGTATGAAGGAGACGAGATACGCCGAGAGATCGGCGAGAATTATGCAGGACTTGACATCACCTACATAACGGCCAAAAACTGGGAAAAAGGAAACCTGTACTCTTTTCTTGCCGCAAAACGTGTTTTCAAAAAGGATTTTATTCTTTGTATGGGTGACCACATTTTTGACAGCCAAATCGTGAAAAACCTCATCAACGCCAATCTTAATGGTGCTCTTGTTCTGGCTGTTGATAGAGTTGGGTACGCATTCGATGACACAAAAGTGCGAGAGCACGATGGAATGATCCTCAACATCGGCAAGCACATAAATCCTTCAAACTGCGTAGACACCGGATTTTTCCTCTGCTCGCCTAGAATATTCTCGTACGCCGAAAGAGCTGCAAAGCGAGGAGCATCAGAACTTGCCGACTGTATTCCGCTTGCCGCCCAAAACAAAGATGCACAGGTGCTTGACATAGGTGGGCACTACTGGGTAGACGTAGACACCAAAAAAGACCTCGAACGTGCAAAACAATTACTTGCTAAACGCTCGCAGAAGAAGCGTGGCGCATCTGATCTCATAGCCCACTATATTAACAGACCGATAGAAAATGCAATTATCTGTCACATATCGGATTCTTGGATAACCCCCAACCAGATTACAATCTTAACAAATGTGTTAGCTTATCTCACGGCAGCTCTATTCCTTTTCGGTCATCTCTTAATCGGGTCATTTCTAACGTTTGTTGTAGGCGTCATAGATGGGTTGGATGGCAAATTAGCTAGGATACGTGGACAGACAACAAGACTCGGGCGTATGGAACACTTGTTTGATCTGTTGTTTGAGTTTTCATGGCTGATAGCCCTTGCCGTATTCTTAAGCCGAAGCGGAGACTCGTTACCGCTCTTGCTCGTTGCCTCCTCCATTACACTTATTGCGTTCTATAGGTTTTGCTACGACCAATTCAGTAGAACGATGGGCGTTAGTTTAGATGTGTATGGGCGGTTTGAACGTGCCTTCAGGAGAGTCGCTGGCAGGAGAAACATATACAACGTTTACATTCTGATAGGAGTTCTTTTGGGAGTGCCGCTTTACTCATTGATGGGAATCCTATTTCACTCGGCCCTAACCGCAGTGGTATATGCCTCTAGAGCAGCTATACATCTACACGCCATTGACAAAAAAGAACAGACACACACGCTAGAAACAAAGGCGCTGGAGCATGGTTTGTCTAGTCATTCACCCTAATTTATTTTGTGTTCCATACGACACGACCCTCCCTAATCCAAACTCTTCTCTTCACATCGACCGCTGGAGAATCAGCTAAATAACCTAGTACCAACATGTGTGCGCACTTCTTATATCATACTGAGAATCAACAAGAGACTGAGAAACTAGAAATCCCATTCGCTCATATTCGCGCGCAACTGATTTTCAAAGGTCCTCTGCTAAAGTTTTTTTCTTCCTCCCGAATCGCATCTTTCAGATCAGTAGCCGCGTCCTCAGGTCTCACCGTGTTAATGAACATACCAGAGCTCTTTTCAAACCCAGCCCAGATGGCTAATTTCGGGTAAACCTCCAGATGCCAATGATAGCACTTGCGATACTGCCGACTCGGGGAAATATGAAATCCGAAGTTGTATGGAGGGTCATTCAGTAGAGAGTTTAATCCCCCAAGAGACAACCTCAAAGCTATACCGAAGTCTTCGACCTCAGCATCGGATATATCTAGTAACGTTGGTTGGTGTCTTTTTGGAGCAATCCAGAACTCCAACGGTTGCACACTTGCCCATGGGGCGAAAATGACAAAACTCTTGTTCTCCCAGATAAATCGTTGGCTGTTCTTCTCTCTTCTTATGATATCGCAGAATGCGCATTTTTTGTTTTCTGCCCTGAATTTTCTGCACGCATTCAGTTCTTCCTCCAAGATCGCCGGAACGAATGGGGCAGCAATTATTTGAGAGTGAGCGTGAGAAAGAGAAGCACCAGCCTCTTGCCCATGGTTTCTAAAGATCGAAACATACCTAACATACGCCTTTGAGGATAAAGCCTTCAACCGATCAAGATACGCGTTGATTACGTGGGTTAGCTGCGAAATTCGCGCTACGCCGGGATGCTCGTTATGGTTAGGTGATTCGATGAGGACTTCATGGTGACCGATGGCTCTAGCGAGGAAGGGACTCTCTTTGATCTCTACTTTCTCTGGACTTTCAGGAGGGGTGAAGGCGGGGTAAAGGTTTGGTACACACCTCACTATCCAGCCTTTGTGGCGGAAGCTGTTTTGATCTTTCTCCTTCTTTATCTTGCCATTCTTTGAAGGAATGTATACTAGGACGGCTGGTGGGGTCATGCGTTCATTTCCTGGACAGAGCGGGCATGTGTCTATCTTTCTTTTTTCTTGTTTCTTCCTTGCGAAGTCTGTTGGTCGTCGCTTTCTCTCTGTGGCAATGACTGTCCATCGGTCTAGAAGGTAGTCCTTGCGTATCTCATTTGTTGACAGCCATATCCCGCCCAAGAAGGTGATTGGTCAGCTTTGGGGTTTGGACTCTAGGAGCTGTTCATAAAGCCGAATAGTCCTTTCAGCGGCTGTGTCCCATGTGAACTCTTCAAGAACTCTCTTTCTACCATTCTTACCTAGTTCTATTCGCTTTTGGGGGTCTTTTATGGCATTTGTGATCCCCCAAGCGATGTCCGCTGGGTCGTTTGGATTTACGTGGAAGCCACATTGGTTTGGACCGCTTGGAACAACACTCTCTCTCATCCCGCTGATGCCTGCGGCTCCGACGACCACTGGTTTTTCCATGCTCATCGCTTCCAATGCAACTATGCCGAAGGGTTCGTAAAGGCTTGGGAAGACGGCAACGTCGCAGGCTGCGTAATGGGCTATGCGCTCCTCTTCCGGTACGAATTCAAAGCGGAACTTCACGGAGTCTTGGAGTTTCAATTTTCTCACGAGACCTTCTAAGTAGTCCTGCATGTCTCCAAGACCGACGATCACAAGCTTCGCGTCGGGAATGTCTTTCAAGATCTGGGGCATTGCTCTGATCAATTTGTCTACGCCTTTGATGTAGACGAGTCTGCCGACAAAGAGCGCCATCAAATCGTCATCTTTGACTTGGTATCTCTGCCTAACGTCTCGGATGGTATCTTGGCTTACGGCTTTAGGAGAATACTTCTCTGGATCCACTCCGTTATAGCACACTTGGACTTTCTCCGGGTGAAAATCCGCTTTTACGAGCTCGTCCACCATTGCGTAGGATACTGTGATTACCATGTCCGCCATCTCTCCGCCACGATGTTCAATGTTGGTTACCACGTCGGATCCGTTGCCCATTGTTCTTCCTCTTTCAGATGAGTGTATGTGGAAGACGAAGGGTAGGTTGAGTTCTTTTTTGACTGCGGTGCCTGAAATTGCTGAGAGCCAGTCGTGGGCGACGACTATGTCGTATTGGAAGTTTTCTAGGCGGACAAGCTCGTTTATTAGTTTTGATGCGCTCAGGTAGTTGTATACGAGGATTTTGGAGAATAGTTCTATTCCTCTACCCCACTTTTTGACGTCTTCAGCTATGACGTCAGGGAGGGAGTCAGAGATGTCTATGTGGCGTGGTCTGTGGATCTCCATACCTCGCCACAGCTCTCTTGTAGGTAGACTTCCCTCGTCGTCGTTCATGGTAAAGATGGTTACGTCGTGACCCATCAAAACGAACTTTCTAGTGATCTCTGCAGCGTAGGTTCCTAGACCCCCAACGATTTTTGGAGGATACTCATAAACAAGCACCGCAATCTTCATTTCATTCCTCTCCTAAAGCGTTCCATACCAGATTCATATGATCAGATGAGAGCCCTCTATCCAAACCTCTTTCCCTACTATCTTGGTGCCTTTTGGTATATTGTAATCTCTATAACTCTGAGACACTCATATTTAAGAGGTTTGAATCATGGATACTCGAAGATAGTTCATCTCTACACCAGAAACCTTGTGATCTACAGGCTCATAATCGTTGGTTATAGAACTTGGCTATTCACGTGACCAAGACGCAGTGTGGTAACTGGCCTTCTGACGGAAGTCTTCCTTGGCTGACTCTTGATTTTTCTACGATGGCCAGCTTCGCCTTGTTCTTCTTCGCATGCATAGCATGGAGATAGCTGTGTAGAACCACTTCGTCACCAATACGTACTGTTGGAAGGCGGTTTACTTTAATGGCAGAGGCCCAGTCGTTCAGCATTTTCGAATATACTTTTAGCGTAGGATCAGTAGCGCTTGAATTCTCAGTGAATGCCGTTAAGACTCCGTAAACCGAACAACGCATCTCCTCCCTTTCTGCGCGCACACAGTTCATGTTCTCTTAGCCCCACAGTTCGGACAAAACGTTGACGATTCAGTCATGAGAGCACCACAGTATTCGCACCTTATCATAACAACCTCCCTGGTTATAACTTCCCTTTCTCTCGCAATAGGCGCAGAAGGTGGTGGAGTTTCACGCGTGCTGATCTGATCCTGAATTAAACGGGCAAAGGTTTTCGCATCAGCTGAATCATCGGCTGTCATCCAAAGTTCAGGCGGGGACCCGACCGCGTTAATCCGATAGTAGGCCGGTCTATAGGCGAGTCCTATCACTATTAGAATAAGTCCAACAACGAATAATAGAGCACTTGTCTCAAAGCCGCCACCGAGGTATGAAGCAACTACATATAGTATAGCCCCGAGAAAGGATACTAGTATTCCCCAAATGGTCACCTTGATAAATGACTGACGCTCATATGATGAGCCGATAATGTGAGTATAAGTTAGTGAGTGAAATTTCTCGCCTGCTAGAATACTTCTATTATGTCTGATAACTCGCTTATTTGTGGCATACAAAGTTCCACTCTGTTTTGCTTTGGCAGAAGCGAGAATCGTTTCATCTTTCAGAAGGAAATCATCAATCGGCATCAGAATGCAGACTCCAATTCGAATAATATTTATGCTGAGAACTTCTTTCTTAAGTGCTTTATGCGGGCGCGCATCTATTTTTTGATGTTTCTTAGTGTTGTTTTGATTGCGATTTCGATGGCTTTGGTTGTTGTTTCTAGGTTCATGCTGGGTATCTTTCCCTTTCTTGCCTTCTGCAGTTGTGCGGCTTGGAATGGTAGGCTAGGGACGTGGATGAATCCTGCATGTGTGTCTAGTTTGTGTTTGTGAATTTTGTGCATTGTGTGGTAGAATAGTTGGTTGCATCCGAAGGTGCCCGCAGTGTAGGAGATTTCTGCTGGGATGTTGTTTTCTCGGAGTTTGTTGAGTATTTCTCGTATGTGTAGGGTTGTGAAGTATGCTGCTGGTGCGTTTGGTTCTAGAGTTTGGTCTTTTGGGCGTGTTCCGCAGTTGTATATGATAGAGGACTCGGTTAGGTCTGCGAAGTTTAAGGCAGCCTTTTCCAGCGAAATGTGGGGGCGGTAGGATTGTCCCATGTTGATTAAGACTGCTGGCTTCTGAGCGTCTATTATTCGCGTGATTGTGGGCTTAATCTTCTTGTATGCTAGTGGGATCTGGAAGGACTTGACCTTGAAAGAGTCTATCTCTCTGCCTTCGAAGGTCTTTGCGGTTTCCCATGAGGGGTTTATAGTGAAGTCGGCGTAGGGTTCAAAACCAGTCAAGACTACAATCTCATTTGGGTTGGGCATATTGGAGTCACCGACCTAATCTCCTCTATGTGGGTCCTTGAAGACTGATAACTCTATCTCTGCCGAGCAATTATGCTAGGAAGGGGAGAGCAGTTGTTTCCTTGCCGTTAGTAGTGCTGAGTGTTTGGGGTGGAAGGAGAGGGTGAATAGAAGGCTCTTCATGCTCTCGCAGATGTCTTTCTCTCTGAGAGCCTTTTGGGAGTCGCAGTAGATGGGAATCTTTTCTGGGTCATCTTCCCTTGCGTAGTAGACATATGTTGGGAAAGCCTTTGTTGTGTGGATGATTTGGATTTGCAGTTTTAGAGCTTCGGCGATTTTTGAGGCTGCTGATTTTATTGCTTCTAGTCGTTCTTGTCTGTCTGTGGCTTGGGGGGTGTAGATTAGGAGTTTTCCGTTGAGCACGGGGTTCACTGTGTAAGTGCCTTGCTTGTTTGGTTTTTAGGGTTGTTGATGTATGTGATGAGGGTAGAGTACGGAGAGTGGTGGGTGAAAGTGACTTTGCACCACAAAAACTAGTCCTAAGCCGCGCGAGTTTGGCGGGGTTAGGTTAAATGCGGTCTTTGGTTTTTTCCTTTTGGAAAAAAGCTCGTTTTCAACATATGTCCTTTATTAGGATCCAAATATGATTGTCACTGCGCTCGTGAGCAAGTCTAAGGCATATTACAGGTTTTCGCTCGAAAGAAGTGGGGGGTAGCGGTTTGGTCTGGTAGTGGGCTGTCAAGATCTGGTTTCTGCGCGATATGATTCTTCAACTCTGTCCTCGGGGCATTATGTAGTCGTTATGGGACTCATTCCTGAATGTAATCCTCCCCTTTTTGTATGCACACACTAACTTCTAAAAATGCTTGCGCGACGTGGGTGTATTTGGATCGGCTAGGGCATTCTGGACGTCTTCTGAATCTCAGGATAGGAACAAGATGGCGACTCCGATGACTGCCACTATGGCCCCTAGTATCCCCCGCAAGCTAGTTCTCTGTCCGTAGAGCACCCATACCACCGGGATGATGAGGACAGGCATTAATGACATTAATGTTTGAGCGGTGCCTGCTTCGGTGTAGGCTACGGCGACCATGGAAAGCGTTACGCCCATGAACGGCCCAATAAACGCGCCGGCAGCAGTGTACTTGATTCCCCTTCGGTTCTTTAGGGCTTTGTGTAACTCTTTTAGTTTTCCTGTGATCAGTGCGCAGATCCACACGAACACCGCTCCTAGGGTCATACGTATTAGTGCGGCAGATAACGGGTTCAGCATGCTGTTCGGGTCAAGATAGATTCCCTTCTTCGCGAAAACGAGACCGATTCCTTGACCGACTGCCCCAACTAAGGCGAGCGACACGCCCCAGATCTTTTGCCTCTTTGATGTAGCCTCTTCTTCTGAAGACTCTTTCTTTTCCAGTATGACTGCAGTGACGCCGGTGAGTGTTGTGGCGATTCCTATTGTGGCTAGTGATGGGATTATCTCCGCCAACATCAAGTATGCTGTTATGGACGCAAATATTGGTGATAATGCCATTACAAGAACTGATCGCCTCGGACCGATGAGGACAAAGGCCGCAAACAGTCCGAAGTCGCCTATGCCGAGGCCGACAATTCCACTCAGCCCTATCCAGAGCAAATGCTCATTGGTTGCTACTGGAAATAGGGTACCTAGCAGGAGAGAGTGTGTAATAGCTAGAAGACCAACGGCTATGACTATTCGATAAGCGTTGACGCTGAATGAGCCGATTCGTTTGCCTGCTGAGGTGAATAGTATAGAGTTGAATGTCCAAAGGCATGAAGTGAGTATTGCAGCGGTTTCTCCGATGATTTCTGAGATCATAGTCTTCACTGACTGTCAATGCGAAATGGTTCTGGCAGTCTTAAGCCTTTTTGCTATGGAGTTCAAGCATGCATGAATCTCCAATACATAAATGATAAATGGTTTACGGCTTAACTCGGAAGGGGAAATCTCATGGATTTGGAGAGTTTGGCCATAACATTGATGGTAACCGTAGGAACATTAGTGGTCTTAGCACGCTCGCGCGAATACAAAACATCTGGGTCCTTTCTTGGAATGGGCATCATTTGGCTCCTTGCGGCACTACTCTACAGTCTCTTCAAAGGGAACTACTCTTTCGACACCAACACACCACTCTTCAACATTGGACTGATATTCACGATTGCAGGCGGTGCTGGTTTAACCATCCAATATCTTAGGGAAGTAAGGAATAGACCGTTCTAGCATACATGTAAGCACACTCCATTATCCAATCTGAAAGATCTCTTTTGTGTTCCTCGCGGTTGCCTCGGCTACTTCACTCAAAGAGACTCCCTTAAGCTCAGCAATTTTCCTAGCTACAAAAGGCAGGAAGGCAGGCTCATTTCGTTTGCCCCGCATCTCCTGTGGAGCAAGCCAAGGACTATCAGTCTCGAGAAGAATCTTGCGCAGGTCAGTCCATCTGGCAATCTCCTGCAATCTAAGAGCGTTTGGATAGGTCACGGATCCCGCAAAAGATACATAAAAACCAGACCTAAGACACCGCTCAGCCATCTCTTTGCTGCCTGAGAAGCAGTGCATCACACCCTCCACTCTTCCCTCGAACCTCAAAAGAACATCCAGAACCTCTCCGTGCGCCTCCCTATCATGAACCACAACAGGCAACCCGAACTCCTCAGCAAGATCTAATTGCGCCTCAAAGGCACTTCTCTGAGAGTCTCTAGGTGACAAGTTCCGATAGAAATCCAATCCGATCTCGCCGATAGCCACAACTTTCGCACACCCAGCCAGCCTCCTCAGCTCATCCAAGACAACATCATTGAACTGACTGGCATTATGAGGATGAACTCCCACCGTAGCATAAACCCCCCTATACCTTTCAGCTAACTCAACAGCCCTCCTACTGCCATCAACATCAAACCCAACATTCACAATACACTCCACACCAGCCTCTCTCGCCCGACCTATCACCTCCTCCCGATCCCCATCAAAACTCGCCCACTGAAGATGAGCGTGACTATCAACCAACATACTCCAGATCTCCCAAACCAAAGGCAATCCACGCAGTTGTTTCGTTAATAGCGAATCTATTTAAACTCAAGCGAAACACCCTTTAAAGGTCAGCGAGACTGACTTCGTCCGCCCAGACTTCACAATCATGTACCAAGGCGAAGAATAGTGCAGATCCCACCCCCACCGTTTTAGCCTCTTTTGAAGAAGAAAGCATTTTGTGCATATTTGTCCAGATCAGGATGAAATCTTTCATATCGCTTTGAATTGAAGCTCTTGGCGTTTGTTGCCGGCACTAAATAGCGATGGTTTCTTCTCTCTCTGGAATGTACACTTCAGTCATTCCTGAAATTTCTTCAGAAAGAGCTTGTGCTTGCTCTAGTTCCCCATGAACAAGAAACGTCCGCTCAGGCTTCAATGATCTTACCAGTTGAATAAGTTCCAGTTGATCAGCATGGCCGGAAAGCTCGATCTGCTCCACCTCTGCTTGAACAGGAATTTTGTTCCCATTCTCGACGAGTTCGCCTTTTTCTCTGGCAATTTTTAGCGGGCTTTCTGGTGGAAGATAGCCCGAGTTTATGACAACGGAATTGTCTTCGTCTGCTGCCCACTCAGTCAGTAGGTGAAGACTTGCACCTGCGTGGCCGAAGCCTGAAGTGCAGATGACTATGGCTGGCTCCTTAATTTGTTCTGTTCGCCGAAGTTGCTTCACGTGTCGGAAGTTGAAGGGGTGCCTTTGTTTCTGGATTTCTTCGGTGAAGAACTGCTTGTAGCTGTTGAAGTACCCTGTGATTCTGTGGGCCAGTTTAGAAATTGTGTAAACGCGGTATTCTGGCAGAACGCCGTCCTCCATGGCTTGGTCGATTCTCTTGGCCATCTCCTGACTACGATGGAAGGCGAATGCGGGAATTAAGACGTTTCCTTTTCTCTCAATTGTGTTAAGAATTTGTCTGAAAAGCTGGTCGATTAACTCGCTCCTCCGCTTCCTGGTTGTCCCTCCATAAGTTGACTCAATAATCAATGCATCAGGCTCTCTTGGAAGATTCTCTGGTCTACTTCCCTCCAAGATTTCAGTGTCGTGAAGACAAAAATCTCCCGTATACAAAATCTCTTTACCCTCAGTCTGAACGCTAGTCATTTTTGCCCCTGCAACATGTCCTGCTGGATGCAATCGGATCGACATCCCAGGCAGAGCAATTGCATCTCGAACCCACCAAGATCTCTCGATATTTTCTACATCCCCTCCGTTGTAGTGGAAATTGTTTCCATTCATCTTCTGAATCTTTACCATATCGCGAAGGAGATCAGCGGTGACATCACGGGTTATCTCTGACCCAGCTATGACCGGATTCCCACGGGATAGGCTCAAGAGGCTGCCTGAGTGGTCCAGATGAGCGTGACTAATGATTACCGCGTCAAAATTCGTAGGAAGCTGATTGGGAACCTTTTCTCCAACCTTGATTCCATAATCTAGAGCAACCCTCTCATTTTCGGTCTCGAGGGCAATACACGAGCCGCCTACTTCTCGGGCTCCTCCAAGGAAATGAATCTTCATATATATACCTCCTTTGTTTCGCTAAAACGTCAACTCTTCTAAAAATCGGATGAAAGCGTTCATTCTCCGACTCGAAGACGGCAACAGTAAGAAACTGTGGACCGGTACGTTTTATCGCTACGATACACCAGACGGCAGTATATTAAGTTATTGATCAGTCTAACATTTGCGCGCCTAGGTGGAAGACTTCACGAGGGGCTACTGCCTCTTTCTCCCAAGCGCTTCAACCAATAGATGCCCAACAATGATATCAACGAAGCAAAATATAGGTAGAATTGGCTGCGTGCGCTATGAAAACATTCTTATTTGAACATCAAGTAAATGGTAGAGTGAGTGACGGAGATGTTACGTGAGGAGAAGCTTGAGGAAGTCGGGAAGGTTTCTCATTACTTCACAAAGATAGGAGTAGCAGTCATAAACCTGACAGCGCCGCTCTCGGTAGGTGACAGAATTACAATAAAAGGAGTGACAACGGACCTCGAACAGACAGTGGATTCTATGCAGATAGAACACGAAAACGTCACAACAGCAAAGGCAGGGCAGAGTATAGGACTCAAAGTTAAGGAGAGAGTAAGAGAAAGCGACGTAGTCTACAAGATAGTCTGATAGCCCTAAAACAGAAGCCCCAAGCGGTAAAACGACATCTATCCTACTACTTCCCTTGCTCTAGCGAAACATATTCCTAGGGCTAATAGAGGGTGACCAGAATGGGAAATTGGGACCTAATCATAATCGGAGCCGGACCAGCGGGCCTCACAGCCGGAATATACGGCGCCCGCAGCGGTCTCAAAACGCTAATTCTGGAGGAGAAGACTCCTGGTGGCGAAGCCATTAACACGCCTCTGGTCGAGAACTATCCCGGTTTCCCCGAGGGAGTCAGCGGACGCGAATTATCAGAAAAGATGACAGAGCACTGCAGGAAAGTTGGGGCGGAGATTAAGGAGCTGGAGAGGGTTACCGAACTTCAACTTGGCGGTGAAAAGAAAGTCATCAGGACAAATAAGGCCACGTACACATCCTCAACTGTGATCGTCGCCTCCGGATGCCACTACAGGACCCTTGGCGTACCAGGTGAAAGCAAGTTCCGTGGCAGGGGGGTGAGCTACTGCGCCCTCTGTGACGGCCCATTCTTCAAAGGAAGAAAGGTGCTAGTTGTTGGCGGTGGAAACTCAGCTGTCGTTTCAGCGATTTATCTGTCAAACTTGGCGTCAGATGTTAAACTGGCTCACCGAAGGAGCCAGCTTAGGGCTGAAGAAGCACTTCAAAAGGATCTACGTGTGCAAGGGGTGAAGATTCTCTGGAACACGGAACTGAAGGAGATCACGGGGGATTCAAAGGTAAGCGAGGTAGTTATATTTAACAACAAAACCAACGAAACTACAAGGATGAATGTCGACGGCGTCTTCATCCAGGTTGGCGAGGCGCCCAACAGCCAATTCGCAAAAGAAGCAGGAATTACTGTAGACAAAGAGGGCTACATCATCGTAGATAATCGGCAGAGAACTAACATTAGCGGTGTGTACGCCGCTGGCGATGTCACCAACTGCCCAATCAAGCAGATCGGAACAGCTGTTGGACAAGCCATAATTGCAGTCAATGAGGCATTCGGCTACGTAAAACAACCCTACTACTACAAAAGATAAACCCTTCAGTTTGGCCTCAAAATATCCTCTTCAGCTCGCTATTTGTTTTCTCTCAGACTGCCATCTGCAGCGAGATAGTCACTTATCGCCCTTGCCGCTCTCTTTCCGTCGCCCAAAGCTGAGATCACTGTCGCTGCTCCGCGAACAATGTCTCCACCAGCAAATATGCCCTCTCTGGTAGTGGCACAAGTTTTCTCATCTGTTTCAAAGTATCCCTTTCTATTCGTTTGCACACCCGTCGCGCTCCTTGCAACTAGGGGATTAGCGTTTGTTCCGATGGCATCAATGACCATATCTACCTCCATGATGAAGTTGGTTCCCTCAATAGGAATAGGTCTTCTCCTCCCCGACTCGTCTGGCTCACCCAACTGCATTCTGACACATTCCATGCCAGTAACATTGCCCTTCTCATCACCCAATACTTTCACTGGAAGGGTAAGAAAATTGAAGATTATGCCTTCCTCCTCAGCGTGGGCGATCTCTTCTTCTCTCGCTGGTGCCTCTTTCCTCGTTCTTCTATAGACTATGTGTACCTCTTCTGCCCCTAATCGTAGGGCGGTTCTCGCAGAATCCATGGCTACATTTCCCGCTCCAATGACCGCCACTCTTTTCCCCACCTTGATCGGCGTGTCGAATTCGGGGAATCTGTAAGCCTTCATAAGGTTGCTACGGGTGAGAAATTCGTTTGCTGAATACACATTGTTAAGGTTCTCCCCTGGAATTCCCATGAAACGAGGTGAACCAGCACCATTTGCCAAGAAAATCGCATCGAATTCTTCTGCCAACTCATCAACGCCCTTTGTCAATCCGACCACAAAATTCGTCACTATCTTCACTCCCAACTTCTTGATTTCATTCACTTCATATTCGACAATGGCTTTGGGCAACCTAAACTCAGGAATACCGTAAACTAACACACCACCAGGTTTAGGGAGAGCCTCGAATAAGGTTACATCATAGCCCATCTTCGCCAAGTCAGCTGCACATGTTAAACCCGCTGGACCAGAACCGACAATGGCCACACGTTTGCCTTTCTTTTTGATTTCGGGCAGTTTTTCGTGGATATTGTGTTCCCTAGCCCAATCGGCAACAAAGCGTTCTAACCTCCCTATGGCAACAGGCTTGCCTGCCTTATTCCATATGCAAGTCTCATAGCACTGTTCCTCTTGTGGGCATACTCTACCACACACAGCTGGAAGGCTATTCGTCTTCAACAATTCGACATATGCACCGGAGAAATCTTCTTCCACAATCTTTCTGATGAACTCCGGGATGTTCACCTCTGCTGGACAACCTTCTATACAGGTTGGGGACTCACACTGCAGACACCTCTGAGCCTCATAAATAGCGTCTTCTTTGGTGTAGCCCAAGGGCACCTCCTTGAAGTTGTGGATTCTCTCCTCCACAGGCTGCTCAGGCATCACTCTCTGAACTCTTTTCCCTCTCTCCTTCATCGATATCATCCTAGCCACTATCTCTCCGCCCCCAGTTCTTTTCTGTACATCTCTAAAGACAGTTTTTCTTGCGGCTCGTATCTCGACAGCCTATTCATGAACTCTGGCCAGTCTACCAGATGTCCATCGAATTCTGGCCCGTCAACACAGGTGAATTTTGTCTCGCCACCCACAGTAACCCGGCATGAACCACACATGCCCGTTCCATCTACCATCACGGCGTTCAAACAAACAATCGTCTCCACGCCATAGGGTTTTGTAACATCACAAACAACTTTCATCATAATAGCGGGGCCGACAGCCCATATCTTCTTAACGTCCTTTTCCCTCTGCAAAACCTCATCCAAAACCTCTGTAACGAACCCCTTCCTCACATAGCTTCCATCATCGGTAGTGATTAAGAGCTGTGTGGAGGCCTTTCTCATCTCATCTTCCATAATGATCAAATCCTTTGTCCTAGCACCAATAATAGCAATGACCTTGTTACCAGCCTCCTTCAATGCTCTTGCTATCGGGTAAATGCAAGCAATGCCTGTTCCCCCTCCAACAATCACAACCGTCCCATACTTGTCGATTCTTGAGGGGTTGCCCAATGGTCCGACAAATGCGAAGAGTTCGTCTCCCTCCCTCATCTGAGCTAACTTTGTGGTGGTTTTACCGACCGTCTGGAATACGATCTGGATCAATCCCTCTTCTCGATCGTAATCAGCGATGGTTAAGGGAATACGTTCTCCCTTTTCATCAGTCATCACGATTACGAACTGCCCAGGCTGCGCCGCCCGAGCCACATGTGGAGCATCGACCCACATGGAATAAAGAATATCATGCCACTTCTGTTTCCGTACAATCTTGTACATCGTTCAACCCTCTTTCAGTCTTCAATTTTCTCTTGATGCACGTTTTCATTGAGAACTAATATGAGTGAATGGAGCTGCAGAAAAAGATTATGCCTTATGTTGGGTAGCACGGAGAAGGAGATGAGTCTAGGACCAGCATTCAAAGCTTGCAAGCACAAGAAAACGTACCATGCAAAGGCTTCCCTATGGATGCCTAAACAGAACTGTGTCTTGAACAGATTCACCTTTCGCCTTAAATATAAGACCAGTCTACATTTTGGCGGTTTCCAGGATGATTGAAGGTAAGAGAGTCCGCTTGCGCAGTTTTGAGCTTTCAGATCTCGACGAGATTATGAAGCATTGGAACAATATGGAACTGAGGAATCTCCTTGGAAGTGCCGACAGGGGTCCAGCCGCTCGCAGTGAAGAAGAGGAATGGATCAAAAACACGTGGAAACAGCGTCAAGAAAGAAAAGGATTCACATTCGCAATAGAAGCCATCACGGACAAGAAGCTCATTGGTGGAACAGGCATTTTCAACATCGATTGGACTAGCAGATCCGCTATGGTAGGAATAAGCATATACAACCCAGAATATTGGGGTAAAGGTTATGGACAAGAATCCATGGACCTAGTCCTGGGCTTCGCTTTCCGAGTTCTCAACCTTAACAGATTAGAACTCAACACGTTTGACTTCAACAAACGAGCGCAAAAATGCTACATGAAAGTTGGCTTCAAAGAGGTTGGAAGAAGAAGGAAAGCCCGCTTTATAGACGGACAGTATCACGATGACGTTTTAATGGATATTTTGAAGGACGAGTGGCTAGCTAAATCTAAGGCTCATCAAAACTGAAAGGAACTCACATGCGCTGACCAGCGCACAGAGCTGCTTAGAACAGGTGTTCTAACTTAACGCTTTGTTGCTAAACTATCTTGTTCAGTACTTTATCGACCTTTATCTTGTGGGTTCCAAGTGCCAGTTCCTTCGGGTCCACTCCCAATGCCAAGCTTAGAAGCTCCGAGTAGTGGATTACTGGCATGTCATAGGACTCATTAAACTTGTTTCTCACCTGTAACTGTCCGATGTCAAGTGCAACGAAGCAGAAGGGGCAAAGGGTCGCAATGCAGTCAGCACCAGCCTTGGCCGTGTTTGCAAGTTTTTCTCTAGCGAGTTCAAGGGCTAAGTCGTCAGAATAACCTCTCAACAATCCCCCGCAACATTTCAGCTTATTCCGATATTCCACACTCTCCGCACCCAAAGTCTCAATCAAATCTTCAAGGATACGAGGGCTTTCTGGGTCGTCGAGTCTAAGGAGTTCGCTTGGTCTAAGAGCGTGGCAACCATAAAATGCTGCCACTTTCAGGTTGTTGAGGGGCTTAGAGACGCTTTCTTTGAGACGCTTTAGTCCAACATCATCCTTTAAGACCTGGAGGAAGTGTTTCACCTCTTTGCTGCCCATGAATTCCTTTCCAGCTTTACCCAGAATCTTGTTTATCTTTGCCTTCAGCGGTCCATCCTTCTTCAGCATGCCGTTCGCCATTGCGAGAGATTCAAAACAACCGCTGCACAAAGTAACTAAGTCTAGGTCGGCTTCTTCGGCGAGGCAGATGTTGTACGCTGCCACGGCTACGCTGGTTTCGAAGTCTATAGACTGTACTGGTGGAGGGCAACAGCACGTCATGTTGGCTAGATCAACAAGGTCGATTCCGAGTTTGGCTAGGGCTTTTCTTGCCGACAACTCATAGTTTGGTTGACGAGCAGGTATGGTACAACCCAGAAATAGAGCGTAGCTTGTCATCATATTCCCTCCATCTTCTGCTGAAGCTTAGTAAAGCCTGTAGCAGAGAGAATCCTCCTCAGCGCATCCACACCCGTTGGCTGAAGGGGTGGCAAACCCAAGGCAGATCTCTTCTTCTCTACGAAAGCGGAAACCTTGACTATCCGACCGTCACTTTGGATGGCGGATGCAAACTCTGAGTAGATGTTGGGGATGTGACCTTCTTTGAAGGCAATGTTCCTCAACGCGTACATCAAGTCAGCTATCTCGACCTTCTGGGGACACCTTTCCTGACAGTTGTAGCACGAGCAGCACAACCATATGCCTTCCCCTGAAACCACTTCATCCTTCTCTCCCAAGAGCGACAGTTTGATGACTTCTCTAGGATTAAAGCGTGGAGTGATTCTAGCCACTGGGCAACTGCTGGCGCAGGTTCCACACTGATAACAAAGAGTCATAGTTTCGCCGCCTAAACGGCTTGTGACTACATCAGAGAAGGCTCTTCCACGATTCATTCAATTTCACGCTCCTCTCTCTAAGAACCTCCCATCAATTGCAGTGAACCTAACTTTTCCAATCTCTCAGTCATCATGTGCGCGGCCTCCGCAAACTTGTCTCCTTCAATAAACACCATGTTGAACATCTCCAACCTCTCTGGCTCTATACCATACTCCCCAAGCAGCCTTCTGGCAAGTTTCACCTTCTTTTCAGTCTTTTGGCTACCCACCTCATAATGGCAGCCATCGTTCTTGCATCCCACAACCATCACTCCTTGAGCACCTGCCTTGAAGGCTTCTAGAAACTGGTGAACCTGCAGGATACCCGTGCAAGGAACCTTCATAACCCTCACATTGGCTGGATACTGCATCATACCCATACCCGAAGAATCCACTGCAGTGCCCCCACATTCCGAACAGCATATGGCTAAGACCAAAGGTTTCGACGTTCCGTTTACAGACATAAGTGCCTTCATCTGAGCCAACATCTGATCTGGTCTAGAATGCCTAAGCTCTATAGCGTTGAGGGGGCATGCTCCTACGCAGATACCACACCCCTCACACACGAGATCCGCCACCCGAGCCACAAAGTGTTCTTCACTAGTTGGCACCAGACTTATCGCGCCGAAAGGACAGGTAACTGGGCAGAACTGGCAGTCACCACAATACTCCTCGTTGATTACGGCGGTTCTCTGATCTTTAATTATCTTGCCGTTCATCATGAACTTGGCGGCCTTCAAAGCTGCCGAATGCGCGTGCAGGGAAGTTGTAGGCGCATCCTTCGGAAATGTTGCTCCTCCGCAGATGTATAGCCCTCTCAACGTGGTTTCAGTCGGTCTCAGTTTAGCGTTGTACTCTTTGAAGAAGCCATCCCCATTCAACAAAGGCTCAAGACCAATCTGGGCTAGTTCTTTGGTGCCTTCGGATGGTACCATGGCGGGAGCCAACACTACTAGGTCAGCGTCTAGTTCTAGGAATCTTCTTAAAAGAGCGTCTTCTACATCGACGATCAACCTATTTGTCTTTGGGTCCCGTGAGATTTCGGTTGGTCTGCCCTTGACAAATTTGATCCCCATCTCCCTCGCCCGTTCATAGTAATCTTCGTGCTGCCTTCCAGTGGTTCTTATGTCTATGTAGCAGATCGTAATGTCAGTATCTGGGTAGGCAGATTTGATCAACATAGCATGTTTTAGCGAGATCATGCAGCAGATGCTCGAGCAGTAGGGATTGTAGCGCCTATCTCGGGAACCGACACACTGTATGAAAACGATTTTCTGGGCGGGCTTCCGGTCAGAAGGTCTAATAATAACGCCGCCTGTGGGACCAAAACCGTCAATCATCCTGGCAAGCTCAAGATTGGTCACGACATCCGGGTAATCGCCATAGTGATACTCCTTTATTATACTTGAATCGAACTCCTGGAAACCCGTGGCAACTATTATGGTGCCAACGTTGAGTGTTATCCGCTCACTTTTCTGGTCTAATTCGATAGCGTTCGTAGGACAAACTTCAGCGCATTTGGCACAATCGTGGAATTTGCAGACGCTTTCGTCGATTACGTAGACGGGTGGGTGGACATTCGGGATGTTCATGTAGACGGCTTTGCGGGTTTTCAACTTTGCGTTATATTCGTCTGGAACTTCTACGGGGCAAACAGTAGTGCACAAGTCACATGCAACACATTTCATTTCGTTGACGTATCTTGGCTTCTTCTCTATCGTGACCTCGTAGTTTCCAGGACCTCCCTTTTCCAATTTCAAGACTTTTGAATTGGTCAATATGTTCAGTTTGGGAATCTCGCTGAAACCGGAACGATATACGCACTTTCGGGAAGTGTGGGTGATGGTTTTCACATCTGAAGCCGGAGACTGTATACAGGTGGCACAATCATCCGTTGGGAAGAAACGCCCCGCACGGGCAGCCAATCCACCGAGAAACGGTTCTTTTTCAACCAAGTGCAATTCGAATCCTAAATCTGCCAAATCTACTGCCGCCTGCATACCGGCTATGCCTCCGCCTATAACCAAGGCAGATTTGAGGACTGGAAACTCTAGTTTCTCTATGGGTTCGAGAAGTTTGGCACGTTCAATTGCAGCGAGAAGCATGGCCTTGGCCTTTTCTGTGGCTTCCTCAGGTGTTTTCCGATGAGGCACCGCGCAGTGGTCTTTAAGGTCGATGACTTCCACCAGATAGGGATTGAGACCAGCGTTTTCAACCGCTTGAACGATGTTAACCTCGCTAAGCTTCGGGAGACACTCCGCAACGACGACTCTGTTTATCTTTCCATCTTTGATAGCATCAACAATGAGTTGTAATCCTTTGCCACGCCAAAACTCACTACTTTTACCGACGAGAACCACACCTGGAACTTTCTTCACATAATCAGCTAGCGCGTTGAGGTTCAAAATTTCAGAGAGTTGTTTCCCGCAGTTAGACAGGAATACGCCGACCTTGACTTTGTTCATTACTAATCCCTCACCTTCTTATCGTCTTCAACAACCGCTTTTCGCTATCGTAAATCTTCACTTCCAAGGGCATTTCACCGATGGCGAAGTGGGTCGCACAGGCAAAGCATGGGTCGTAGGCTCTGAAGGCCATCTCCACCATGTTCAGCAGCCCGTCGCTAACCTTGCCATTGTGGATGAGTCCTTTTGCAACGTTTCTTACGGACATGCAAATGCTCGGTGCGTTGTTAACTGTAGCGACTATCAGGTTGACTTTCTTGGCTAAGGCTTTTTCATCTAGTATGTAATGGTGAATCAGAGTTCCTCTAGCAGCCTCAACTATTCCGACTCCTTCCCCAGGCTTTCCAGGTTTGTTTCTGATATCCTTCTTTGTTATTCCTTTGTCTGTAACCAGTTCCAAGGCCCTTTCAGCCGCGTACATAAGTTCTATTAGGCGAGCCCAGTGAAAAGCCAACGTGGCGTGAACGGGTTTTCCACCGAGAGTTTTGTACATCCTTGCGTATTCTTCTTGGGCCATGGGTGTTGCCATGCCTTCTGCGGCGTTCAATCTTCCAAGGGTGCCAACTCGGTAGATGCCACTGTCGGTCCCTGCGACTAAACCTTTCCATCCAACCTTTTTGAGGTAGGGTAGTTTGACGTAGGTCCATGGTTCAACGTGTTCCTCGATAACGTCCAAGTATTCTGAGGGAGCAAATTTCACAAACTCCTTCCCTTCTGGATCAACCACCCTGACATCGCCGTCGTAGAAGTTTACTTTGTTGTTCTTATCAACGGTTCCCATGTAATAGGTTTCTAAGGTGTAAGGCTCGCTCTTGATCACGTTTACATAGTCAACGTTTTTGAGAACCACATCATCGAAGATTTTCAGAGAGAACTTTGCGAATTCGACGGCGCTTCTAACCATCTTCTCAATCTCTTTCCTCTCCTCTTCAGACAGAGCCTTTGCCATTCCGCCCGGCAAAGCGCTCACGGGATGAGTTGCCTTTCCTCCGAGTATTGCTGTTATTTTCTGTCCATAGGCTCTATGTTTTATCACTTCTTTGGCGATATCTAAGCCGACTTTCTCTATCACTCCAAGAATGTTTCGTTTCGCTGGTGGAGCGTCTGGTCCTACAACGAAGTCTGGGGCTGCTAAGAAGTAGAAATTCAATATGTGATCGTAGATATAATAGCCACAATACTCCAGCTCTCTCAGTTTCTTGGCGGTTTCCGTAGGTTCCACATTGAACGCTGCGTCGCACGCTTTTGCACCTGCCATGTGGTGGGCAACTGGGCAGACTCCGCAGATTCTGGTGGTTATTATAGGTAGGTCTTCAGCTCTTCTTCCCTCGCAGAAACGCTCGAATCCTCTCAGTTCTGGGACTTGGAAGTAGGCGTTTTCCACGTTTCCCTCATCGTTGAGAAATATTGTTATTTTTCCGTGGCCTTCCAGTCTCGTGATTGGATCTATGACTATTTCTTTCATTTCAACACCTTCCTCCTCAGAATGGAACGAGCAAGAGAATACTTGTAAAAGGTCCCTATCGGATCCACCGCCTGATCAATGACTTCTGGACTAGTGGCGATTGATGCAAGAGCACTGACAGCTGCAGCGCCTTGGTCGGTCACGCGTGGTCCTGGACCACCGCAACCAGTGCAAGGTATATTTGCGTTTACACACTGGGCTTCGCAGCCCCCTCGTGTGGCTGGACCCATACATATTACACCCTGATCCCAGAAACATGTCTTGAAATCGTCTTCGATTTCGTAAATTCTCCTTATTTCGGATAGCTTCCTTTCCTTTTTCTCTCTCGGACATTCGTCGCAGACGGATTTACTGGGCATCAGAACCGATCCTTTGGGAGGTAGTTTGTTTTCGAATATGGCTCCAACTGCCTGAATTACGAGGGAAACAGGTGGAGGGCAACCTGATAGGAAATAGTCTACGTCTACCGTTTGTGCCAAGGTTTTCACGGTGTCGTAGAATTCAGGTAGTTCCAGTTCTCCTTCTTTAACCTTCACGGAAGTCTTCGGTTTCACAAAGCCTAGATTCTTAGTTGAAGGCGTCTCAGAGTATGCGCGTTCAAAGACTGTTTCCCTATCCCAAAGATTCGCAAGGCCAACGACACATCCGTCACAAGCACAGGAGCCGAAGGCTACTAAAACCTTAGATTTTTTCCTCAGAAGCTTCGCCATATGCTCCTGTTCTTCAGTTCTGATTGCACCGTTAAAGAAGCAGACATCGATGTATTTGTCTGGCATCGCCTCTACGTCTTTGTACTTGATGTCCATGGCCACCGGCCAAAAGACTATATCCGCGTTGGCAACAACATCCAAGATCTTCTCATCAATGTCGAGAACGGCTATTTCGCAGCCTCCGCAACTGGCTGCCCAGTAGAAAGCAAACTTTAGCTTCTCCTTCTCCATATTACCACCCATCTGTGATAGCACTCTCTACTCTTTAGCTAAAGAACAGAGAATTATTGCTTCTCAAATTTAAATTTAGCCATTCAAAAGAGAACACATTGCTGCTACTCAATGTCTACATCAGAAAAAGTCAAATCCGCGCTTCCCCCAACAAATAGATCATGTTTTCCCCCAATTGGTTCGTTCCCATAATCTTTCATGGAAGTAGTACAAGAGAATCTGAACAGCATTAAACGCAACAGTGATGTACGTTGTCTGGATCCAACTATCCGTAACAATCCATGTAATTGCTCCCAACACTAGAATTCCCACGATTCTCCACGTCGCACTCTTGACTAGACTCCTTAATCTTGTGTCCAACTTTCGCCTCTCCAATGCACGAGTGTTCCTCTTTCTATTTGAAGCTTATTGACCCCCCTCCACCAAATGCCAGTTCTTCTCTCAAGAGCGAGGTTTGTGGCTATCGAGACTTTGCCTGTACCACTATCTGCTATTTCTAGTGCTCTGCCTAAGCATCAACCGTAAAAGCGGAATTTCAGGAAGCCCCTGCACCAATCTATCTCTTTCTAACTCGGTGAAGACCTGCATTTCTCGAATCTGAGCGCCTAAGACTGGAGTGGGTCTCTGCGTCTGAAAGAGAACGATTCGCAACGATTATTAAGGACTCGACGAAGGAAATAAAGAAACTCGGTCCGAGTCCTTTAAGGGCAGGCGGCAAGACGAATGTCTGAAACGGAAAAGAAGCGAGAAGAAAAGGCGGAGGAACGAACAGTGCTCAGAATAACTGACATGGATCCTAAATTCAAATATGAGATCAGCAAGACTCCAGGGTCGGAGAAGCTCATGCTATGTTTCCAATGTGGAACCTGCACCGCTGACTGCCCCATCGCACGTTTCACCGATTCCTACAGGCCCAGAAAACTTGTTCGAATGGTACAGCTGGGGTTAAAAGAGAAAGCTCTTTCGGATGACTCCATATGGCTCTGCACTAGCTGCTTCACCTGTGTGGACCATTGTCCACAGGATGTGGGAACAGCCGAGGTTGTTAGAGCCCTCCGAAACCTAGCTGTCAAAGAGCGCCCGATGCCCCGGGTCTATGAGGAGTTGTCTTCTGCAATTCTGAAAACTGGCTACGCCTACGAGATTCCTCAACTGAGGCTCAAAAAGAGGGAGGAGCAGGGATTGCCTCCGTTGCCGAAAGGCGATGTTGCGAGCGTCGACAAACTGTTCAAGGCGACAGGCTTTTCCAAGACATTGGAAAGGGAGAAGGAATAGGATGGGGGAAGAAGCACCGAAGTATCTGCTCTTTCTAGGCTGTGTCATCCCATATCGAGTTTCCAGCTACGAGATTTCCACAAGAAAGGTTCTTGACAGACTCGGAGTAGAGTTAGTGGAGATGCCGGATTTCACCTGCTGTGGACTTCCACTCGATCCGGTTAATCATGAGACAATGCTTACCTTAGCAGCACGGAACTTGTGCTTGGCTGAACAGCAAAACCTGCCTATCATGGCTCTCTGTAACGGATGTTTCGGCGTTCTAAACCACGTAAACAAAGAGCTCAAGGAAGACAAGAAACTCAGAGAGAGGGTCAACGGATACCTAAAGGAAACAGGTATGGAGTTTAGGGGAACGACCACAGTAAAGCATCTCATCCACGTTCTCGCTGAAGATGTAGGCTTCGAAAAGATAAAGGAGACCGTCAAGAAGCCGCTCAACCCGCTCAAAGTGGCTGTCCACACGGGATGCCACGTGATGCGCCCAGTCAAATATGTGGGCTCCGACGACCCAGAAAACCCCACGCTTCTAAAAAAACTAGTTAGACTAACTGGAGCGGAATACTTGGACTACATGGATGAGAACGAGTGTTGTGGCAACCCAATAATAGGCGTAAACAGTCAAATACCGCTTCAACTCGCCAGAAACAAACTAGACCACATCAGAGCGGTTGAGGCCCAGGCGCTGATCACCGTTTGCCCATTCTGCCATATGATGTATGACCTACATCAACCGAGAATAGAGAGGACCTTCAACGAGAAGTTTTGCATTCCAGTTCTTCATTATCCGCAACTTTTAGGGTTAGCTATGGGCATGAGTCCTGCTGAATTAGCCTTAAAGGACCTCAGAGTAGATGCATCCGAACTTGTAGCCCTCTTGTGATTCTTCTGGGTTTTTGCCCTCAAACTCGACGTACATAGTTGGGAAGCAAGACTTAAGGGAGTTCCCATTATGTTTGCTTAGGAGGAGTTTGTCCATTGAAAAAGATTACCATGGCTCACGGCGCTGGCGGAACCGTGATGAAGGAACTTGTTGAGAGGTACGTGCTGAAGCATCTTGGAGGGGGTAATGCTGAAGTTCCGCTGGATGCTCTTGACGACTCTGCTGTGATCAGCGACATTGTCTTGCATTCCGACTCCCACGCTGTGAGACCTCAGTTCTTTCCTGGAGGCGATATCGGTAGACTGGCGGTTGCGGGAACCGTCAACGACATAGCGGTGATGGGGGCTGAGCCTGTTGCACTTTCATCCGCCTTGATATTGGAGGAGGGCCTTCCGATGGCTGATCTGGACAAGATTTTGGAGAGCATCGCTGAGACGTGTAAAGAGGCTGAGGTGCTCGTAATCACGGGCGACACGAAGGTTGTTGAGAAGGGGGCTTTGGGAGGATGCGTCATAAACACCTCTGGAATAGGAAGGCGAAACGCTGCTTTGGAGAAGAACATCGCCGAGGTGAGGAGGCACCGCTCTTTCAACGCAAGGTGGGTTCTCGACTCCAACCTGAGGGAGGGAGACAGAATAATCATCTCTGGCACGGTTGGAGACCACGGACTAGCTGTATTGTCGGCTCAGGAAGGCTACAACTTTGGGAGTCAGGTGATGTCCGACGTGACTCCGCTAAACAAGCTCATCATGCACTTGTTGAATATTGGTGGAATTGTGGCTATGAAGGACCCGACACGAGGAGGCTTATCGAACGCACTGAACGAGTTCAGTGAGAAGTCAGGGGTTGGGATTCTGGTGGAGGAAGAGAAGATACCGATACGCGGTGATGTTAGGGCGGCTTGCGAGATGCTTGGCATCGACCCGCTGGACGTGGGAAACGAAGGCAAAGTGTTGATAGGGGTCGTGCCTCAGAAGGCTGAGGAAGTCTTGGATGTGCTGAAGGAGACCAAGGAGGGCAGAGACGCAGAGTTGATAGGGACTGCAACAAAAGAGTTCAACGAGGTTGCCCTTGAGACAGTTGTGGGTGGGAAGAGAATCCTGGCACCTCCAATAGGAGACCCCGTTCCCAGAATATGCTAGATAGTTTTAATGAATAACTGAGTGTTTTGCCCAGATTCTACATGTACCTTCTATGGAGACCATGCATGCGCCTTTTGGAGCAGAAGGTTTGCAAGCCTTCATAAAGAGGGGGCACTCGGGAGGGTTTATCTTTCCAATCATAACCAGATGGCAAAGGCAGCCGGGCAACAAGTCTCTGGAACGCTCTATGTGCACATCATACTTTTCTCTAGCATTATAAGGCGTGAACTCTTCCCTCAGCGCCAGAGCCGACGAAGGGATTCTTCCAAGTCCTCTCCAGCGTCCACTCACTACCTTGAACACCTTCTGGATGGCTGCTTGAGCTTTGACGTTTCCTTCCCACGCCACCGAGCGCTTATACTCGTTCTCTAGCCTAGCCTCTCCGTCTCTCAGCTGCCTCAGAAGCATAGAAATCGCAAAAAGAATATCTAAGGGTTCGAAGCCCGCCACCACAGTTGGCATGTGATAGGCGTCGGGAAACGTCTGATAAGGCTTCATCCCGATTATCGTTGAGACGTGACCGGGCGCGATGAAGCCGTCTATGTGTAGGTCTCCGACGCCGAGGAGCAGCTCCATGGCTGGTGGTATCAACCTGTGACATACAAGAAAGCTGAGGTTTTCGGGAGGCTTGTTTAAAATTTCGACTGCAGTAGCTGGTGCTGTGGTTTCAAACCCTATGGCGAGAAAGACAAAATCCTTGCAAGGCTCTTTCTCCGCCATTCTCACGGCGTCCTTGACGCTGTAAACAACCCTAACATCCCCGCCCGAAGCCTTCGCCTCCTGAAGCGAACTCTCTGAAGCGGGGACACGGATCACGTCACCATAAGTCACAACGGTCACGCCTTCGAGAGCCAAAGCGATAGCCTCATCAAGTTCAACGGCTGGAAGAATACAGACGGGACAGCCAGGTCCAGCAATCACTTTTACTGTTTTGGGAAGGAGAGATCGCAGTCCGTAGTGGGTTATGGTCCACTCATGAGTACCGCACACGTGGCAGAACTTCACTTCATAAGGAGGAGCCAGCTTCTCAATCTGAGCCGCAATCTTCTTTGTCAATGCTGGGTCTCTAAATCTCACTTGCTCCTTCATCAGCGTTGACAACCCTATTCCAAAATCAATTTAATGCTCTTTATCAGGCATTCTCTTCCGCCGACAATATCAACTGTGCCACCGCATTTGGGGCATTTAAGCGTTGGAACTGGGACATGATACATGGGATCGTCTTCATAGTTGAAGTTTCCCTCGTAACCGCAACTGCTACACTTTACAACGCCATCCTTCGCCTCTATTAAGAGCCTCGAGTTCTTCATTATAGTACCCTCAGTGAGAACCTTGTATGAGAACCTAACTTGTTCCAGACCGAGAAACGTGAGCTTTCCGATGACAAGACAGACTTCTGCGACACCCTTTGCGTTGTGCTTTCTCGCTTCATGAAGAACGTTTTCAACGATTTGAGAGGTCATTGAGAACTCGTGCAATACCTAACCAACTCACAAAAAAGCCTTAAAGTCCAAGCGCCTCGATAACTGTCCCTACGCCCTCTCCACTTCTACAGTTCGTTACAGCAACCTTCGCCTTCGGATTCACCCTCTTAACATCCCCCTCCAACCTCTTCACGTCAACCCCCATAGCATCAGCCAAGTCCATCTTGTTTATCACCACCACATCAGCATCCATGAAGATAAACGGATGCTTAATGACCATGTAGGGACCCTCCGTAACGCTCACCACCACCACACGCTGATCAGAGCCCAAAGGAAACTCGGCTGGGCAGATGAGGTTGCCAACATTTTCAATGAACAGCAAATCAATATTTTTCAGGTCGATTCTCCGAAGCGCCTTTCCAACAAGATTAGCATCCAGATGACATTCCTTCCCAGTGGTTATCGGAACAGCCTCAGCACCATGCCTCTCAATCCGCCCCGCGTCTATAGTAGTCGTCAGATCCCCCTTCAATGCGGCTATCCTATACTTCCCAATCAAGGATTGAACCAGCTTCTCTATGAGAGAGGTCTTCCCTGACCCAGTTGCACCCATAACTTCTATCGCTTTCACACCATACTTCCGCAGAAACTCTTTGTTCTTCTCCGCAAGTGTTCGATTCAACTCAAGAATGTCAGCCTCAAGCTCCACATCAAAGACCTCCCCTTCCTCAGCCTTGACAACCTCCTTCAACCGCGCCACCCCAATTTCATTCATATTTGAGAAGTTCCTCCCACATCTTCAGAGTCTCTTCTGCCGCCTTCCTATCAATCACCTGAATCGCATACCCAGCATGGACCAAAACATACTCTCCAACCTTAGCATCCACAAGCATAACATTCACCTCACGAAGAACCCCTTCGCCAAAGTCAACCTTGGCGGTGTCTCCTCTAATCTCCACCACTTCTGCTGGAATCGCGAGGCACATCTCAATCACCTATAGCGAAACGCTCCAAAATAAATTCATTTCGAATACAAAGCGCTCACATGAAACTACTCATCATGACCATAGCTTCACACGCATCGATTTTCTAAGCTTGAAAACTCGTAGCAATAGTCTGCCCAAAAGAGATGCCCCCATCCCCCGGTGGTACCTGACGATGAATCAAGAATTCAAAGCCGCTTTTCTCAACTGCTCTTCTGACTGTGTGTGTGATGTACTCATTGTACGCAACCCCACCAGAAAATCCTACAGTCTTGACCCCAATCCGTCCAGCCTCCTCAACAGCCCGCTGAGCCAACGATCTGGCAAGATACGACTGAGCAGAGCAGGCAAGGTCAGGAACCGAATACTCGTCTATCTTGGTAAAGATTTCACGAACCATACGTGTAGTTTCAATTCTAGCACCTTCAAATATAGGAGACAAGTTCAAAACATCAACTCCCGCTGTGGCAGCGGACTCCAATTTCATAGCAGGTTCACCCTCATAGGTTCGTTCATAACATAATCCGAGTATCGCAGAGACGGCATCCAAGACCCTCCCACAACTTGTGGTCTTCACAGCCAAACCTTTCCTCAGTTGTTTAAGAACTATCTCGGCTTCTCTCTCTCCGTGTGGAAAGCGATCACTTCGGGAAATCAGCCAGTCCTCCACATCTGCCACACCGTGGAGTATTCCCGTTGCCATTCGTAAGGGATACAGCGTAGCCAAGTCCCCTCCAACCATCGGCTGCTCCTGAAGATGCGTAAGGCGCTGAAAACCCTCCTGATTACAGTAGAGTATCTCTCCACCCCACGCATTGCCATCCGAGCCGTAGCCAAATCCATCGCAGGCTATACCCACCATCTCTTCAACATCGTGCTCGCCCATAAGAGACGCAATGTGAGCATAGTGGTGCTGAACTGGAAAAACAGGACATTCAAACTCATTCGCTAGGCGCTGAGCCAGCTTTGTTGCTGCAAACTTCGGATGCAAATCACAGGCTATCATCTCAACCTTGCTGTTCGTTAATCTGGTCAGGTGACTTATGGTCTCTTTTAAGAAGTTGAGAGTTTCCAGATTCTCGACATCCCCAATATGCTGTGAAATAAAGGCCTTGTCCCTCGAAAGCACACATGCAGTCACATTTAGCTCCGCGCCAACCCCTAAGACACAACTCTTCGCCGACATCTTTAAGTGAATAGGCTCGGGCGCATACCCCCTAGACCGGCGAACTATGCTGTGGTTATCGCCGTGTAGGCGGACAACAGAGTCGTCGCATCTCTGAGCTATTCTTCTATTATGAAGGAGGAAAAAGTCAACAGTACCCCCAAGCCTCTTAATGGCTTCTTGATTCTCCGTAACGATCGGCTCGTTTGGAGGGTTGGCGCTAGTCATCACAAACGCGGGCTCGTTGACCTTGTCAAAAAGCATGTGGTGCAGTCCTGTGTATGGCAGCATAACGCCAATGTTGTGCAGGCCTGGCGAGATCAGTTCTGAAAGATAACAGTCATCCCGCTTCCTCAACAGCAGAATAGGTTTGATGTAAGATGCCAGTAGCTTAGCCTCTTCAACGCTCAGCTGAGCAAACGACCTCACGGTTTCGATGTCACGAGCCATTATGGCAAACGGCTTCTGGGCTCTGTGCTTAACCTTTCGCAATCTAGCGATAGGCTCGGACTGAGTTGTCGCAGTTGCCACGTGGAAGCCTCCATTTCCCTTGATTGCAACTATGTATCCCTCCTCGAGGAGCCTCCCCGCCTCCTCTATCGGGTTTTCACTCTTTACATGTTGACCGTTGTTGGTGGTGAGGTAGGCTCTCGGACCACACTTACTACACGCCACGGTCTGGGCGTGAAACCTGCGGTTTGATGGAGTCTTGTACTCTCTGCTGCAGAACTCGCACATGCTGAAATCCCGCATTGTAGTGTTCGGTCTGTCGTATGGAAGCCTTTGGATTGTGGTGTATCTGGGACCGCAGTTAGTGCACGTGATGAAAAAGTAGTTATGACGCTGATTCTTAGGATCACGAAGCTCGCTTAGGCATTCATCACAGATCGAGACGTCTGGCGGGATCACTGATCCTGAGAGTTCCACTCTTTTGGAACTTCCCAGAATCGTGAACTTTTCAAACTTGCCACTGTCCTCTGCATAATTCGTGGTTATTTCATAGATTCGGGCGAGGGGAGGCTTATCCTCTTTCAACTCCGCAAGAAAGTTGTTAACATCGCTCTCTTTTCCCTCAACAACTACCTCCACCGCGGCATCTCCTCTGTTTCGCACGTAGCCGACCAGCTCGTTCTTCACAGCGATTCTGTAGATGAAGGGGCGAAAACCGACGCCTTGGACAATGCCACTGACCTTAATTTCAGCACGCAAAGTTTGTTAAGCTCCCTCTTGGAGTACTTCGAGCCTACGTGTTTCCTAAATCTTTCGCCTGTATGACCTACGTCATATTCCCATTTATGTCATACCTCAACTATTATATAAAAGCACACGCGAAAGCTGAAGTCAAAGTGACGAGAACATGAGGGAAGACCCACTCCACAATATTTCAGCACCTGTTCCAACAATGTCGCCGGTCACAGCAAGTTGTCTTCCAGCAGATCACCCCCCAATTATGGCGGCAGAACAATATGGGACTGTTTAAGTGGAGCCGAGCAAAATCACCATGGATCCTTCACTTCAACACCGGCGGCTGCAACGGATGCACAATCGAGATTGTAGCCGCCTTAACACCCAAATTTGACATTGAAAGGTTTGGGATAATCCAGCGCGGCAGCCCTCGACACGCAGACATACTCGCTATCACAGGCCCGGTGACAAGGCAAGTTAAGGACAGACTGGTCAGAATATATGAACAGATGCTTGAACCCAAGTTCGTCGTCGGTGTTGGCGCCTGTCCACTCAGCGGAGGGGTCTTCCGAGGTTCCTACAACGTTCACGAGGGATTAGACACCATCCTTCCAGTAGACGTGTACATTCCAGGATGCCCACCGAAGCCTGAAGCCATAATTGACGGCCTCGTGAAGCTCCTATCGAAGCTGAGGACTAGTTGAATATGACCACAGAAATCGCAGAAGAGACAAGAATCGTTAGAAAAATGAAAGATGCAATTGGAGAAGACATTCTAGAGGTCAGAATCCCTCGTCCTCACCGGATTTTTGTTCACGTCAACAAAGACGCGTTCAAAAAAGTCATTCGGTACCTAACCCAAAAAGCGAATTTCACCCACATCTCAACCATTACAGGCGTTGACTTAGGAGAGGAGATTGAAGCCATCTACCATCTAAGCCATGATGGAAGAATAGAAGTCTCGCTTAAAGTTCGAGTACCAAAAGATGACCCAGCCCTCCCAACAGTCACTGACATCAATCCTGGTGCAATACTTTACGAACGGGAGGTTCACGATCTCTTGGGAATAACATTCGAGGAACATCCAGACCTTTCGCCTCTCGTGTTGCCTGAGGGATGGCCCAGAGACGTTTATCCACTGAGAAAGGAATGGACAATCGAAAAGCTTGAGAAGAAAATCGCGAAAAGGAGGAGACAGTGATATCATATCCAACCATCCGCATTCCAGTGGGACCACAACATCCAGCTCTCAAGGAACCGGAATATTTCATGTTCGAGGTTGAGGGTGAACACGTTGTCAATGTTAAGCCACGGATCGGTTACATCCATCGTGGAATCGAGAAAGCCGCAGAGAGCCGAACCTTCATCCAAGACCTGTATCTAATCGAGCGAATATGTGGATTATGCTCACACTCCCACACAACCTGCTACACACAAGTAATTGAAGAAATCCTAGGCGTAGAGATACCACCTAGAGCTAGGTACATTAGGACCATCATCGCCGAGCTTGAAAGAATCCACAGCCACGCCCTCTGGATCGGATTAGCTGCCCACGAGATCGGTTTCGACACACTTTTCATGTATGTGTGGCGAGATCGCGAGATGGTCATGAACCTTCTAGAGCTGGTTTCAGGTAAGCGCGTACATCACGCTATGAACACGATAGGAGGAGTGGAAAGAGACATAGCACCAGAAACAGCAAAAAAAATGCAAGAGGGGCTAAACTCCTTTCAAGAGCGAATGAAGTACTACAAGAAAATTGGAAGTACTGAACAAACCATTTTGAAAAGAACTGCGCAAATCGGAATTTTAAGACCCGAAGATGCCTCAGCCCTCTGTGCCGTCGGCCCGACTTTACGAGCCAGCGGAATCAAGCATGATGTGAGAGCAGATGATCCGTATGCCGCTTATAGTGAGATTCCATTCGAAGTTATAACCTATGATGGGTGCGACGTCCTAAGCCGTCTGCTCATCAGATTCGACGAAATCCTTGAAAGCATAAACATAATCCTCTACGCCCTGGAACACCTTCCTGAAGGAGAAGTCAAAGTCAAAGTCCCAAGGAGAGTACCCGAAGGAGAAGCCGTTGGCCGTGTTGAGGCGCCCAGAGGAGAACTCATCCACTACGCAAAGACAAACGGAACCACAAAACCAGAGCGCTACAAGATAAGAACTCCGACTCTGGGGAACCTACCATCTGTCTGCAAGATGCTTGTTGGCGGTTACATTGCAGATATACCAATCGTCTTAGCGGGAATAGATCCATGCTTCGCCTGCATGGATCGGATGGCTTTTGTAGACGAAAGCAAGGACAAACGATGGGTCTGGACTGGTGAAGAGTTAAGAAAGTATGCAATAGAATGGTATCAGAAGGAACATCCATTTAGTTCACTTTGAGTGGTGACGAAAGTTGGCGATGGTCAGAGAGCTCCTAAAGCACGTATTCAAGAAGCCCGCCACTCTTAGATACCCGTCTGAGAAGAAGAAACCGATCAAGGGCATGCGAGGAAGACCCGTCTGGGACATAGAGCGTTGCGTCGGATGCGAACTCTGCTTTAGAGATTGCCCTTCTGGAGCCATTGAGATGATTGGAAAGGGTTCTCAGGCTGAATTCAAACACTATCTCGATCGATGCATATTCTGCGGATGGTGCGCTGAAGTTTGTCCTACTGACGCAATCACGATGACGGAAGAGTACGAGTTAGCCGGTTTCGATCGGGCCGAGATGATCATAGAGTTTAAGAGAGCACGAGATGAAGAATCTAGTCAGTCAAACGAAAACGAGTGAAGACTTAAAGTGCGTTCATTCTCTCCCTCTATAGGTCGCCACAAATTGGGCACTTAGCGTTCCTCTTCATCTCCACCATCTCGAAGACCATCTCTTTCCCATTCAGAAATAGCATTCTTCCAACGAGGGGCTCTCCTATCCCTGTAACAAGCTTGATAGCCTCCATAACCTGCAACGATGCAAACAAGGCTGGAGTAGCACCCAACACTGGGAACCTTTCAACTTCAGGGGGTCTTTCGGAAATATGCATCGTAGGCAAGGCCCTCTGCCAGGTAATAAAGCAGTCATTTGTCCATGTAACGCTGAGATGCCAGCATGAACAAATGGCGTGACTTTTGTTACGCAATACTCATTAATGAAAAATCTCGTTCTCCAGTTGTCCATCCCATCCACAACTACGTCTGCACCTTTAAAGAGGCCTTCCACGCTATCCTTGCTGATCTTGGCGATTATGGCTTCCACTTCAATTTCAGGGTTTAATGCCTCAAGCTTCTCCTTAGCGACTTCAGCCTTAGACCGTCCGATATCTCTCTGCCAACAAAGAATCTGACGATTTAGGTCACTTAGCTGGAATTTCTCCTCGTCTATGAGGATGACTTTTCCGATTCCAGCCGCTGCGAGGTAGAGTGATGATGGGCATCCTAACCCACCGAGACCAGCTACCGCAACTTTGGAAGCCTTCGGCTTTTTCTGTCCCTCTAATCCCAGACCAGGAATCAGCATCTGTCGGTTGTAGCGCTCCAACTCTGAAAGCGATAGCCTCATCTGAGAACCCTCAAGGCTAAGTCTACGTCTGCATAAATAATAGTTTTCAGTTATAGTGAGGGAAGATGTTTGAAACAATATGTGGTGTTTGATCGTGCATTTGGTGGTTCTCGTTACAACATCAAGTGTGAAAGAGGCGGAGCAGATAGCGCAAGAACTACTCAAAAAGCGATTAGCAGCATGCATAAATACTATACCAACCGTTCAATCGAGATTTTGGTGGAAAGGAAGGATTGAGCGGTGCGACGAAGCTTTGATGATTATCAAGTCGAGAAGTGAGCTGTTTGATGAACTGGCCGAATCGGTTAGAGCCATCCACTCATATCAAGTTCCCGAGATAATTGGTGTTCCAGTTCAGCAAGGTTTAACCGAATATCTCGACTGGATCGACAAGGCCACACATAAGTCGTCATAAACTTTAAACAGAAGGGCTAAACTTTAACTTACATAGAAAGCCTACAGTGAGATGCAACAATGGAAGTGAGGATTAGATACCTGAGCCAGGATATAGCAGAGCAGTTTGGCTCAAGCGAGAAGAGGGAGATCGTCCACTTATCCGATAACGCCACTTATGATCAACTCTTGGGTCTACTTGAAAAGAAGTGTGGAAAAGCAGAGACGGGAGAAGAAGCGTTCGACACGTTCTTTTTTGTATGCGAAGGAAAGCCTCTCACTGCAATAAGGGATGAATTGATAAATCCAGATAGAGAGGTGTTAGTTGCACACAAAGTCTTTGGCGGATAGCCATCTTTCACACGCAATACGAGACAGAGACAAAAGACATCGACAATTATTGTGAAGTTCTTATCAGCTAGAAAGATATTGCTTATATTTTAGAAGATGGTGAGATAGGGCATTAGAACCTTTGGCGGGAGGTGAATGGCTTGAGTTGCTGTAAGAAGAAAAGGACCAAGAATCCTTGCGGTTCAAAAGAGACCAAAAAGGAAGAAGAGTGTAAGTAATCCACGAAGACGTACCAAAGTTCTCAACAGTTTCTATATACACACAACAGTAGCTGTTGTGTTGATGAAATACAAATATCTAGGGAAAACTAGACAATAGAGCTGCCAGTGGGAGTCTTCATGAATGGTCAAATTAAGGTCTTGCTTGCCGCAAGGTTTAGAGAGATTGCTGGACAGAGAGAGATTCTAGAGAAAATTGGTTCAGACACAACTTTAGAAGACATCCTGAGAACTTTGGCGAAAAGGCATGGAAGAGACTTCAACCAGATAATCGATTCGAAAACTGGGCAAATCAGCTCAGAAAACTGGGTCATGGTTAATGGTAAAAGCGTTAGAAGAATAGATATCGAGTTAAAAGAGAATGACGTTGTGGTAATTACTGTTCCCGCTGGCGGAGGATAAGATCGCACTAACCAGAGCTGAAGATCAGTTGCAAGTCGCGGATCGCTAGCTTTCTCGTTCTTCTTGACAGTCTTACCTTTAATGAATATACATAAAACCCAAACTTCAAAGGAAATGCATATTTATACTAGTGCCATAGAGAGAAATGACTGAAATACATGGTTCCAGAACATTCTGTTGGAGGATTCTCCTATTTTTGAAAGTGTCGAGAAGCTGATTAAGGCCCATGAAGGAATCGAAAGAGAAGTCTACCTGGACCTAGAGAACTGCAGTCCCATACCTGCAGAAGTAGTTGAGGCGATGGTTCCATACTTCTCCGAGAAAGCTTACGGTAATCCAACGGTAACCCACAAGCCCGGCTGGATGGCTTATGAGACGATTCAGAAGGTTTCTCAGCAAGTCGCGGGCTATGTTGGGGCAACTTCGGTTGAGGAGATAAACTTCACTCCTAGCGAAACAGAAGCTAACAACCAAGCTTTGATTGGTACAGCATTGGCGAACAAAAAGAAGGGCAACAGGATAGTTATTTCGGAGATAGAGCCTCTGAGCATAAAGTTCTCTTCAAACATACTTGAAAAATACGGCTTTAAAATCGACAAAATTCCAGTTGATAAAGAAGGCTTCGTGGACTTAGAGAAGCTTCTTAGTGCCGTTGATGAAGAGACCATTCTCGTCAGCATAATGTTGGTCAATCATGAAATTGGAACGGTAGAACCGATTAGGGAAGCCGTTGAACTGGTCAAGGAGAAGAATCCTGAGACTCTATTTCACACAGATGCATCAGATGCCTACGGGAGAATCCCCGTAAACGTTAACGAGCTAGGAGTCGACTTGATGACGCTGAGCAGCTACAAAATTCTTGGTCCGAGGGGAGTTGGTGTGCTATACGTTAGAGAGGGAGTGAACGTTGAGAGACTCTTGGAGGGACAGATTGGGACACAGAAGCTTTGGCCCGGAGTGGAGAATGTACCCTTAATAATGGGCTTCCTCAAGGCGTCGGAGCTTGCGTTCAAAAAGTTTGACGAAAATGTCTCACAGATGAGGAAGTTAAGGGACAAATTGACAGGGGGAATTCTTGACAGAATATCTGAAACACTTTTGAACGGACCAAAAGGGCTCAAGAGGGCTCCAGACAACGTAAATATAAGCTTTCTACACTGTGAGGGTGAAGCTTTGACCATCGAGTTGAGTTTGAACGGTGTTTATGTCTCAAGTGGAAGCGCATGCACCAGACTGCTTCTTCAGCCAAGCCACGTCTTAACAGCCATCGGAAGAGAGTTTGAGGAGGCACATGGAAGCATCCTAATGAAGGTGACTAGATACCATACAGATGAAGACATTGAATACGTTCTCGAGGTGTTGCCACAAGCTGTCAAAAGACTTCGAGAAATAAGCCCGATTAAAGGAGGCGCAGGATAGAGTGTCAAGAGCGCCACTACCCTATAGTTCCAAGATACTGGAGCTTTTTAGAAATCCAAGGAACCTCGGTAAAATGGAGGATGCGACCGTCTCATCCGTTGCTGGAAGCCCAGCATGCGGAGACATGATAGCCTTCTACTTGAAGATAAATGAGAAGGAGGAAGTTATAGAGAAAGCAAGCTTCGAAAGCTATGGATGTGCAGCCAACATCGCAACCGCCAGCATTACAACAGAAATGGTTAAAGGCAAAGAATTGAAGGAAGCCTGGAAGATTTCTTGGAAAGAGGTTGCGGATGAAGTTGGTGGCTTACCTACTGTGAAGTTTCATTGTGGAATTCTGTCTATAGGTGCAGTTAGAAGAGCGATTAGAGAATACTATAAGAAGAAAGGTGAAAAACCAAGCTGGCTACAGGATGAACTAACCTTCGAGGAGAAGCAAGCTTTAGAAGAGGAGGAGTTAGCCAAGGCTCTATCGAAGAAGATTGGAGGAAAATAGAGAAGGAAGTATGTTGCTAAAGGAGTATGTAAGTAGAATCGAGGAGGCTTGCGGAGAAGGTAGAGACTTCATCGTTATGTTGAAGTATGCTAAAAGGGAAGAGGCGATTAACAGAATACTTGAAAAGTGTAAGATTGAACGCACTCTTTCACGGGTTATGACGAAGGGGAAATATAAGAATAAAGACGTTAGTGTTTTTGTGACAGGAAAACTCATTCTCAAGGGCTTAAAAGGGAGAGAAGAAGCCGAAGAAATCCTAGAAGAGCTACTCACTTGATGGGAACCAAATAGTGTAATTCCCTGAATCATCACTCATTTGACCAAACTTTCTGCTATTTCTTTGACGGTTGACACAAGCTTGTCTATTTCCTCTCTTGTGTTATAAAAGTAGGCTGAAGCTCGAACGCTTCCTGTTTTGCGGATGAGATTTTTTGTGAGTGGAAGGGCGCAGTGATGGCCTGAACGTACCATGATATCAGCTGAAACGTCGAGGGCTAAAGCAACATCATGTGGATTCAAGTCGCCAACGTTGAATGCTGTAATCCCAATTTTGTTTTTGGGTTCGGGACCGTAGACTTCAACTTTGGGAATTTTTTTGAAATTTTCATACATCTGTTGAGTAAGTTCTTTCTCGTAGTTTTCAATCTTATCCATTCCTATTCCCTGGAGGTAATTCACTGCGGCTCCAAGACCGATGGCCTCCGCAATGGCTGGCGTTCCAGCCTCGAATCGCGTGGGGCTTTCATCAAGTCGGTAGTAGTCGAGACCTACGTCTGCTATAGTTCCTCCGCCTATGCACAAGGGTTCAATTTCGTCGATCAACTCCTCTCTGATGTATAGGGCTCCTGATCCTGTTGGAGCGCACATCTTATGACCACTAAAAGCAATGAAGTCACATGCAATCTTCTGGACATCTACCTTCATGTGGGGAACGGACTGCGCCCCATCAAGGAGGACGTAGGCGCCGTGTTCGTGCGCTATCTTTGTTATCTCTCTGACGGGCTCTATTACTCCCAAGACGTTTGATACGTGGGTTATGGCTACCAGCTTTGTCCGGTCGTCAATTGACTTTTCGAAATCGGCTGGGTCCAAGATTCCTTGCACAGCGGGTTCGCTGGGCCTGACGATTTCTAGGTTTGCATGGTGTCGTTTCTTCACGCGGAGCCAGACGATGAAATTGGAGTGATGCTCAATAAGTGAGGTGACAATTTTGTCTCCTCTTTGCCAGTTTAAGCCGTTGGAGATGATGTTTATTCCCTCGGTGGTGTTTCGAGTGATAACAATTTCGGAATCGGATTTTGCGTTGATGAAGTCCGCAACCTTCGTGTGGGCGCGCTCGTATTCTTCACTGGCTTTTTGAGACAAGCGATGGACACCTCGCTCTACGTTAGCCCGATACTCACGGTAAAACTCTAAAATCTTCCGGAGGACTGGTTCAGGAGTTAGGCTGGATGCCGCATTGTCCAAGTATACAATGCCTGAATCCAAGATTGGGAAGTCTTGTCTAATTTTCTCTAAATCTAACAACCGTGTACACCTCTTGCATGCACAACATCTTACTTTAACATCACAGTTTTCTTATCAGTATGCGCCATTTTCCATCTTTGTCAGTTTCAACCTTTATTAATTCCATTTTCAGCTGTTTTGTTGTTCTTATTATGTCCACCCTCGATTCCTCGTGGGTTCCTATCACGAGAAGAACACTGTCTTTTTCGAGTTTATCTAAACTTCTTCTGAATTTTATTAAAGGTACAGGAATACCTCGCCTGATGTGTCTAGTACAGTATATGCTCCCACCATTAGTCCTCTCCGTCATCACTAACGATACTTGGAATCTTTCGCGTTCTTTTTCATAGTTTTAAATAACGCTATTTCTCCATTTTTTAATAGTACTATATGCTCTCTCCTTTCTTCCTGTGCTTTAATTTTTATTTTTTCAAATTCCTCGTAAGTGTTCCCATCAAACTCCAAGCCCGTGACATTTTGGAATGGTTACGTAAAAACTCTCCATAATTTTCGCAAGAATCGGGAATGATGGTGACGATTAACCCTCTCTTATTTTCGTCATGAAGCTGTTCAGCAACTTTTAATGCACCGTAACAATTCGCCCCGCTTGAAATCCCTACAGGGATCTTAGCTTTCCATAAGTCTAACATAGTATTATAAGCGTCCTTGTCGCTGACCTCTATTATTTGGTCGCATAATTCTCTTGCTTCTTCAAAAAAGCGAGTTGCACCAAGCTCATCTCTGCTTCTTAGTCCTAACTGATGATGATCTTCTTGTGGTATGAGACCAATAATTTTGATATCTGGTATAGCTTCTCTCAGGTAATATCCGCACCCAATCATGGTTCCACATGTTCCAAGGCTTACAACAAAATGGGTTATTCCTCCACCCGTTTGATGATAAATTTCAGGTCCTGTTGTCAAGAAGTGTGATAGCGGATTGCCCAAGTCGTTGTACTGATCATAGTTGATGACCTCTAAATCTGTTTTTTCCACATATCTAGCGGCTGCTATGGCTTCACCTCTTTGCAGCAACAGTCGGACAAATACGCAGTGAAATCGGCTTCGTCACGTAGTAGGTAAGACCCTGCTAGTCCGAAA
>JBHIEV010000003.1:0-53579 GCA_046760805.1 Bathyarchaeia archaeon
GCATCGAAACAAACTGCAAGAAGCAGAATTAAGAACCGATCAAGAAACCACAGAACTCAAAAGATACCTTGCTTCGTTGGAGAGCCAGATGGCAAGCATAAGAGGCGAACAGGAAGCTACCAAAATAGAAATGGATGCTTGCCAAAACCGTATCTCAAGCCTAAAAGCCGAGAACAAGTGTCCTCTATGTCTTCAAGCTCTAACCGGGGACTACAAAGGAGGTCTCCTTGAGCGTCTTCATGAAGAGAACGTTGAACGTGAAAGAAGACTCGTAGAGCTTCAAAAGAACCTCGACGAATTGGAGGGACTACACAGCATCGTCGACTTTGTCGCATCGAATCTGCAAGTACTTATCCCCAGAATCGAAGAGACAAAGCTTCGAATCTCCGAAGAACAAAAATCACTGGAAACCCTCTCAACAGAATTCGAAGAAACGCAAGAACAAGTGAAAGCCCTTCGAAACGAACTCGACATCACACGCTCTGAAATCACTAAATTCGATATAAGCGAACTAGAGTCTGTACGGAAACTCCGGGACAAAGCCTTCGAAAGATACTCCACAACAAAGTCTGAACTGGAGACGCTAAAAAGCAGAAAAAGAGATGCCACATCAAGAATGGATAGTCTAAAAGAACGTCTAGAAAATGCGCTGAAGAAAGTAGAACGGATGGAGACAATCAAAAGGCTGCTCGGGGTCATCGATGACATAAGAGGTGCCTACAGAAGTATCCAGCCAAGACTCCGAAGCGAATTTGTCGCCTACTTAGAACGAATGGTTCAACAGGTCTTGGACGACCTCGTCGGAGCAGAGGGACCTCTGCTGACCGTGGACATCGACGACACCTACACCCCCTCTATGAAGAGTGAGGAGGGCTACGAACGGGATGTTCCAAACCTCTCAGGGGGAGAGCGAACCCTTCTCGCATTCGCATATCGCTTAGGCCTCGGACAACTCATTATGCAATCGAGAACTGGACATGGACTGTACTTGCTACTGCTAGACGAACCTACAGAGAGCCTCGGCAGAGAAGACGGTTCCATCCATCGACTAGCCGAGGCGATCTCAAAATCAAAAGCCATCGAACAAATAATCGCCGTAACCCACAGCGAGGTTTTCGCAGAAAAGGCGGAACACGTCATACGCCTGCAGAAAGAAGCTGGCGTTAGCAGCGTGTCTATGGAAAGGTAACCAGCTGCTAGTCCTCTTCTTCGTCTTCCTCTTTCTCTTCCGGAGTCTTTTGTATCGCTGGCAGAGGCGGAGGTGTAGAGGCCATAGCCCAGCCAATCCACGCTACGATGAAAAGAAAGCTGTAGACGATGATCATGACTGGAACAATTAATGCCCAGTCGCTGATTGGTCTTCCAAGTACCGTTGCGTCTGGTAGAAAGAACCAAGAGAAAAGCCAAAAGAAGTATCCAATCATGGCGAGCACACTTACCGTGAACATGAGTATGCCAAGATTCTTATCGCGCATAGATAGCCTTCCCTCAAACAGGTTGGGGCATATGCAACTTAAAACTTTCGAGATGCCTTGTTGCGGAGCGCATGTGCGAGTTTGCTGCATTTCATAGAGAATCTAAACATTTAGAGCGTATGGAACGGCGTTGTTGGAAAAATTATTTAAGTTCATATCTACGAATGGCTATGGAAGGGAATGCTATGAGATCGGATTACATATTATATGTCTTCGCCGTCATATGCTTCATTCTAGCAGTTGTTGTCTTCGCTGGCTATCCTCCCATGGGGGATATCAACTTAGTCGCCACAGCAGTCCTAGCCATCCTAGGCATGATCTTGGTAGGAGCAGGCTACCTCATTAGACCAGAGGAGACGACGTTAGCTCCGCCAACTCCACCAGCACCTAAGCCACCCCCAAAAATCTCGGCACCACCACAGATACCACAGCCAAAGAAAGCGGTAACCTCACCCATCGATATCACAAAGATCAAGGGAATCGGCCCGAAGAGGGCGGAGCAGCTTAGAACACTGGGAATCAACACAGCTCAAGATCTAGCTGAGACCACAGCAACTACGTTGGCGGCGAAGACAGAGCTCTCCCCAAAAATAACCAGCGGCTGGATCAGAGAGGCGAAGAGGCTCGTCAAGAAAGCCTCTTAACATAAAACACTAACAGCATCCAGATTTTCTTACCGAACTACACCGTTTGTCAAATCATGAACAAAACCATCTTAAAACTCTTCATGGAAAAACGCTAAGGCAGTTTTGAGGGCATCTAACATGGAAACCAGCACAGAAATTGCAGAGATTCTTTTAGAGCCCAAGACCAGGCAGATCTTGGACACTACTATCTGCAACGAACATTTACGCTTTGGGTGTATACGCTGCGCCACTTTCTGCTGCAAACTAGGCGGACCCAAAATCACCAAAAAGGATACCCAACGAATAGAAAACGCTGGCTACGATGCCGAAGAGTTTGTTGATTTTTTCAAGGACAAATCCAACCATTCATCTCTATACCCTGGGTGTCTCAAAACCAAGCAAGACGGGTCATGCGTTTTCCTGAAATTCAACTCTGAAAAAGGCAACTACGAATGTTCTGTCTATAATTCTAGGCCAGCCCAATGTAGGCTTTTCCCCTTCGATTTTCAGAAGACAGACTCCAAATCCATCGTGCTGAACTTCATTCCTTGCTGTAGAGGCCTGAACAACCCCGATGGAGAATTGGTGAATGAAAGCTTCATTGCTAACTATCTGCTTGACGCTATTTTCGACTTGACTTTTTGACATGCACTTACGCAGAGAAGGTGAGGAATATGAAGATTGACGTGAAAACTGTTTCTTTGATTGCCATATTCGCAGCCGTCGGAGTGGTTTGTGATGCTCTATTGACGCCTGCCTTATCAGCCGGGGTCTGGATCGGGTGGATCTTCATGATCAGTCCAATTGCGGGAATTGTCCTTGGGCCCTACAGCGGGTTTGTCTCCACTTTGATAGCAGTTATGATCGGGCACTCCCTTTTTCCAAGAGAGACAGTTTACGAGTTTGTCTTCACGATAGGAGCACCCGTCGGCACTATGATGTCTGGATTTGCGTTTAGGGGACAGTTGAAGAGAGTCCTCGCCTACTACACCATTATGCTCGGAACATACTTCGCTACACCGGTGTCTAAGCATCTCGCAATATGGGGAATGTGGGATTGCTATGTTGCATATGCCATCCTCATAGTTCTGTGTGCCATCTTGATCATCCGAGGACCGGATGAGGTTAGACAGGTGTCGCCATATGCCGTAAGCGCCTTTATTGGCCTTGAAGCAGATGTGCTCCTCAGGATTTTCATATTGGTGCCCTGTCAAGGATACCGACTCTTCTTTGAGTGGACACCGGAAGTGCTAGCTGGTATATGGGCGGTTCCAGCACCCATAATCACGCCCTTCAAGGTGCTTCTGTCCACTTTCCTTGCAACGTTGATTGGCCCACAAATCATGCGCATATTAGCAGACTTCAAACTCTCTTTAGATTCGCATTTCAAACACTAGACTACTATGAATGGGTACTCGGAATCTAATAGGTGTCTAAAGAATTGCTAAGTGATCATGTAGTCGCAGGAATTGAAGATTACTCCTGCTGTCTCACAGGCCTTCGGTAACAAGTAGTCCTTGTCTGGCCCCTCTATTACGAAAGAACAGAGCGGTTCACCTTCTTCTATAACAACTCCAGGAAAGGGAACATCCCTGATCCCTTCAAAGATGTTCAATTCAGGCACCATTAAACGCTGCGGAGCAAACAAGATGAATCGTGCCCAAAGAACTGAGGTTTTTTTATACATTGTTGGAAGGACTCCCTGAACACATGCTTTTACATGGGCTTCTACAAGGTTCATTCCAAGAACTCGCTCAACACATTCTAGTGTTCCCTGAAATCGTGGGTTCACCTCAATAACGTATGATATGCCTTCTTCGGAGAGTACAAAATCCACGCCGTTAGACCCCACCAGACCGAAGTGGTGAGTAATCTTCTTAACCATGCTTTCACATTTCTCTACGACTGTTTTGGGAGCTGAAAGAGGAACAATGTTCCCACAGTATCCGAAGGGCTCTCTTTGACCTAGCTCGTGCATTCCGATTAGCTGTATGTTCAATGTCAGGGTGACATTTCCACTGATGGAGGAGATCAAAGACACGCTTGCGTGAGTCCCAGAGATGCATTCTTGAACCAAGACTTTTTCATCCATGAGAGAGACTTCTCTAAGTGCTTGTTTCAATTCGCTAAGATTCGTGGCTTTTCTCACACCAGCGCCGCCAAATCCACTCCAAGGTTTGACAACAACTGGATATCCAATGTCCTTGGCTTTCTTTCTGACCTCTTCAAGATCTTCCGCGACTGCCGTTTCAGGGTGAGGTATTCCCAGACGATCTAATTCATGGAAGAATTCCGCCTTGTCTCGGATTTTTTTGATGGTGTTGGGATGATTCCCTAGTATGGGAGCCAGATTGTTAAGTTCGAACAAGATGTTTGAGCAGTCGTCTAGACCAGACGATAGTAAGACTGCGTCTATCTCATGCCTTCTTAGGAGGGCTCTTGTCAAGTGTAAAAGAGTTTCAGGGCTAAAATCTCTACTCAAGTACCCACATGTCTTCCCAGGCATCTGTTTAATGACCGACAGACTCTCTCGGCATACGCGCTTAAGATCTTGATCTCCAAAGTGGTCCACAGCGAAAACTTGATACCCCGCTTTTCTGGCGGAGGCAGCCAGCGAAACGCTGTCCAGACCTATCACTAAGAGACTGCGAAGATCAGGAATCTCAACTTCAGTCAACGACGAACCCTCACAACGCTTGAGGAACCAACTTAATTATCTTCGTATATTCACTAGATTTATGTATTCCAAAATTCATTGGGCAAATGTTTGTGTGAGAACATGGTGGACTGGCATGGAAATTTCGAAGTTTTCTGGAAGGCAAGCTGTTGTAGTAGCCGGGATTAAGCTTTTGGCTCGTGAAAAGGAATATAGGGGATAGCAAGCGTGAAAATCCATAAATCAAAGATCGGGAGAGTGGTCTTTGCTCGGCTTTCAGAGGGCGAGGACTTACTTGAAGCCATAACTCTCCGGTCAAAACAAGCCAAAATAGTCACAGCCTTCTTCATTCTCATCGGCGCGCTCAAAAAGGCAAGGCTTGGATTCTACCGTGAACAAGAGTACAAGCCCATAGAGATCTCTGAGCCTGTAGAGATAGCGTCCTGCATGGGGAACATCTCCGTCAAGGAAGGAGAACCAATCGTTCACGCTCACATATTAGTCTCAAACGAGAACGGCAAGGCTTTCGGTGGACATTTGCTGTCTGGCTGTATTGTTTCGGTGAATGCTGAGTTGGTTCTAGTTGAAGCCGCGGATTTAACTTTGCAGAGGGTTCTTGATGAAAAAACGAAACTGAATCTATGGCATATGTAGAGCGATCTTCACTTTCTGATTTATTGATTTTGAATATTGATTTTCTCTTCATAACTGATTTTTACGCAAAATTAGCTGGCATTCTCAGGATACAAAATGAGTGCCGAACTTGACAGGATTCAACGAAAAATCGCTAAGCTAAAGAGAGATGCTGAGGAACTGCGACGGCTGAAGTTAGCTTGTGATGATCTCAAGAAACTCCGCAAGTCGCTCGTTGAAACAAAATTCGATTAGCCTCGAAGAGTCCTTTCAAGACAACGAGAAAAGGACAACTTATAGATCGTACAATTCTTTCAGAATTTATTTGAAGAAAAGATGAGACGTCAACTTTTAGCTAATCCAAGGAGGAGGCCAACGATGAAACTGCTCATTAGCAGTATGCTTGATGTAAGAGGCGTGATAATGAAGGGGCCGAGGGTGGCAGCAAATGTGGATGCTGTTTCGACCAGTGCATTGATGTCTAGATTGATGATTTTCAAATAGGCCAAGTAGGCAATCGAAAAGATGAAGACTCCAACAATCATCACAAGCCTGTAAATCTTCTTAACTGCGCACCCAACGAAGAAACCTCCTATACCACCCAGGCTCACCGTAAAGATCGTCGGCAGGACAGAGGACAAAACTTCACTCATATTCACATCAACTCCCAAAGTGCAATTCAACATGTTATCGAGAAACAACAGCTCCGCAACTTCTGCAATAGTAGAAATTGCCCTCAACTTTCTTCTGTTTCTTCCTGTCGATCCTGCCTCTACAATTCGGACACTCCATCAACAATCCCACCTAGCTACATCCTTCTAAAGAGTCTGTACTCCAACGGTTCATGATCAAAATTTTGACACCCCTCGCATCTCCTCATATCCATTTTCTCCCGTCGCAGAGCACAATAGACTCCATGAGATAATGAAAGAGCATGCCTACAGCCGTTGTAGCCAATCATTAAATCGCTTCTAATCTCTTTAATAACACGTTTCGTCGGTCTTTTCAACTCTGGGAGAATGTTAATCTGATTAACCATTCAAACACCAGATGGGTATTTTGAGAAAACCCATTAGAAATAGGTTATGAATTTGCAATCAATATCCTAGGTTTTTTGCACATTGCGAATAACTTTCGCAAAGCAAGAACGTACCGATAGCTATCTTAACGGCTTCTCCTTCTTCCCAAGCACCAATTCTTTCAGGGAGACCCCGTTGACCACGATAACCTTCCAACGAACTCCCGGGATATCTCCCATACTCCTCCCGCGAGAACCACCAATTCCTTCAACTATCACTTCATCGTGTTCGTCAACAACATTTAGGGCACCGTCGCCTGGCAGGAATGCGGTGACAAGCCTACCGTTCTTGATCAGCTGAGTTCTCACGCACTTTCGAATAGCGCTGTTAGGCTGTTTGCTCTCAACCCCAACCTTCTCCAGAACTATTCCGCGAGCCATGGGCGCTCCCTCAAGAGGGTCGGATTTAGCGTCAAGTCTAAGCATTCGACGTTTGTAGTAGATGTCGCTCCATCTGAACTTCTTCCGCTTCTCGCGCAATTGTCTTGCGGCGAACTCGCCTTTCGGCGACTTAGAGCCCATGTTTTCTTCCTCTATTATGTGATGCTGACGTGTTGTATTTGAAAATATCGTTTGGCCAAGAATCGGATTCTCTCAGCATTTCTTCCGTTTTTGCCTATGGCTACTCCTTTATCTCTTGGATTGACGGCAACCACGGCTATGGTTTTTCCATCAGGGCGCTCAGTTATGCGAATTTCCTTCACCCGAGCAGGCTTCAAAGCATTTTTAATAAATTGAGCGGGATTCTCCGAGTGTTCAATTATTTCATGTCTCTTCCCAGTCATCTTTTCCAAGAGGCGGATGTTTTTGCCACCCCTCCCTATGGCCATTCCAACTTCACCCTTCTTCACGACGAAAATTATTCTGTTGAGATCTTCGTCGACTATGCAATCCTTGGCTATGGCACCCGTTACGCTTTCGAATAGGGCTATGTACCGCATCTCTCGGCTCGTGAACATTATCCCGCTAGACATCTGCTTCCTCCGCGAGTTTCAGTATATCTGAGTCCCCTGCTTCTCTTACAGCTAGCGCTGAGACCATGAAGGGTTTTCCACATGCCACACCCAAATCTATACTTGTTCCACTGAAAGTGACCAACGGGATATTAGAAAGCCTGCAATAGTATTCGATGTCCTTATGAACATTCTCTGGACAGTTGGCGGCTACGATTACAAGTTTAACCTTTCCTATCTTAGCGTTCTTTACGGTGTTTTTGGCTCCCAAAAAAGCCTTCCCAGTTCTCATGGTGGTGGCAATAGCCTTGTTGATGTCGATCATTCCGTGGCCTCTTTGGATACCGCTGACATGTAGAGGTCAACCAAACCTGTGCCTATTGGTATCGACTGCCCTACTATAACGTTTTCTGTTACGCCACTTAGCAGGTCGCTTTCACCACTTATGGCAGCTTCGACGATGTTCGGGACTGTAATCTCGAAGGCAGCCCTTGCAAGAACACTCGCCTTCTCTCCGCTGATCCCATGCCTTCCTATCTGCCGCACCTCCCCGGTTGCGGTCATGATGTCGGAGACCAACATAACATGCCTAACATCCACATCTAGTCCCTGTTCCTCGAGCACACCGAGGGCTTCCTTAACTATGAGGTTTCTAGCTGCTTCGACTCCAAGGGTTTCGGCGGTCTCATGTATATGATTAGTGAATGTCCGTTTCGGGTCCACACCACGAACTCCGAGAACTTTTGCCAGGTTTGAACCATCCGTTCTGATAACCCACTCCCTTCCTTCTTCGGTGACGAGAACCCTGCTGATTCCTGGCAAACCCCGGATATGGTACGTGGGGAGTTTGTCAAGGAGTTTTCTGGCATCCTTCGGCTTTTCTGGCTTGATGTTAAGTTGGTCCTTTTCGACTCGCAAAGTGCATTTCGGCAAGCGCAACTTCTTCTCAAGTTCATCTAACGAGATACCCCGATCCTCCATCATAGTTAGGTCAAGTTTTACAACAACTTCGTCCTTTTCTGGGTCTATGTACATTGCCTTTGAAATGTCCTCCATGGTTGTATAAAGAATCTCTCGAGCGACTTCTGTGGCTTTCTTCTCGCTTTTCCTGTGCTCTGTGTCAAGGTAAACGTTCATAATTGGCGTGGAGGGTATCCTCCGAGCATCCACAATCTCTATGAGGCGAGGCAGGCCGAGGGTTACGTTTTGTTCTCTTACCCCAGCGTAGTGAAAGGTTCGAAGGGTCATCTGAGTGCCCGGCTCGCCTATGGACTGCGCTGACACAATTCCCACAGCCTCTCCAGGCTCCACGAGAGAACGCCTATAGTTCTCTAAGGTTAAGGATATGGCTTCATCAACGCCTTCTTGGGTCAATTTGGCTTTGCTCAACTTTCTTTTTAATTCCTCAAAAAGAAGAGGTGTAAGCTCGTTTTTGACTTCCTCGACCCGCTTCTTGACGTATTCTTTGGATGCTGGTCGGCCTTCTCCTCGGGCAATCTTGATCTGTTCAATGAGTCTGTTGACATTCACCGCTTTTCCGTGATCACTTTTGGCTGGATCTACTCCATCATCGCCATATCTAAATTGGATAATGTCGCCAACGGAGTTTCGAACCGTTCCATCATACTCGATGCGGAGGTGCTCTAAGGCGTTGATAAGACGCCTCTGCATATATCCACTCTGCTGTGTACGTACTGCTGTGTCTACCAGTCCCTCCCGTCCACCCATGGCATGGAAGAAAAACTCAACAGGGTCCAGCCCTTCCCTGTAGCAAGAATATACGAACCCTCTAGCCTTTGGGGTTGGGTCTCCCACCTCAAAGTGTGGCAGGGCTCGTTTGAGGTAGCCACGCATGATCCTCTTTCCTCGCACTGACTGCTGTCCAACACAAGCAGTCATTTGACCGATGTTCAGGCTGGATCCTCTTGCTCCTGTTCTAGTCATGATCATACCTGAATTTCCTATATCAAAATCTTGGTCTGCCGCTCTTCCAGCCTTATCCCTGGCAGTGGCCAGTTCGTTCATCACATAGATTTCAAAAGATTCGTCAAGAGTCTGACCCGGTAACCTTTGCAGTGTTCCATCTTTGGACTTCTTTATTAATTCCTGCACTCGTTCCTCAGAGTCTTGTATTGTCTTGTGTATTTTCTTCTCTACAGAACTGGATAATTCGAGTTCATCAAAGGAGTAAGTGAAGCCGCGCATTGTCATGAACAGTTTAAGAAGCTGAGTGATTTGATTCAGGAATCTCCGTCCCGCAGAGGCGCCATAATCTTTTATTATCTGGTGAAGGAGGCTCTCAGACTGCTCGGCTCCAATAGAGCTCCTATCTATCACACCCGACTTCAAAATGCCATCTTTGATGACCACATAGGCGTCGTATGTACACTCTTCACGGTCACAACGGGTACAACCACGACAAATGCTAGCCTTCAAGGCGTAGTTGAGGCCCTCTGGGATGAAGAGGCTGAATATCTGCTTTCCAGTCCAGAGCGGCTCAGGCTCTTTGATCTCAGGCTCAGGTAGGGCTCCATCATACTGTGCTGCAGCTAAGAGCCTGCAAACCTCCTCTCTACTGAGACGGCTAGACTTGCGGGTGAAAAGATATGCGGCTGTTATAAAGTCCCTAATTGCTCCAATGATCGGACCTCCAAACTTGGGTGAGAGAATCTGATCTTGGACCTGCATTAGGAGTCGCGCTTCCGTCTGTGCCTCCTCGCTTTGGGGAACGTGGAGATTCATCTCATCTCCGTCAAAATCGGCGTTGTATGGAGGACAGACACAAAGGTGCAACCGGAACGTCTTGTGGGGCAATACTCGTACGTAATGTGCCATAATGGACATTCGGTGGAGGGACGGCTGCCTGTTGAAAATGGCGATGTCTCCATCCCTAAGATGGCGTTCCATGATGAACCCGGGTTCTAAAGCCTCAGCTACCTTCTCTCGATCTACAACAAACTCGAGTCTAACACGTTTGCCATCAGGTCTAACGACGTAGAGCGCACCAGGATACTTCTCAGGACCATTAATAACCAACTCCCGCATCTCTTCAATATTCCATTCCGTAACCTTTTCTGGCAATGAAAGCCTCATAGCGACATCCAGTGGGACTCCAACCTCGTTTATATCGAGATTTGGATCCGGAGAAATCACAGTGCGTGCTGAGAAATCAACTCTCTTTCCAGAAAGGTTGCTTCTAAATCTTCCCTCCTTTCCTTTCAGCCGCTGCGATAGGGTCTTCAGTGCTCTGCCAGAGCGGTGTCTAGCTGGGGGGATTCCTGAAGCCTGATTGTTAAAGTATGTGGTCACATGATATTGCAGGAGCTCTGATAGGTCCTGGATGATGAGTGTAGGGGCTCCTGCCTCCATGTTTTCCTTTAATCTCTGGTTGATACGTATTATGTCGACAAGTTTGTGGGTTAGATCATCTTCTGAGCGGATGCCGGACTCCAATGTTATGGAAGGTCTGACGTAGACTGGAGGAACAGGAAGAACCTGCAAGATCATCCATTCTGGGCGGGCGTTCTCTGGGTCAAAACCGAAGAGTTCAAGGTCCTCGTCAGGTATACGCTCAAGCCTTTCACGAGTTATGCTTGGGGTCAACCGCTGTGCGCCCTCCTCCATAATCTCGTGGAAAGTGGTCGGTTTTGCGAACTCTATCTTGTACTGTGGTGTACCACAATGGGGACATTCTTTGATTCTCGCCCTTCGCAAAACGCCTTTGTAAACTCCGCTAGGCACAGTTCCTCTCAACTTGCGAATACGCTTGATTCTGGCTTTGAATTTGACTATCTGATCCGTGGATAATAATATCCGTCCACAGTTTCTGCAGGTGGACCTGAGAAGGTCGTAAATCATTTTTGTGAATTCTATGTGGACGACTGGAACAGCCAGTTCGACATGACCGAAGTGTCCTGGGCATCGTATTGCGGTGTTGCCACAAGTTCTGCACCGCTGCCTTGGCTCTAGCGTTCCCAACCTTCCATCCATGAGCCCCGATATTATAGGCGCCCCATCTTCATCGTAGGTGTCGGCTGTCTGTATCTCTGCCACTGATAATCTACGTACCTCTTGAGGGGATACTATTCCAAACGTGATCTCATTAACCACTTTGCTGATAGTCTCTTCCATCGCCACTTTACGCTCTCTCCTTCAGTTTGAGCCGGGGTGCTATGCAGAGACTCATCATCTCTTGCAGAAGAAGTTTGAAGGCGTAGGAGACGGTTACGGGAGAAATCTCGGCTTTTTCTTCACAAAGTCGGCACACATACTTGCGTTGTTTGCTGTCATAAAAGGCGATGTAGCCACATCGCTCACACACGTAGAGAACATACTTGTCAGATTCCTCAAGCAATCGATCTCGCAAGAGCATAGCGGCGCCGTGTCCAATCAAGCAGTCTCTCTCCATCTCACCGAACCGCAGTCCACCGCCTCTCGCTCTTCCCTCAGTCGGTTGCCGCGTCAGCATCTGAACCTGTCCCCGTGCTCTGGCGTGAATCTTATCCGTTACCATGTGATGGAGCTTCTGGTAATACACCACGCCCATGAAAATATCCGCAACGAACTTCTCACCTGTAATGCCATTGTAGAGGACATCTCGACCAGTGTGACTAAATCCCAGCTCTATCAATGCCCTTTTGACTTCTCGTGGATTTTCGCTTATGAAGGGTGTTCCGTCGGCTGCTCTTCCCCTTGCAGCTGCAACCTTTCCAGCCATGGATTCTAGGAACTGTCCAATGGTCATTCTTGAGGGAATAGCGTGGGGGTTGATTATGATGTCAGGAACGACGCCGTCTGTGCTGAAGGGCATGTCTTCTTGTGGTACGATCAATCCTATTACGCCTTTTTGACCGTGGCGGGAGGCGAATTTGTCACCTAACTCGGGAAGACGTTGATCGCGCATCCTAACCTTCACGAGTTTGCTTCCCTCGCCAGTCTCTGTGATAAAGACATCGTCCACGACACCGGTTTCAGCCTGCCTCACATCAACGGAGGTGTCTCTCATCGTTGGGCCTTTCACCTCAAACTCTTTGTACTCCTCAAGGAAACGCGGTGGACTACTTCTTCCAATGAGAACATCGCCGCCCAACGCCTCGGATTCCAAGCTGATTATCCCGTCGGGTTCGAGAAGACGGTAATATTGTTCACCTCGGTAACCTCGAATGCCTGGCTCTGGCGTGGCAAACTGGTCTCTCAGTCCGCCTAGATATTGGCGGCATTCTGCGTCATAGATTCGGTAGAATGTTGAACGGCTCAGCCCACGTTCGATAGAAGCTTTATTGAAGACGAGGGCGTCTTCCATGTTGTATCCTTCAAATGATATGACGGCAACGACACAGTTTTGTCCAGAAGGTCTAAGATCGTATCCAACGATGTCCATGGGCTTTGTCTTGACTAATGGTGTCTGCGGGTAGTGTAGAAGATGGGAACGGGAGTCAACGCGATATGGGAAGTTTGTGACGTACACTCCGAGGGCCTGTTTAACCATGGCTGCCTCGTAGGAGTTGCGTGGTGATTGGTTGTGTTCTGCATAGGGGATGATGGAGGCACATATTCCAAGCATTGTATATGATGCAATCTCTAGGTGGGTGTGCTTAGGTGTAACTTCTTCAGCCCTCAAGGCTACTAAAACGTTCTCTTCTTCCTCAGCGTCAACGTACTCAATGATTCCTCGCTTTATGAAATCTTCCCAGGCCCATTCCCCAGAACGAAGCTTTTCAATATGCTCAGGCTGCAATTTTGGTGTGCCCTCTTCAACGACTATAAGAGGGCGACGTACCCTTCCTTCATCACAATTAACATATACTTCCTCTTTCACTCCATAAATCTCTGAGAAATACGCAACATTGACTTCAGGAGAGATCTTACCACTTCTGCGCTTTTGCCTTAGTTCGGTGACTAGCTCCTGTGGTGATATGGAAAAACCGATCGAACAGCCGTCCACAAAGACTTTGGCGCCAGATACTCGGATGTTTTCGTTTGCCTCTTGAATTGGAATTACACCCATTCGATAAAGAGTTTGCGTCACCTTCTTTGGGTCAGCACTTACGGACATGCTGGCAGCAAGGGCAAGGTTCTTCACCAAGCCACAGTTGGACCCTTCAGGTGTCTCATTGGGACATAGCCTTCCCCAGTGGGTTGGGTGTAGGTCTCTCGCCTCAAAGTTTGGTTGGCTGCGGCTGAGAGGTGATTGCAGTCTTCGCAGGTGACTAAGCGTAGAGATCCGATTTGTCCTATCAAGGAGTTGAGTAACGCCGACTCGTCCACGCCTCCAGTTGCCCGTTGCTAGAGCGTGTTTAAGTCGATCCGAGATTATTCCTGGGCGGACAGCTGCAGATATCGTGATCGCAGACCTCTTAAGTCCCATCCTTTCAAGTTGATATTTTATGTCTCGACACAGACTTCTGAAGGCGATCCTAAAGAGATCGGAGAGCAAAGGTCCAGCAAGTTTGAGGCGTTTGTTCTTGAAGTGGTCTTTGTCGTCGGGTGTTCGTCTTCCAAGCTTCAGTTCGATGACCCGGCAAGCCATCTCGCCTAGGAAGAAGGCTTTTTCCCCGCGTTTTTCTGTGTTACGCCCAAGGTGGGGGAGGAAATTTCTGTCGAGAAGGGTCTCAGCCCTTCTTCTTCGGTACTCCTCTACTTGACCGTGAGCCACGCGATTTCCGATGTACATTATGGCTTCCTCGACCGTGTCGAAGCCGCTGGCTTTTTCGAATGATGATTCAAGTTCGTTTTGCACAGCTTTCTCTGGAGAGACAACCTCAGCGATTTCCTTGTCCGATCCTAACCCTAGTGCGCGCATCAGGACAACAAAGGGTACCTCGGTTGGGACCCCTGGAATCGAAACGTAGATGGCGCCATCTCCTTTCATTCGTAACTGAATTCTGGCCCTGAAGCCGACCGTTGTTGAGAATATTTTTGCCTGATAGACAGGTTTTGCACCGTGTGTGTCAACGTCTACGAGGATGCGGTTTGGAGCAAGGTCTTCTAGTGCGACGATGACTCTTTCTGAACCATTCACGATAAAGTAGCCTGCTGGGTCGCTTGGGTCCTCTCCGTGTTCGATCAGTTCTTCTGGCGCTAGTTCGGAGAGGAAACAGAGTTTTGACTTCAGCATCACTGGAAAGTCTCCTATGAGAACCAGTTCTGTTTCGAGTTCTCTTCCGTCAATCACTGGTGTCATCTCCAGAGAGAGTGGTGCTGCGTATGTTAGGTTTCGGAATCGGGCTTCCATGGGATATATTTCGTGTTTTGTTCCGTCGACTTCTGTGATGTATGGGCCTGTGATCCTCGATTGGGGGTCTATTATCCAGATTTTGCCTAGTTTTATCTTGTATGGGCTTTCTGGGATTTCTATGTCGATCTCGCCGATCTCGTCTATTACTTCCTGTAGCCCGTGGTCGATGAATTCGTTGTAGGAGTCGAGATGCTGCCTTACCAGTCCTTTTTCTTTGAAGAATGATTTCTGGAGAAGAAGTAGATCATCATGGGAGATTTCCAAATCAGTTGGCACCTCCAAAATCATCTTTGCCAACATAAACGTATCGGGGGAGTTTGGTGAATTTCCTCTTAATCGTGGGATCTTTCCTCCAATGGGTCGGTCATCCGACCCGAAAACGGGTCTCCTAATGTTGCTTCCCATTTATTTTTCTGGGAGCTAACATCGTAAACCCTGTCACCTGCTAATAAACTTTACTTATAGAGGTTCTAGTTGTCGTTTCTAAAGGCTCGGTTCCTCGCAAAGAAGAACAGATAAAGGTTGAAGCCCCATGAAGAATCCAAGAAGTGAATGAAGCAGATGTGCCGAATGCCGGGAATAGTCAGCAGAAAGCCTATTCCTTCTAACTATCTAAGGGATTTTCTGGTTCTCGCCGAGACAGGAAAGGCGCCCAAGGGAAGGAAAGCTTGACACAAGGATGGGTGGGGCATCGTATACTACGATGTACGAAGATCTATGTATTTGGGTCGGCACCCTAAAAATGCCATGAAAGATCAACGATATGAGGAGGCTTGTGAGAATCTGGATAAGTGGCAGGGTTCTGGGGTTCTATTGGCGCATCTTAGGAAACGTTCTGTTGGTTCGGCGACGTTGGAGAATACATCACCCTTTACAAGTGAGAACTGGTGTTTCGCGCATAACGGCACTATTAGGAATTTCTTCGTTGAAGTTGAGGGTGAGAGGCAGGATATGACTGATAGTGAACGGTTTTTCGGTCGTTGCTCCAAGAGAATGAGAGGACAAAGGGAGTAGTGGAAGAAACCATACTACAAGTGGTTCAAAGTGTTGTAAGCCCATACGAGTATTCTTCCCTAACGTTTCTCCTCTCGAATGGAGACAACATCTATGCCTACAGGGACATTCGGACAGAAAGATAGAAGACTACTATACGTTAATGTACGCAAAAACTGACGATACAGCGATTTTCACTCAGGAACACCTCTGGAAAAAGAAGTGGGTGGATATTCCAAACAAGTGCCTGGTCAGCGTGAACAAAGAACTGATAATAAGGTCCACAAAACTCGCAAAATAGAAAACTTAAGTAAGAGTCCCTTTTCTTTTATGGAAATTGGCGCTCTGAGCCAACCAGCCCTGGTAGTATAGTCCGGTCACAGGGAGGCGATTTCTTCCAATGCCGGAATAGTATAAGCGGCTGTCGCCCGCTTGACCCGGGTTCGAATCCCGGCCAGGGCGCCATCATCCTTCTCAAAGGCACACTGTGCTCCAAGGCAAGAGGATAGTGAAGACAGAATTTGGAGATTTTAGACACACGCAAGCTTTCTCGCGGGCGCTGTGTCCCACGCAACTAACACTCAACCTCACAGCAGAGCATAACGCTCCCCTCGGCCGAGCTCTCTCTAACGTGGGTTGGGATGGCGCCCGCGCCCACCGTGTCCCATGCTTGGGTAAACCCTCCGTCACAGGAAGATGAAGCATCAGCCTCTGTCGAGTCCGTCTGCATGAGCCTTTGCAAGGTCTCGGTGGGATTTCAGGCTAATCTCATCGCCACCACTAAACTAAAGCGACCGGCAAGATAAACATTCCTTGATAACACCGTTATGCGGGCGGGCACCCCTCCATGGTTCTTTCAAGATTGATCTCAAAAGCGCTAGTAGGTTTTTTGAGTTCGAAATTATTCAAGACTTGTGGGTGAATCTCACCGATAATGCCGATTTCTCTGTTTTTGAAGTTTACTTTTGCTGTTCTGCCTGGTATGAAACTCGCATGTGTGGTTTCTTTTATCTTCCATTGTTTTAGGCCTAGATTGAGGAACAATGCTTCTAGGCAGGACTTTATTTCCGTGAAACTAGCGTCAGGATGTGTCGTAACACAGGCAAGTTTGGCTATGCTCTGTGTCTTGGTTTCTGCTTTTTCGTCGAACACAACAACATAGCCAACTTCAAATATTTTCTGCGGATATTCAACATGGGTGTTTTGGCGGAGAAACTCCATGAGGCAGGGCAAGAGCCAGTTCCGCAGGCAAGTAAAAGTTTCCATCTTGGGGTTGGCGATCTCCACAACCTTCTCCAATTTTTTGTTCATTTTTGTTTGCAAAGTTTCTGGGTTGGTCATTGTGAATGTTAGGATTTCTTGGAATCCCAAGCCTACCATAATCTCTCTAACGAGGTCGCAGAAACGCATCTGCGGAGGCACGCCACCTGTAGTCGGTAAGCGTTGCCACCTCGGCTTGATCTTGTTGTATCCGTATGCTATGGCGATATCTTCAACAATGTCAACTGGATGCATAATGTCGATTCGATAGCACGGAATTTTCACGACAATATATCCTTTCTGTGTTTTGCCTATTCCGTATCTGGCTTTCCTAAGTAGTTCAGCCGCCTCTTTCGGCGTGAGTTTGAAGCCTAACAGCTTTTCTACGTCCGCTAAGTCTATGCGCATTTTTTTCGTTTCAAGTTGTGGTGTTATAACGTCCTTTGATCCTTTATAGTAATAATGAATGGTTGCAGTGAAGATTTCTCCACTTCGGTCTGCTAAGGATACAACAATCATGTTGAGTGTATTCATAACAGTTTCGTAAGAGGTTCCGGTTACCTCAATCAAAACATTGCGCGTATTCTCCGTTATTCTCCCAAGGTCGTTTGAGTTAATAATAGGCGGAAAAGAAAGCACATTATTTTTGGAGTCTGAAAGCAAGGGCCAGACAGCATGTGGGCGAACTAGGTCTCCATAGTCTATGCCTTTCGGATGTCTCTCGAGAATCTCTTTTAGAGTCATTTCTTCATCAAAACCTAAAGGTACAAAGCTAACCTGCTCGGGTTTTGCCACACCAAATCGAAGTGGGGGAAAAATCAAATCAAAATTGTAAAGCCCGATAGAAGTTCTTCTCCTATTCCTTCCATAAGTTTGGTCCAGCTTGTCTTGTAAACGCATGGCTCCACGAATCATTGGATCCGTAAATTTGATTCCTTTTAAAATTGCACAGCCAATGTAAGGTCGTATATTCTTCAACCTCGAATCCACATAGATTTCTGCCTCAGAACTGCCAGCAATTGAATAATTCTTCAGTCCCTTTTCTAGGTTTAAGAATCCTCGAAGCGCCCTAGCGATTCCTTCCACGCTCCACAGGTCAGCACGATTGCTGTCCTTTACCTCAACGTGAATCTCCTCCTCGCCAAGGTATTTGATCTCGCCTTTCACGTAAGCCAGCAAGTCGTTGAGTTCTTCTATGTCTTCAGGAAGCTCCAATCCAAGCAATACTTCGAAATCTTTCCGTTCAACCTCGATGGTTGGCATCTAGGTCAGCTCCTTGCGTCTTATCCAGTTCAAGTCTTGCGAGAACAAGTAGCGGATGTCGTCGATTCCAGCTTTCATCATGAACAAACGGTCAACGCCTAAACCCCAGGCTAAGACTGGCACTTTTATGCCCAGTGGAAGTGTTACTTCTGGACGGAAGATTCCTGAGCCCCCAAATTCTAACCATCCATAATCTTTTTTGTAGGCTACTAGCTCGACGCTTGGCTCTGTGAAAGGGAAATAGTCTGGTCTAAACTTCACCATGTCTGCACCCGCTATGTCTATGGCAAACCTTTCTAACACGCCTAGCAAGTCTCGCAGTGCCAAATCCTCACCAACCACTATGCCCTCAACTTGGTTGAACTCGGTTAGATGGGTTTTGTCAACCACATCAGGGCGATAGCAACGAGCTATAGCGAAGTACTTCCCTGGAATCTCCAAATCCTTGCTGAGTAAGGTTCGCACGCTCAAGGCTGTTCCATGTGCACGTAGTAGTAAGCGTTTTGTCTCACGGAGGGAGAAGCGATATCTCCAGCCAGTAGAGCCGGTCTTCCAGCCTTTTTCGTGGGTTTTCCTTACATTTTCTACTATTGACTTATGGGCCTCAGCTTTTCCATACCTTGGTGATTTTATGTAGTACACCCCGAAAATTTCTCGTGCTGGATGATCTTGTGGCGTGTACAGACTGTCAAAGTTGAAGAAAGATAACTCTACAGGTGGACCTACCATTTCTTTGAAGCCTAAGGCAACTAATTTTTCTTTCAGTTTATCAAGGAACCAAGCGTAAGGATGTTTCTTTCCAGGCCACGTTATGGCAACTGGCGCCTTAATGTTATATTTTCGTAGCCTAACCTGACGCCATTTTCCAGAAACAATCAGTTCTGGGGTTAGCTGGCTGATCTCTTCAGCTACTTCTATTCCCTGTTTAACCAGCTCCCAGCCAGCATTGGTCAGCTCAAGCTCTCTCAGAGTCTTTTTGTCAATCTTCACAAGCCCTCGGCTTTTCAAGGTGGAAACAGCATCCTGCAATTCTTTGCCCAGATCCTCGACCATTTGTGGACCTTTTTCGTCTAGGAGCTGCAAGGCCTTCTCGTCCTTTCCAACCTCAGGCTTCTTCGAGAGTTTCAGAACATGCTTCTCCACAGTTGCCCAGCCCTTGCGCCTCAGCCATCCTAGGGCTATGGTTAAGAACTTTCTCTCCAAACCCGCCTTGCGGGTGGTTTCTTCGATTGTGGCTTCACCGCCCAGTTTAGCTACCGCTTCGGCCAGACGCCGTTCTGGAAGGCCTTTTCTTGCGTGATACTTTCCTTCTTTACTGAGTGTGGTTGTTGTGTGTTCCTCTTCGTGGATCTCTGCCAGCTTTTTTGTCTTGAGAGATAAGGCTGCTCGCATGACGGCGGCGTGAGCCAAGCCGCTGATCTTCATGATTCCCTTGATGCTTCCTCTCCCACCAAGTTTTTCCAGAGCGAGCAAGGTCTTCTGCTCGTTTTCTCGAAGTTCACCCATTCTTTTTTCCTCCAGAATCTGTGGGGTTTGGCTCTGTTATCGTATCTTGATGAGGTAAACTAGAGTCGTAGTATGACGCCTTTAAGAATTCTGGTGAAGTCTGCCTCCGGCTAATCAAAGTGGGGATCAGAATTGGAGTGATGGAAATTGGCGGGGCATCCCTTCATCGACATAAATGAGTAGAGGGTGAGATTATTTATGTTTTTTCCATGTGATAAGCTGTCTATGAATAGTAGCTAAGGGACTTGCAGTATCTCTTTGGCTTTGTCGACATATTTGCGTCGTCTTTGTCTGTGCTCTTTAACGAAGTTCAGCACGATCTGTTTTGTTTGATCCTTATGTTCGCCGCACAAGAGTTCTCCACTTTTGCAGTCATGATATGCCTTGATGATTTTGTTGTCATCCTCTACAAACTGGTACATGCAGAGTTCATATATTGGACAGATTTCGGGGATTCCACCAAGTTTGCGTTGTTCTTTGATGGTGGGTCTCCCGCCAGTGAACGCTTCTGAAATCTTCTTTGCGATTCCAGCTGGCTTTTCGTTCAGGGTGAAGTAGCTCATCGGGTCTCGTTTGCTCATCTTCGGGGAACCGTCTAAGCCCTTCATGATCTTGTGGAGGGTTGAGGATGGAGGGACGAAGTTATATTTGCGTCGAAACCTGTTCGCAAGGTCTCTAGTGAACCGCATGTGGGGGTCCTGATCTACGCCTACCGGTACGACTGTTGGCTTTGGGCCGTTGAAGTCTTTCAGTTGTGGCATGAGTATGTCTCCAGCTTGTATGAGGGCTGAGAGGTAGAGTCCGATGTGGCGTTCACCGTAGATGGCGGTCATGGTGGCTAGAGTTGCTCCTCTCCCGAAGATTATGGCTAGGTCCTTGACTCGCTCCTCTCTGGATTGCCGATAAATATAGCCTTTTTTAGGGTCGAATCCAAGAGCAAGCAGATCGGCAACATTTCCCACAGCGAATCTCTCACTCCTCTCGAAGGGAATCTTGTTGTCTTCGTAGGCTTCTACGTCTGCGATGCAATAGAAGGCAGTTGCTCCTTGCTTCTGAAAGTAGATGACCTCACGGGCGGTCATCAGGGTGCCTAGATGGAACTCCCCAGTTGGTTTTATGCCGCTCATGACAGCAAAATCTTCACGCTCTTTCATAGCGTCTAGAATAAGCTCGAAGTCTCTGTGCCCAAAGACCACGTTCCGTCTCATATACATGCTGGGTTTGGACATCTTATCGAGAAGAGGTTTGAAAGGTTCAATGCCGAACTCCTCATAAAGGTGCTCGTAGTCTTCAACAAGGGTCGTCCCGAAGGGATCGAGCAAAGTCTTCTTTTCAGACAAATCTCAGCATCCTCCATGGCGTGAAACTGGTTTCGGGGATATCGGCAGTTGCTTCAGATAAGATTTCCTAAGGGAAACTACAGAAGTAGGCGATCCTAGTAGGGTTAAGGCCATCCCAACGGCTTTCACCTTCTGCAACGTAATTACAGGCACATACTTAAACTTTCTTCGAGGCTGCATTTCTTGAGAAAGGGCTAATAAACGAGTCGTCGATTATAGGATGAACTAAAACGGAGGCGATACTAATTGGAACCTAGAAAAATTAAGGTTGACCTGTCTTCTGCCTACAGACTGCTATATCCGAGACAAGTTGTACTCGTGACCTGTGCAGACAAAACGGGGAAGACGAACATCATAACTCTCGCATGGTCTATGCCCGTTTCTATTAACCCGACAATGGTCCTTGTGAGCATTGCTCCCAAAAGATATTCATACGAACTTATCGAGGAGACTGGGGAATTTGTTGTTAACATACCAACTATGGACATGGTTAAAGAGACTCTACTCTGCGGGAGAAGGACAGGAAGAGAACACGACAAGTTCGAGGAAGCAGGCTTCACTCCTCTGCCAGCCAAGACCATCAAGCCACAGATCATCAAAGAGTGTGTAGCACATCTTGAGTGCAGACTGCATCAGCAAATAACCACAGGAGACCACACACTTTTCATAGGCGATGTTCTAGCCGCATACGCCAATGAGGGAACTTTCGTCAAAAAATACGACTTACATAAGGTGAAACCCATCTATCACTTTGGAGGCGACGACTTCACAACTATCAGTCATGAAATAGTCACGCCTCGCCTTCGAAGACCTAGGTCTGCTTCGCAACGTGACAAATAAGATTACACATTGATGGATTGTGGGAGAGGGGAAATGGCGCTTTCTGAAGGGGCTCTCCAAAAACACAAGCGAGCTGGAAGAATAGCTGCAGAGGTTCGGGAAGAGATGAGAAGGGTCGTCCGTGAAGGCATGTTGGTCATTGATATATGTGAGAAGGTTGAAAACCTGATTCGAGAGAAGGGAGGCAAACCTGCCTTCCCCTGCAATGTCTCCGTCAACGAAATTGCTGCGCATTATAGTTCTCCACCCGAAGACAGACGAATTATTCCTGAAGGTTCGCTCGTCAAGATAGACGTAGGCGCTCATGTGGACGGCTATATAGCGGACACTGCCGTAACAGTCTGTTTTAACCCCGAATATAAGAGTCTCGTGCATACTGCAGAGGAGGCCCTTGAGAAGGCAGTCGAAGCGCTTCACCCAGGGTTGCTTACAGCGAAGTTCGGCTCCATGATTGAAGGAGCAGTCAAAGCCCGCGGGTTCAAGGTCGTATCAAATCTCACAGGGCATAAGATCGGACGATACTTGATCCACGCAGGGAAGTCTCTTCCCAACGTCTTTCACATATCCATGTCGAGAGTGAAGTTGGGTGAGATCTATGGAGTTGAACCTTTCGTGACCCTTGCAGATGCAGCTGGCAGGGTTGAGAACAGTCCAGAAGCATACATCTTCCGTTTTTTGAAGCGCAAGTCCCTAAGGAATCCCTATGCTAAACGAATGCTCAACTACATCCAAAAGAACTTCAGCAGTCTTCCCTTTACAGAGCGGTGGCTTCAGGACTCTGTACCACAAGAACACTATAGAACCGCTTTCTCGGAACTCCTTTCCTCGAAGACTCTGATGGCTTATCCCGTGTTTGTGGAGGAGAGTGGAAAACCAGTGGCGCAGGCAGAACATACAGTTTTAATAGTGGAAGACGGTTGCGTGGTGCTAACTTAACTAGTCTCTTTCTCTTCAGGCTCGCGATATATTGAGGCGATCATCATCTTCTCTTTGCATTTGGGGCAGTCATCAACATCTTCTTTGAAGATATAGTCTCCACGCTCAAACTCTCTGATGTTTTTGAAGCCGCATTTTGGACAGAGCATCGTCGTGGCTATCTGATATGGTCTGAAGATCAGTCTCTGAGTTTTTCTTCTCGTCTGTAAAAGCATGTATGCTGACAAGGCGAACCCTGAAAAACCTATTAGCAAAAGTACGCTTCCGTCTCTCCCGCCCACATACGCTTCAATTCCGTAGTAGAACGCGACAGCTGACAAAGCAAGAAATATGACGACTATAGCGATGAGAAGTGAGGAGCCCCTTCTTGCTATATCCCCTTGTTCGTCCATCTGTATCACCTACTGCCCTATTCCTATGGTGTTTCCTATGCCAGCTATTATGACGGAGTCACCCTTCTTTGTTCTCTCCAGAAGCAGTCTTTTGATTCTTGCGATGGCGGTCTCCGCGGCCTCAAATATCTCCTTTCGCATGGGAGAGACAGCATCCCCTATATCCTCCTTAATAATGACGGCGTTAACTGGGATCTTGTACTTGAGCACTGCCTCCTCTACTTTGTATCTTTCTACCCCTGGCCCGCCGATCGCAACTCCAACTCCCTCAGCGACTTCTCCAGGCTTCTCTCCCTCAAGCTTTTGTGCGGCGTCTATTGCAATTATGGTGGAGATCTTCCCTTCCTTTTCTTCTATGATCTGTTTCATAGCCTCTCCTGGCTTGCCTACATTTCCGCCTGGGCCCTCTGCTTTCAGGATGTATGCTGTTCGGCCTTCTATCGGCACTTTGGCCATAACTATGTCTTTGGCGATTTTCCTTTTCTTGTGTTTGTTCATGAGTTTGGCGGCGACTAGTGCGCCTGCTCCGTCGCCAATTGGTTGGCCATGTGTGAAGGCTCTCAGGGCGCTTGCGTAGGCCTTCGCCTCTCGCATTATTAAGGGTAGAATCATCTGGATCTGCATGATGATGTAGAGGCTTAGGGTTTTTTTGCCTAACTCGTAGAAGTGTCTTATTACCTTGTAGATGATGTTCAAGGCAAGAGCGGCCTCAAGCGTGTTCTCTAGGTTTCTCGTCTGGCTTTCATCCGCTTGAGGAGCCATAAGCTTTACTTCATCTTTAAAACGGACATCCCGTACATCCAGTATGTGCTCTAGCTTCCAAACTACTCCCGAAGGATCCATGGTCTCAGGGGGGAAGGTTACATATTCCAAGAAGCGGTCGACCTGTTCGGTTGGATCGCTTTGAGGTTGTCCTATCTCCTTTATTGTTGATATGGCCATCTTTCGCCCTTCGTCTCTAATGAGTTTGAGGCGAAGCAGAGAATTCTGTACTTCCCTGAGCATGACCCAAAGCTGAAATCTTTGCCCATAGAACATGAAGACAACGAAGGAGAGGAGCCACACTATCTGAAGAATCCATCCGATAACACTGTCTCCTCCCAACTGAGAAACTTGCGGAATCATCATATAATCCTCTTCTAGGAAATCACACCACACAGTTAGTAATAAGTTTTCAGTATTTCTGCTCTGTGAGTGGAGAAGTGAGGCTGCCAGCTTTCCCGGCTTCGCATGGCCGAAGACCACACTAACACCGGAAACGGAGCGCGGTTTAACTTCCGAGTTCGGAAAGGGTTCGGGTGGGTCCCGCGCCCTTTGGCCGGCAACCACAATAGTTTGCTGAAGCTTTATTCATTAAGTTTTCGCTTGATACTTACCGAAAGCATGTTTGGATCTCACCAACTCTTATTACAGAGCTAGACCTATGACTGCTGACACGCCCAAAACCAAGGCAAGAAACCTATATATCCTGAGCCTGTAAATCTTCCGTTAGAGGGGCCGTAGTCTAGCCACGGCAAGTCAAACGACGAGCCGCTAGAAAGGGTATGACGACGGGCTCCAGAATGGAACTGACGGGTTTGCTGACCCAGCGGGAATGAAGAGCTTCTGGAGCGGTGAAGAAACCCGTAGGAGCAGATATGTGCTGTTCCGGGTAGAGGTCGTCGGTTCAAATCCGGCCGGCCCCACCAAAAGTTTCGAAACAAATCCATACTTCACGTAAGCGATTGAATTATCTCTTTTGAAACTCTCAACCTTGCCGTCCTTTGTGGATCCACCATCTGGCTCACCTTTGCATCGCCAACAGCACTTGTGAGCATATAGGCTTCTTCGAAAGAGATTTTCAATACCTTTGATATTGTGCCCACCATATCCTCTACAGCTAATTTGACTGCGTCTTCAAGGTTTTCTCCGCTCGCTACAGTCATAAACGAGTCCTTTGTCTCGATAATCGGACGCCTTATCGGGAAAGCCTTTACCACATCAACTTTCACGGTAACAGTTGCCGCTATTTCGATACCGGTCCCACAAGCCTCACCGTCGCCCATGACTGCGTGTACATCCCCCATTGCAAGAAGTGCCCCGTTGACAAACACTGGAAGGTAGACCTTTGCGCCTGGGGCGATGTCTTTTGTGTCCATGTTTCCACCGTGGTCTCCTGGAGTTCCACATGGAATAGGATCCGCGGCGGGTGCAACTCCTATCACTCCAATCATGGGTCTTATGGGCAGTGCAATGTATTCGGAGAATACTGCCTTGTTTCCTACTATCGGAACAATCTTTGTTGTGGGCAGAGTGACCTTATCTCCAAGTATCCCGAGGCCTGGAACAGCTAGCATTATCCCTTTCTTGCCTATATTTATGTCCTCGATCTCAACGACTAGTGCATCGCCTGGACAGGCGGTTTTCACATATATGGGACCTGTTGCAGGATTAACCTTTGTAAAATCGATGCTCTTCATAGTGTCTCTCTCGCTCTTTATTTGGCCCCCAAGAGCATCAAGTGTGTCAAACACTACCCTTTCACCAGAATCAACTTCAAGTACGGGGTTATTCTTTTTAGAAAATTCATAAATGACATGAGTATTGAAGATTTTTTTCATACGAAGCCGCCTGTCCTGAAAATTCTCATCAATGCTCGAGACCTATAGCATTTCTCACATAATTGTTAAGTTAGCCCCACTCTACTTGTATATCTTTACAGGTCTTCCAAGAATCTCTTCATCAAGTCGAGTTAAGCCTAGTCCAGGCTTTTCTGGTGGGATGCGTCTGGAAGCTTCTAGTTCTGCTCCTCCCTCTGAGACCAGTTTGTCTTTGAGGAGGATGTCGGAATCAAGATCAGCGTATGCTATGTTTTTAACCGCAGCAGCCAGCTGCACTCCTGCGGTGATGCCTATGTTTGATTCTCCCATGCAACCGATCATGCAGGGGACTTTGGCAGCCTCGGCGACACTTGCGATTTTCTTAGCTTTGTGTATTCCCCCGCTTTTCATCAGTTTGATGTTGATCAGGTCTACGGCTTCTTCTCTTGCGAGGGTAAGGGCGTCTTCTGGGCTGTGAACGCTCTCGTCAGCCATCACAGGAATCGAAGTCTTTCTTCTTATCTCGGCTAAGCCTTTGATATCTTCTGCAAGTACGGGTTGCTCCGCAAACTCTATGTCAAATTGTTCAAGTTTCTTCAAGATTTCGATGGCTTGGCTCACGGTCCAGCCTTGATTAGCGTCGATTCTTATAGCTACATCTGAGCCAATAGCTTCTCTTATCTCTCGCACTCTCTCGAAGTCTTCGTCTGGGTCAACCCCTACTTTCACTTTTAAAGCCTTGAACCCTTGTCGAACAGCCCTAACCGCGTCCTCAGCCATCTCCTCCGGCTTCTTGATGCTGAGTGTAAGGTCGGTCAGGACGGCTTCGCGGAAGCCTCCGAGCAGTTTGAAGAGGGGTGTCTCTGCTATTTTTCCCATTACGTCGTGTAGTGCTAGGTCTATGGCTGCCTTGGCACTTGGATTCTCTGCGACTTTCTGATCCATTTCTTCAACGATTCGCTCAATTCTCAGGGGGTTCATTCCGATCAGGTGTGGGGCGATCTTGTCCAAGGCTTCTAAAACAGTCTGGGGAGTTTCGTGTGTCACTCTTTTAGACGGAGAAGATTCACTTATTCCCACGATTGAGTCAGTGATTACCTTTACTACTATGTTGTGGCTTTCGAAGCTTGTCGATGGGGCAATTCTGAAAGGTTCATGATAGCGAAGCTTGACCGAGTAAGTCTCTATCTGCTGAATTCTCAATCATTAAACCTCATATAATCGTTGATTTGGGGTATGAAAAGATTATCCAAAAGACTTGCGCTTGAGATTTGGCTTGCCATCATGACTTCAATCAGGCTTGCATACGCCAGAGCCATCAACTGGCTCTGTTTTCAGGTTTGCCTCTTAGGGTTGAGTTGTGGTTGCTTCTCGTGCATCTTCTGCCATCGCTACGCCCAGTACACCTAGAAATGCGAGTGCTCCACAAGCCAGGGAAATAGCCATACTCGTAAAGATCGCTGATGTTACGCCCATTTCAAACAAGACTGATTTAGTTCACATTCACCAAAATACGTTAACTTATGAGCAAGGCTTCCCTTTTCTGACGGAGTGATATCTCAATCGTGAAAAAGGAAGCCCTTTATGGAAAAAATCGTAATCGAAAAATGCGCGCTCAACGGGAGTGATCATATTTGGATCCTAATAAAGGACCTATGTTGAAAACGAGCTTTTTTCCAAAAGTCGAGAAATTAGGCAAGCAGTTCAACGGTACAACCCAGATGCTCGGCAGCTATGTCTTGGCTGAGTGGGAGGACCTGGCTGAGATCGCCGCTGAAAAGGCGAGAGAGACCACTAGAAAATGTGAAGCCAAGATAAAGCAGAGGTGGATAAGGCTTCTCGTCTATCTGGATTCTTTGAAGGAAGAAAGTGTGAACTATTCCTCAAAATCCTTCAGGATCTTATCGAACCAAGGTTTTAGATTGGGAATATCCTCTTTAATGGTCTTCCAGACTCTCCTTAGATCAACTCCAAAATATTCATGGATTAGTTTGTCTCTCATGCCAGCCATATCTCTCCAAGGTATCTGGGGATAGCGTTTCCTCACAGAGTCTGGTATCTTTTTCACTGCCTCTCCAATAATTTCTATGGCTCTTATAACCGCGTAGATGGTCTTTCTATCCTTAACAAAATCATCGTAGCCCATTTGGTCTATGAAGTCATGGCGTCAGTCATAGCTTGCGATACATCTTCTATGTAGTCCAAAAATTCCTTTTTCATACCTTTACAACTTCTTCCAAGATGCGTTTACCAATCCTCGGCTTTAGGGTGCTTTTTTCAACCAAATCTACTTTAACCCCTAAGACATCACTCAGATAATTCTCCAATCCAACAAATTCTAAAAGACTCAGAGCTGATGACTCTTCGAACTCAACCAAAACATCGAGGTCGCTTCCCTCTTTTTCTCTACCTCTTATGTAGGACCCGAAGATGCCGATACTTTTCACTTTGGATTTTTCTTTTAGCGTTGGCTTCAACTCTTCCAGTTTTTTCCTTATTTCATCTATTTTTTTCATATGGCTATCTTCTCAGGCTTTTGATATCTTTGGCCTTCATATAATTGTTTTCTCAAACTCAAGCCTCTCTCTCATAAAATTCTCTGAGACTTGGAATTCCTCAGATAATACTGGAATGGGGTCTGGGGAGTCCTTAACCCATTCCTCTTTCAAGATTCTGTTTAACTTCTCTTCGGGGATCAGGAGGTAAGCTGCGGATATTTCTCCTTCCATTTCTTTTCGCCAACTTGCATGCATCATTTTCGAAATCATCTCTTTCTTGATTTCTTCATTCGCCTTTTCAGCGCTTTCCTCAACCTGAGAAACGACGATAATGGCTTTCTTACCCATCATGATCACCTCTCCTCAGTCTGAGCCTCAAATAAGAAAAGAAATCCGACGCCTACGAAGCTCTGATTGCCAAACCAGCTCCTTTCTTAGTGCAGGGTCTTTCGGGAAAGAAAGTGCTTTGGTGGGGCTGCCCGGATTCGAACCGGGGTCAAGAGAGCCCAAGTCTCCTAGCCTAGACCATGCTAGCCGACAGCCCCATTTCAACTCATCAAATTAAAGAACGCTTGATTTAAATCATTTCTATCTCATATTGCCCTTTACGATCGCCACACAAGGAGTGAGGATATTTCAATCTGCCAGTCTCCTCTCTGTAGAGCGCTGTTTCCGAAAAATACTGTTTTGAATATGGCTCGCCAATAGGCTCTACATGTGAACGGTATCTTTGCTTGCGTATATACTTTTTTCAACTTTCAATTACATTATGTTGGAGCTGGTCTGTGATGAGAAAGTGTTCAAAGGTGGTCTATTGGCTAGGTGACCGTCTATACCTGAACATAACGAACAGGTGCTCCAACGACTGCTATTTCTGCTTGAGGCGGTTCAAGAGTGGGGTTGGGGAGTTTGACCTGCAACTGCTGAGGGAACCCTCTTCGGAGGAGGTGATCAGGGAGTTGCAGGTGGTTTTGAGGAGGAAGCGTTGGAAGGAGGTTGTTTTCTGCGGTTTTGGGGAGCCCTTGCAGAGGCTTGATTGTGTCGTGGAGGTTGCAGGGTGGTTGAGGAGGTTTTGGGGCGGGGTTGTTAGGGTTGACACTAATGGTCACGGATACTTGTTGAATGGAGGAAGGGATGTGGTGGGCGAGTTGAGGGAGGCGGGTGTGCAGAGGGTCAGTGTGAGTTTGAATGCACATGATGAGGCGACGTACAAGGAGGTGTGCAGACCACAGTTTGAAGGTGCGTTTGATGGAATTTTAGAATTTGTTAGGAGGGCTAAGGGTGCGGGTTTGGAGACTGAGGTGACTGCCGTGAGAATTCCTGAAGCGGATATCAAGAGATTGAGGGAGATAGCGGAGAGGTTAGGAGTTGGATTTAGGGTGAGGGAGTATATACGTTGCTTCTGGTAGGATGATGCATCCCTTAGAGGCTTGTTCAAGATTTTGAACAGTTTGTTCAAAAGTGTTGTATTATATCTCACGATTCCACTATTATATTCGATGAAGAAATGTTCACAACGAACTCGTCTATACAAAAGATGTTTCGTTCGAGGATTTCTGAGAGGTCATGCGAGAAGTGTAAGGGAAAGATACATGGCTTGAACTTTCACTGTGGAAAGTGCGGTGAATGCTATTGTTTTACTTGTGGAAGCGTCTTGCGTAGGTGTCCGAAGTGTGGGGGCAGACTGGAGTAGAGGGAGGGGCTGGTGGAATGGCAGTTAATGGAAAGAAGATGGGCTTGTACGCGGCTGCCGGGGTTCTTATAGCCTTCCTCATAATTACCTCCTTTGGAGTTTCAAGCTTGACAATGCCCAATCTGAGATTTCCAAGCTTAGCTCCTCCCTCTCTCCCTGAGACCGGCACCTTGGTCGTATTGTTGACTGACGCTCCCGTCGATCTGACTCATCTCAACGTGACGCTTGATAGTATTTCGGCTCACAGACAGGGTTACGGTAACGAGACTTGGGTGGATCTGGCTTTCGTTGAGAGTGTGTCGGAGGTGACCTTCGACTTGCTTGCGTTACGAGATGTGGCTATGAATCTCTCTCTTACTGAGATTCCGCCAGGAAACTACACCATGATCAAGATGCACGTGAAGGCGGCCAATGCGACTGATGTAGAGGGCAACGTAACTGTTCTTGATGTGCCTAGTGAGCACATTAGGATCCTTGTGCACTTCGAGATTGTCGCCGGCGAGGACACTACTGTTCTCGTTGATATGCAAGCGGACTGGGTGGCGATCAGCCATAGCAAGAAGCTTAGGCCTGTGTTGAAGGCCACTGTGCTGCCTTAACCATCCACTCTCTCTTTTTAGTTAGGGTTTCTGTTGCCATGCTCTTATGGTTTCGTACCATAGAATTGCGGTGGCTATTGTGGCTAGTATGAGGGCGTAGAGGCTGTAGAAGTTGATGGTTTTGAGTTGGGTTACGTAGAAGGTCAAGAGAGTTGTGAAGAGGGTTGCGTACAGAAGGTGGCGGGGGAGGATGTGTGTGCCGAGTCTTATGAATTGCTTGAGGATGCCGACATCGACGTGTCTTATTAGACGGTATTCCCCCCGTTTCTTTTCCACGAGTCCGATGGTTTCGAGTTTTTTAAGGTGATAGTCGGCTAAGGCGGGGCTTGAGAAGTCTAATGCTCTTTGAATCTGCCTTGGCCCCGTGGCGTTTTGGGGGTTGTTAAGGAGGTGCCAGTATACGCGTAGGGTGTTGCCTTTGAGCTGGCTGGCTATGAGTTCTTCGGTTGGTTGTTGGTCTTTCATCGCGGTGGTCTGCCTTCCGTAGAGGGGTTTGTCGTGGGTTGTAAAAAGTTGTATGAATGGTGTGTATGGATTTTGGGTTTGTTGTTGAGGATGTGTGCACCTGGGTTAGACCTAGGTCTTCCATAAGAGGCTATTAGGTCCTAAATAGGATTTGAAGTGGATGTAAGGCGAAGTTATATTTTTGTCTTCTGAGAGTCTATCTGTTCTCCTCTGGGAAGGATAGTATGCGAACTTCGAAGCTCTATACGTCTAGTGTGGTCATTCTCTCGTTGGCTTCGTTGGTGGAGAACTTAGCTCATGCCTTGCCTATATCTTATTTTCCGAGTTTTGTTCAGCTTTTGGGGGCGTCTGTTGCGTATATCGGGTTGTTCACTGCTGCTTTCACCGCGGCGAATGCGACTCTTTCCCAGAGGTTCGGCAGTTTATCGGACAGGATTGGTAGGAAAAAGCTGATTCAGGCTGGCATTCTCGCCGATGTTGCCTTGGGCACTTTGACTGGGCTCATCTGGGATTGGGCTCCCTTGTTGGTGATAAGGGTCTTGAATGGGGTGGCTACTGCGGCAGTGGCTGCTCCGTCTGAGGCTTCGTTGGTGGACCAGGTTCCTGAAGCTAGGAGGGGGGAAGCGTTGGGGTTCTATTTGACTTTAAGCATGGTCGGGTTTAATATGGGACCTGTCTTCGGAGGGGCTGTTCAATATCTGTGCAATGATGTGCTTGGAATTGGGCTTGAGTGGAGTTATAGAGTTCCTTTCTTTGTGGATTCCGTCCTCGCTTTGATAGCGTTCTTTCTGGTGTGGTGGGGGGTTAAGGAGACGCGGGGAGAGGGTTCCACGTTTAAGAAAGTTGTTCGACAAGAAGGGGAGTTGGGGTTGAGTAAGAAGGTGATGTTTTCGCTTAGAATTCTCTACATCTCTTCGTTGGCAACCGGGTTTGCTGTCGGTTTCATCATTCCTATTAGTGTTCTGTATTTTGGGGATGTCTTTGGGGCGACGTCGCTTCAGATTGGCATAATACTGACTATGTCGGGTTTTGTTGGTTTGACCTGTAATCTTTATGCTGGGCGGCTCTCTGATAGAGTTGGTAGGAAACGTATCATAGCGTTAGGTGCTCTTCCTTCCAGATTGTCAAGCATGGCTTTTCCATTCGCTCCAGACCTTACCTCTGCGGCTGGGGTGACGCTTTTCCGGTCGTTCGGTCACAATGTGGCTATGCCAGCGTCTCGGGCTTTGAATGCTGACTTGATTCCTGAGAGGGTGAGAGGGAAGCTCTTTGGTAGAATGGCAGCTTTTTTCAGTCTTGGCGCGATTCTGGGACCTGTTTTGTCGACGTGGATTTATGATGCTTACCGGTGGGAGGTTTTTGAGGTTCCATGGTTGGGCAATTTGATTGTGAGAGGGGCGGGTATTCCTTATTTTGTTAGTGCTGCCATCGGATTGTTTTCGTTGTTTCTTTTGCTTGTCTTCGTTGAAGAACCGAGACAGACATAAATACTGTGAGGATTCTGGAGTTGAATGTTGGGAGAATGAAGGGATTTCCCCACAACCAAGACAACACGTGTTCTCCTAAACTTCTCTCCCGAATTCTCTGCTCTCAAGCCTATGCCTCTCCCCAAATCTTCTAAGGCTCTTATCAACGGTATAAAGCGGTAGTCTCATCCTCGTCCAAGGCGCCGCTATCAACGCATCAAAAAGCCTCAAACATCCCCTCTCATCAACGAACAAATCCCTATCCTCATCCACAATTTTCAGAGCCAGAATAATATCTCCGAGCCTCAACTCATACACCCTAACCTCTTCTTCAATCGGTATCGCCCGATAAAAAAGAGCTAGGCTCTGCAGTTTCTCTGAGCCTTTCTCAGGCGCCACATATTCCCCTGAAAAGGTCCGAAAAATGGGGTAGACGTTCTCCACAAGGGAAATCAGCGGAACAATCACAATCTTCTCGGCTCTAAGCCGCTCCATGAACCTGTGATACACCGAGCCTTCCAGAAACAAACCCCAAACCCCAGTGGTGTCAATCAAAACTCTCTCTCGCTTCTGCTTCTTACGATGAATTATTATTCCCTCAAAGCAAGATTTATATGGTAACGTTTTTATGTATTGTGGTAACAGAATACTTAGACGTGGTCACAATGTCTCTAGTCACTGTGTATGAAAAGGGAAAGATGGTGATCCCAGCCAAACTACGAAAGAAATACCAAATAAAAAAAGGAATGAAGATCCTAGTCGACGAAGACCCACTCCACGACCAAATAGTCCTCATCCCTATACCAGCAGACGTAGATCCACTCGAACACTTTACCATCAAAGAAAAACTCTCCATAAAAGAACCAAAAGAAATTTCAGGCGAAAAAGAAGCCCAGGCAGACGCCTTAGGAAGAAAACGTGACTGAAGAAGTTGTAATTCTTTAGACTATGGCGTAAGGATACGAATAGCCGCCTGGATGAAATTCGCCTTTGATGGCGATCTTCTCTCCACACTTTGGACAGTGCATATCCTTCGTTAGACGCCACTTCGCGATATCAAAGCTGAACCGCTTGATCACTAGCTCCCCACAACTAGGGCAATACGTGTTCTCACCTCTGTGCCCAGGAACATTGCCCATATACACATACTTCAGCCCAACTTTCCTAGCCACCTCACAAGCCTGCTCAAGAGTTTTCACCGAAGTAGAAGCAATGTCAGTCGTCTTATAGTTCGGATGGAACCGCAAGAGATGAAACACCGTATCCTTTCCCAAATTATCCCTAACCCAAACAGCCAACTCCCGAATCCTATCCAAAGAATCCCCAATCTTAGGCACAACGAGATTAGTAATCTCCACATGAATCCCCTTCTTCTTCATCTCCTTCAAAGCTTCGTAGATCGGCTCTACTGAAGGAACGCCACAAAACTTCTTGTAAAACCCTGGTTCTCCTGCGCCCTTGAAGTCAACTGTTGCGGCGTCCAACACGGGCGCAATGGTCTTCACAGCCTCAGGGGTCATATACCCATTCGTAACAAAGGTGTTGAAGATTCCTTCTTTATGCGCTAGAACAGCTGTGTCATAAGCATATTCAAAAAAAATTGTCGGCTCCGTGTACGTGTAGCTTATCCCGTGACAACCATTCTCCTTCGCAGCCTCAACGGCCCTCTCCGGAGGAAAATCACTCCCCACAATCTCCTTCTCTTGGCTAATCACCCAATTATCACAGAAACGACACCTGAAATTACACCCAACAGTCGCGATAGACATGACGGAAGCCCCAGGATGAAAATGCGAAAGAGGCTTCTTCCCAATCGGATCAACACACGCCGAACAAGCCTTCCCATAGACGAGCGAGTAAAGCCTCCCACCCCCGTTCTTCCTAACCAAGCAGAAACCCACCTTCCCCTCAGGAATTAGACACAGCCTCCCGCAAAGATTACACTTCACCTTGTTTTCTGCCAGCTGCTCGTAGAGCATAGCCTCCCTCAAGCTCTATTCCTCCCTCTCCAACCTAATCCCCTCACCATCAAACCTGATCGTTAAAGCCTTAGCTGCAGCCCTAAAACCCCTCCTAGACCCGTCCAACTCCACCAGCCTCGCCTCCCTAAGCTTGTCCAGATGGAACCACACAGTCATCCTCGCCTCGGAAGTCATCTCCTGCAGCTCAGAGACCGAAAGCCTCCTCGGGTAGACATTCACAAGCTCCTGAAGTATGCTAGCTCTGAGAGGCTGGCTTAGGGCTTCACATATCTTGTAACCGTTTAACTCCTTGTCTGATGGCATGTTATACTATTGTACTAGTATAAAAGTATAAATCTTGCGTTCGAAGAGAAAACGGAACGCTTAAATATTACCAAACGGTAATCAACTTTGTTACCAAAAGGTAATAGAAGGGCTAGAAATGACACTGAAACTTCAACTCGTAAAAAACAGCAAGATCCTCTTCGAGATACCCCTAACCATAGAAAGCTGGGCAAGAGACCGCCTAGAAGACGAACTTACAACCTTCGAAAGAGAGTTCGACAACTTCTCCAAACTCTTCCACGCACTAGCCCACGAAAACCGGCTACGCATGATGACAAGACTCCTCGAAGAAGACGACCAAACCCTAGGCTTCGCAGACTTCATGAAAGACCTTAGCCTAAACCCAAAAATAGTCTGGGAAAGCACAAAAAAACTACGCGAGGGCGGTCTCCTAACCAAATCCGAAGACGGTAAATACCGATTCTCAGACCTAGGACAAGCCGAATTTCTCATGGTCAGCCTAGCCCTCAGAAGACTACTCCAAACTCTAAGAGAACTCGAAGAACTATAGAATAAGGAGGTGAAAACAACAAAATGACATACTTTGACGACGTCTTCCGCGACATAGACGCCTACTACAAAAGACTTACAGAACGTATGTTCAGACAGATGGAAGAGATAGACAAAGCCATTCAAAGCGGTAGACTACAGGGCGAATGGGACGTCAAGCCAATCAATAAACCAGGCGTCAGAGGCTACGTCGCCCATGGAAGCTTTCAACTCGGGAAACCATTTACCATTCCAAAACACGCCCTAGACGAGCCCCGCGAACCCTTAACCGACACCTTCGAAGACAAAACACACGTAAAACTCTACATAGAACTACCAGGCGTCGAAAAAGACGAAATACAACTCAACATAACAGACACGCAAGCAGAGATCAAAGCCAAAAACTTCTACAAAACCATCAACCTACCCAACAAGAACATAGAATTTGACAAGGCAAAAGCAAACTACAAGAACGGCGTCTTGGAGGTCCTGATTCCCAAGAAGAAAACCGTCGCTGAAGACGGAAAGAAGACTATAAAGATTGAGTAAGGCTGTGCAAAGCGTGAAAAGCCAGATCTACAACGTAGACTACAACGATTACATCAGCCTCGTCGGCACAGCCCACTTCACCAGACGCAGCCTCCAAGACGCCTACGAGGCCGTCAAACAGCTTCAGCCAAGCGACCTCGCCATCGAACTAGACTTGAGGCGATTCCAAATTCTAAACAGTACCTGCTCAACATGTCCAAGAAAAGCAACATGCACACACAAGTGCGAGTTCATAGTAGCAACTGAAGCCATCGGAAATGTCGACACCAATATCTGGCTCATCGATATGTCAGAGCCTAAGATAGGGCAAAGAATACGACGATTGATGGCTCCAGATGGACATGGCTTTCACGAATCCGTCTTCCCTTCGTCCCCAGAGAAGACGATGCGACTAGATTGTGGGAGCAGGGCTTCAAAGACGAGGTTCTCAACTCTTACGGAAGAAGGCTGGAGAGACTGCGCAGAAGAGCGCCTCATGTTTCGCGAGTACTGATCGACGAGCGCAATGCTCTAATGGCTGTGAGGCTGGCGTGGATAGCCTCCGAAAAGCTGAGGGAAGACGAGGAGCCTAAAGTATTGGCTCTTGTCGGAGCGGCGCACGTGGATGGAATAAAGAGTCTACTCAAGGAACCGCTCGATATTAAAGAAACCCTGCGAAGACTCAACCTGAACTTTACACCACCAACGCTCATCAGAAGAATCAGCGTTAATGATAACTAGTCGAGATCTCTTATAAGTCTCTGTGCCCCAAACCATTGCTTTGGCTGCCCAACTATAAAATGCGTTCTCTCTGAGTATTATCTTCATTTCATTTTCTGGCTTGGAAGATACAGTTAAATTCATATGCTATTTTCAAAACTGGTAGAACCAGTGTTGAAGGAGATTGTCATTATGAGCAAAACATCCGAATTCTCCGGCTTCTACAAGTTGAGCCCCAAGGAGAGAGCACGTATTGTGAAGGAATTTGCAGGTCTAACGGACCAAGAAGTCAAACTTCTCCAGTCAACTGGCTCCTTGGACCTAGAACTGGCTGATCGGATGATTGAGAATGTTGTGGGAGCAATCCCCATACCTTTGGGAATCGCGGTAAACTTTCTGATTAACGGAAGGGACTATCTGATTCCCATGGCGATTGACGAGCCGTCTGTTGTGGCTGCAGCCAGCTACGCGGCTAAGATGGCGCGATCGAAAGGCGGGTTCTTCACAAGCAGCACAGAACCCATCATGATAGGGCAGATCCAAGCCGTGGACATAGACGATCCATATGGGGCGAAGATGGCTATCTTGGCTGCAAAGGACAAGATCATTGAGGAGGCGAACGAGCAAGATCCAATGCTCGTTTCGGTTGGTGGTGGCGCCAAGGATTTGGACGTGAAGGTTATAGAAGCAGATTCTGGACCGATGGTCATCACAGAGTTGCATGTGGACTGCAGGGATGCTATGGGTGCAAATGCCGTAAATACTATGGCGGAGGCTGTCGCCCCGCTGATTGAGAGAATAACGCAGGGCCGAGTCTACCTCAGAATAATCTCAAACCTAGCCACGAAGAGGCTTGCGCGGGCTTGGACCATTGTGGCAAAGGAGGATGTTGGCGGAGAGGAGGTTGTAGACGGCATCGTAGAAGCGTACAACTTCGCAGCTGCAGACCCATACAGAGCCGCAACTCACAACAAGGGCATACTTAACGGCATAATCGCAGTCGTAATAGCCACGTGTAACGATCACCGTGCTGTGGAGGCGGGAGCACACGCTTACGCAGCAAGAACAGGTAAATATAGCCCACTCACGGTTTGGGAGAAGAACAAGGACGGAGACTTAGTGGGCTCTCTTGAGTTGCCTATGGCAGTTGGCACAATAGGCGGAGCTACAAAAGTGCACCCAATAGCCAAAATAGCGCTGAAGATTCTCGGGGTAAAAACCGCCAACGAACTGGCCGAAGTTATGACTGCTGTTGGGCTGGCTCAAAATCTCGGCGCAATAAGGGCACTTGCACACGAAGGCATACAGAAGGGTCACATGTCACTTCACGCCAGAAACCTTGCGATTATGGCTGGGGCATCAGGAGAACTAGTAGACTTCGTAGTTGAGAGAATGGTCAAAGAACGTAAAGTGAGGTTTGACAGAGCGAGGGAATTGATTGAAGAGTACCAAAAAAAGTGAGCCCTTAACAGTCTCGTTAGGTAATCCTTAGTTCACTCATTTGTTCTTTGCTCCTCTTTCTCTGTCGCGGTCTCCCACGGAAGATTCTCCACTTTCAAACCCAGTCTGGATGTCAAGAGGCGAATAAGTAGAAAGGTGAGCGCCGTAATGGCTGCCCATGTCAGACCTTCAATCCCAAAAGCAACTTCAGAATTCAATTTTTTATAATCAAACTCAAATGCGTATGCAAAGGCTTGCGTGTCTACAAGAGCATGCAGGAAAATCGGACCTGTCAATACACCGGTGCGATAAAAGAGATAGCCCAATATACACCCACTTACGAAGACGCCCAAGAGATGGAAAGACATCATCGAAACATCATATCTCCAAATGAATACATCTATTGGAATATGTGACAGGGCGAAGAGCAACGAAGTGAAGATTATGGAAAATCGAGGGCCAAAGTGTTCCAGCAGACGTGTTTGAAAGTATCCCCTATCTTGTATCTCTTCAGATGGACCAACAACCAAGATGAAAGTCAAAGGCATCAAGAATATTGAGATTGGGGCTAGGTTTTCAGGATTAAGGGTGAATGTTGGACTAACTCCCAACGGAACGAGGAGAATGTATGCTAGGCAAGCATATGCAATACTCTCGAAGAGTGAAAGAAAGATTCCAAATGAAGCATTTCTGGTAAACTTCTCTCTTGACAACCCTATTGAGCACATTCTTCTTTTCTCAACATAACGAACGATCAAGAGTATTGGTAGCAACCCTAGCAAAGGTTGAAAAAGAATCTGTGTTACAAAGAACATCCCGTGATCCATATCGCCATCACGAATGATCAAACTCACCGACCATAACCGATAGATGGTCCAAATCCCTGTTAGCAATAGAAATACCCAAAAGACCTTCAAGAGAGCTCGCTGCCTCGCACTCAAGCGATTTACCTCCAAGGTTTTGGGACTATAACCGAATTGGAAGTTTATCTTTTTCGACTCGTCCCTTAAAGTAAGGAAGAAACCCCAGCAAGTTTTCTGTGACAATAGTTATAATTCCGTCTATGGCACATTCTTCTTTAACGTGAACCCGCAATGTTAGTGATACCCGGACCAGCATCCCAAGAACTAGGCCACAAGATTGCGAACATACTGAAAGCAAGGACTGTACCCATAGAGTTTAAGCGCTTCCCTGATGGAGAGTCCCGCATCCGCTTCACCGAAAGTATAGAAGGCAAGGATGTTGTAATCGTTCAGACAACCAGCCCACCCCAGAATGAAAATCTGATGCAGCTCTTCCTCATGGCGGATAATGCGAAAGACTTGAACGCCAAAAGCATCACAGCCGTCGTTCCATATTTCGCATACGCAAGACAGGACAAACGCTTCAGACAGGGAGAACCCTTCAGTGTAAAGACCATAGTAACCCTTCTTGAAGCATGCGGTGTAAGTAGAATAATTACCGTTAATTCTCACAACCCAAAGATTCTCAAGACTTTCAAGATCCGCGTCGACGACCTATCAGCCATCAGGCTCCTAGCGGAGTACTTCAGCAAGCAGGGCGTCAACGAGGCGTTCTCTTTGTCCCTTGGCAAGAAGGCGGTTGATATGGCGATGGAAGCAGACAGTATCTTAGGAGGCGGATACGGATACATATCGACTCAGAGGGACAGGATAAGCGGAGAGGTGACGATTGAAGAGAAGACCTTGCCCGTAAAGAACCGAGATGTGGTAGTGTTTGACGACATAATCAGTAGCGGCGGAACAATGGTTAAGGCTGTTGAATGGGTTAGGAAGCAAGGTGCTCGAAGAGTCTACGCAGCATGCGTACATCCCCTTCTCATCGGAGATGCAAAAGAGAGGATTCTAGAAGGAGGTGCCGACGGCATTATTGGAACCGACTGTGTTCCCAGCCCTTTTGGTGTGGTCTCGGTTGCTCCGTTGATTGCTGGGGCGCTAGCCTAAGAGGATTAGATGTGGCTAGACTCTTCTTTTTGCTCTCGGGCGAACATCCGACTCTACCCACTTCTGAGTTAAGAGCAGTTCTGGAGGCTGAGGGCTACAAGTATGGAATTCTGAAGAGCTTGGCTCAGGTTCTGCAGGTTAGAGCCAACATTGAGAGCATAGAGGCTGTCAAATCTAGGTCAGCAATGACCAAGATCTGTGGTTTGGAGATATTCAGTTGCGATGCCACTATCCCTAGCATCCTAGAAAATGCTCAGTCAACTTCTTTAGAAGGCTTTGTTGAAGAAGATGAGAGCTTCGCTGTTCGGGTGCGAAGGATAGGAGGAACCGCCTCCAACATTTCCAGATTAGGGCTTGAGCGGAGGCTTGGAAAGGTTATTCTGAACAAAGCTAAGGGTACAGAAGTAAACTTGACTGCCCCCAAAAGAACCTTTTTTGGAGTATTGACCGAGGAAAGGTTCGTCTTCGGATTGAAGATGGCAGAAATCTCCCCAAAGCCCTTCATTAGGAGGAACCCTCAGAAAAGACCTTTCTTCCACCCCTCCGCCATGCCAGCCAAACTCGCTAGGTGCATGGTCAATCTGGCTCGACCTAGGGCGGGCGATTTGGTCCTCGACCCCTTCTGCGGAACTGCGAGCATGCTTGTGGAGGCTGGGCTTATTGGGTGTCGTTTAATGGGTTTGGATGTACAGCCTCACATGGTTAGGGGAAGCCTGAAAAATCTGCTCCACTATGGACTGAAACCTGATGGGATGGTTGTCGCGGACGCTCGTCACCTTCCAATCACGAAAACCGACTGTGTGGTCACGGACCCTCCTTATGGCAGATCCGCGACTACGTTGGGACAGACCACGCGGCAACTCGTCGAGAAAGCCCTATTATCGGTAGATGGAAGGCTTGCCAGAGGGCGGTGTATATGCATGGCGTCTCCAGAATCGATAAGGATAGGCGAGATCGGTGAGGAGCTAGGCTTTAAACACGTAGAGTCCCATTATATCTACGTGCACAGAAGCCTGACACGAGAGATAGCTGTCTTCGAGGGGACCTGAAGTGAGCATGAGTGTCATCTTCCTAGGAACCGCCGCAAGCATCCCGACACCTCAGCGAGGCCTTCCAGCCATCGCTATTCGAAGAAAAGGAGAGCTCATTCTCTTTGACTGTGGAGAGGGGACACAACGCCAAATGATTCAAGCCAGTGTAGGTTTCCATAGGAAGACGAAGGTCTTTGTAACCCATATGCACGGAGACCACCTTCTAGGCTTGCCTGGGCTTTTCCAAACGATGTCGCTGCTCGACAGAGAGAGAAAGCTTGAGATATACGGGCCTCCTGGAATCAAAGCCTTCGTTGAGGCGATCAAGCAGACAGTTCAATTCACCCTTACCTTCCCTATAGACGTACATGAGATAGAGGATACGGGGTTGGTGTGTGAGGAGAAGGAGTACGAGGTCCACGCCATCTGGTCCGACCATGTGATTCCAAACATCGCCTACGCACTGGTAGAGAAGCCTAGACCAGGAAGGTTCTATCCAGAGAAGGCGAAGGCACTCGGACTACCAGAGGGCCCATTATGGTCAAGGCTTCAACGTGGCTCATCCGTGGAGCTTCCTAACGGGCGAGTTGTTAAGCCAGAGGACGTAATGGGACCCCAGCGCCCAGGAAGAAAGATCGCCTACACAGGGGATACTAGACCAACGAAGAGTCTAGTGAAACTCGCCGAGAATGCAGACTTATTGATCCACGAGGCGACATTCGACGACGAGTTGGTAGAGAAGGCGTGTGAGGATGGGCATTCAACAGCAAGTCAGGCAGCAGAGACCGCAAAGAAGGCTAAGGCAAAAAGGCTGGTTCTGATCCATGTTAGCTCACGATACAAGGAATCTGATCTTTTGCTTGAACAGGCGAGGAAGACTTTTCCTAACGTGGATGTGGCTGAGGACTTCATGAAGATTGATCTTCCATTGTCGGATGGTTAGGCGCAGAGTCTCTGCAGAGTTTGAAGGCTCTCCTTCACATGTTCGACAGACTCCAGCATGACAACCCTGTCGTATCCGACTTCCTTTATCATCTTTGCCGTGCCCTCCCAGTCTATGTTCCCATATCCTATTCCGAGATGGGAATCATGCGTTCCGTCGTTGTCGCTGGCGTGCACGTGAATGATTTTATCAGAGAGCTGTGTGATGAACTTTTGTATTTGATTGTTCAGGTTTGCGTGGCCGATGTCGAGGGTTAACGCCACATCGTCTTCAAGCTCATCGTAGAAACGTGTGAATTCTCCGACGCTCTTCATAAGGAACGGATACGGTTCCGGAACGTTCTCAATTGCTATCTCAACATCAAATTTTCTGGCAAATCTTAACAGGGCTCTCACAGATTCCAGATTGAGTTGCCAATCTTTTCCTGGATAAAAGGAACTAACACCAGTCTTCAGGCCGGGGTGAAAGACCCATAGTTGGCAGTCAAGCTGATGGGCATGGACAATGGATTTCTTCTGCAGTTTCAAGATTGTCTTCCGTAGATCTGGGTTTGGAGCGGCTATGTTGATGTCTGCGAAGGGTGAGTGAAGGGTTAGTTTGAGGCCTTTTGATTCAGCGACTTCCTTCAGCGCCTCTATTCGATGACTTTCGAGTCTGTGTAGTCCTTCGTCAAGAAGCTCAATGTGGCGTACGTCAATTTTTTGCAGTCTTTTCATGAGAAATTTGAAAGGTTCACCGAGACAGAACAGCATAGACAGGCCAATTTCTACTTTAGTCATGGACACCCCAGCCAAACCTAATTACTACTTGGTCGTCCTCGGGGCCAGCCACTCGATGATTTCTCGTGGCTCATCGCAGCTAATTCTAACTCTAATCGGTCCTAGCGGTGACTCTCCCGTGGGCTTTGAGAATGAGATGTGTCCAGCGTAGGCAACCTGCTTGTTCAAGTAGAAGGTTATCGATTTTCCACTCAATCCTTCAAATAACACGCCCCGAGCTGCATCACGAATCCTTTCTCTGCGAAGCACATTGTAGAACTTTGTAAGACCATCTCTGCCTTTAGCTTGGGCGATAAGTAGACTTCCCCGTTTTTGTGGTTTAACCTCCAGTTCCATGCTTCCAAAGATATTCTCTACAGCTCTCTTCACCTTCTCCAGATCCTCTGTGGGGTTGACATCAACCCCTATCTCAACCTCTATCTCATTCACCCTTTATCACATCCTCCAAAACTCTACGCACTTCCCTTCTCAGCTCAGACTTCGACCCCTCGTTTACAATCATGTGATCTGCTCTTGCTATAACACTTCCTAGACCAACGCCAAGTTCTCGTGAATCACGCTCCATAAAGGCTTCCCAGTTCTCCGGATCGTCACTTCTTCTCCTTCGAAATAAGCGTTTGAATCTCGTTTCGGGCGAGGAGTGAATGGCGATCAAAGAGAAGTTTGGAAAGTGCCTTTTGAACTCCTCTACTTCATGCAGACTTCGAATTCCATCAACAATGACAGCTTTCGCCTTTGTATTCTTGATCTTAAGGACACAGCGTTTTGCCACCGCGGCAGGTCCCTCTTCTTCCCGGAGTTTGAGCATTAGTATGCCGAGGTTTTCTGGCGTTGGCTTAAGTCCTCGTCTCTTAGCCTCTTCTCTTATCTCATCGCCCATCACAACCGCTGGATAGCCCATGTCCTCAACCATCCTTCTAATTGTCGCCTTTCCAGCGCCGGGCATACCAGCCACGCCGATAACAATCTTTTCCTTCATCGCCACGCTGTTCCTCCACCCTGCAATCGGTATCGTATAACGTTTCGGCTAAAGTTATTATAAATGGCGTGGTATTGAAGGGTTAGGCAAGAGGTGCTGGTATGTCAGAGATGATTCGTAGCTTCATCGCCTTTGACATAAATAACAAGTCAGTTCTCAGAAAACTATCAGAAGCTCAAGAAAAACTCGTTAATACAGGAGCAGATTTGAAGCTGATGAATCCACAAAACATCCACATAACCATGCGGTTCCTCGGAAATATATCTCCCACCATGATTGACGCAATTCACGAAGAGATGGAAAAGGTTGCCTTCACCCCCCTGGATGTTGAACTCAAAGGCCTAGGCGTCTTCCCAAACATGAAGTATCTCCGGGTTGTATGGGCTGGAATCCAAAAAGGAGCAGACGAGCTTAGAAGGATCTTTGAGCAGCTGGAGCCCGGCCTACGTAGGCTTGGCTTCAGACCAGACCCGAAGGGATTCAGTCCCCACCTGACCATCGCTCGGGTGAGAACAGGACGCAACAAGGCTGAACTCATCCGATGCGTCGAAGAACTTGCAGACTACGAGTTTGGCGTCATGAGAGCAGACTGCTTGAGGCTTAAGAAGAGTGTGTTGACTCCAAAGGGGCCTATCTACTCAACCCTAAAAGAGGTGTGCCACTAAACCCTCGTAGAATGGAATCCTCGGTGACCCTTTCATGTCTCCAACCCTAGAAGAAGTCTGTGCAGAGGTCTCGAAGAGAATCACCCCGAGCAGTGAAGAGAGAAGGCGTATCCTTGAGTTGGCTGAAGGGTTGAAGGAGAAGGTGATGAAGGCGGCAGAGGAGGAGGGAATAAGGCCACGGGTTAAAGTGGAGGGCTCGGTCGCAAAGGACACATGGCTCAGTGAAGAACCAGACATCGACATCTTCATGCGCTTGCCAACAACCATTCCACGCAAAGAATTTGGAACAACATGTCTAAAAATCGCCAGAAAAGCCACAGAAGGCTTCAAACAGGTCGAGAGGTTCGCAGAGCATCCATACCTCGAGTCAAAAGTTGATAATACAAGAGTGAACATCGTCCCGTGCTATCAGGTTGAGCGAGGAGCGTGGATCAGCGCTACAGACAGAACACCCTTCCACACAGACTACGTGAAAGCCCGCATAAACAAGGATATTTGCAGGGAAGTGAGGCTCTTGAAGAGATTCATGAAAGGCGTTGGCGTTTATGGGGCTGAGATAAAAGTTGGAGGCTTCAGCGGGTATCTCTGCGAGCTTCTCGTGCTGAACTACGGCTACTTTCCCAAAGTCTTAGAATCATTCGCAGACTGGAAAGGAAGAAGAATCATAGATTACGAAGGCTTCTATAAGTGTAAAGAAGAAGATGTGGAAAGGATTTTTGAAGAGTCACTAGTTATCGTGGACCCTGTTGACAGAGGAAGAAACGTAGCAGCTGCAGTGAGAGAAGAGAGACTGAGTGAGTTTGTCGTCGCAGCGCGAGAGTTTTTGAAAAATCCTCACTTTAGATTCTTTTATCCGCCAGAGACCGTGTCCCTCAGCAGGAAAGAGCTTGTCAATGCGCTGGAAACTCGAGGATCAGCCATAGTCCTTGTGAAGTTTGGGAAGGTGAATGCTGTCCCAGATGTCTTGTGGGGACAGCTCTACAAATCAGAAAGATCGCTACATGGAACGATTCAACGGCACGAGTTCAATGTCATTCGCGACTCTGTCTGGAGCGATGAAGAGAACCTCAACGTGCTCATCTTTGAGCTAGAAAAACGCTCCTTGTCCCCAATAGAGAAGCATTTGGGACCACCCATTAAAAAGAGAGAGGAATGCGAAAGATTCCTGCAAAAGCATCTAGGAGCAACACACACGGTTTCTGGACCACGAGTAGAAAAAGGTCGCTGGGTAGTGGAGATAAAACGGGAATACCAAGATGTGGTCAATCTGCTGACTGAAAAGCTGAGAGACGGCGGGAGGAGCAGTGGGGTAGCCAATCTAATCTCCCAAGCCATCTCTGAAGATTTCGAGATTCTGGTGAATGAAGATATTCAAGAACTATATTCATCCAATCCTCAATTCGCAAGATTCCTAACCGACTATCTCAAAGGAAGACCTAGATGGCTCCAGTGAACGCACCCATTTTGCAAAGCTTGTTTATCCGAGCTCCATCTCGAGTTGAAAAGACTCTTTCACTAAGCCATGCTCTTTATACAGCTCGATTGCCGGCTTATTTTCGAATTCAGTTACCACGTGAATTTCCAGGACTCCCTTGTCCTTCGCACTCGTTATTATCTTCTCAAGAAGCCTATTTCCAACGCCCTTTCTTCTGTGCTTAGACACAACGTAGAGGTTCTGTATGAAGCTTAGTTTCGCTCCGTGGGTAAAGTCGTGTATGATCCATTGATCGATGAAGCCGACTATCTCGTCGTCTAGCTCAGCCACTAGTAGCTCGTAATCTCGATGTTTCAGAGCTTTCGTTAGGATTTCCAGCCGTTCCTCACTCATAGCCTCTTCGGGCATGAACTCTTCAGCAAGCGTCAATAACATAGGAATATCCCCTTCCTCCGCTCGTCTAACTCTAAGGCTACTCAAGATCATCCCACTAAGCTCTTGATCTTCTATCTGCCCTCTTATGTGCGGCGCTTAGTAGTATGCCATAAATCAGTTCTTTAGCACATAACCTTCTCTGTCTATCTCTTTTCTTCGGATTCTAGTGGTGGAGATTGGGATGTGATTCTCTGCGGGAACCATCTCGATAACTACTATACCTAGAGGCTGCAACCCTTTGGCCCTTCTCTTTTTGTTGATTTCGTGGGCTGTAGATTCTGTCTCTCTACTTACAACGATGGCCTCAACACACCCCCCTGACAGAGTAACTCCATAAGGATCGTGCAAGGTAACGACCTCTGCTCTATCTGAAAACCCATGCTTCGCCAAGAATGTCTTTAAGTCGTCTAATCGCTCCTTGTAGCTTGCAACTTCATGCGGCTTCCTCAACTCTCTCGCAAACTCATCAGAGGACAGACCAATCAGAACACGCTCTCCAACCTCAAAAGCTTTCATCAACAAAGCCTGATGCCCCCTATGAAACTCATCGAAGGTCCCGCCAACAGCCACTGTCCCAAACTTTCTCATCTTCGTCACTTGAAGAGCTTCAGGTTAAGCATAGTGAAGTCATTTGATTAGTTAAAGTTTCGATGCTGGTCTTTTTCTACATTGATCTCTGATCAAATGAATCTCTTCACGTAAAATAAAGCGCCTAGAACCGATAAGACAGCCCCACTAAGGTAGAACATTGTTTGAATAAGGACATGTGTAACCTCCCCAAAAGTTGTAAATATGTATTCACCAACGGCAGTGTATGATGTTGCTAACCCCATAAGCACCATAATTAACCCCGGGATTAACATAGCTAGACTAAACGTCACCTTCGGCAGTTCTTGTTTTAAGCTGTGTGTTCTTACATGCTCTGGCACAACGGAAGGAACGGCTACTGCTACAGCACGTATCAATGGTGGCGTGATCACCAGAACAAACGGAAGCATCGTGATGAACCACCAAATTGTGAGACCTATTGAGAGAAAAGTCAGAGTTGACGGATTAAATTCCAGTGCACTAGCATAAAGCAGCTTAAAGCAAAAGACGTACAAAAAGGCAACGATGAGGTTAGCAACTGTAAGCGTTATGTTGGAAGCCAGAATGAACCTTTTCCAAGTAAATTTCTTCTTAACTATGTAGCCGAATAGATAGAAACCTATGAAGTTCCCTGGCACCGCCGCGATCAAACTTCCAGGGTAAAGGTATCCATGCTTTACAGAATCCGCTATTAATGTACCTAGGGCAGCGCCAATTCCAGCGGGCATCGGACCGAAAATGATTGCGAAAAATGCCGGTATAAAAACCGCAGGTCTGAACTGACCAAAACCCCACGGAGAAGGTATATATGCCGTTAAATAAGAACCCACGGCGTAGAGACCTGCACATAGAGCCATTGCTACGCTCAAAAGGGATAGTGGGTGTTGCTTCTTATTCGCTGGTTCGCCACTCATTTTTGTCCTCAACGCTCGTGACTATTATTGTTAAATAAGGATTTTGTATGAATTGTCTAAACCCATACAGACTTGAAAATCAGAGATTTTCCGCCATTTTCCCTTTAAGTGTCTGTTTGGAAGGAAATCGCTGTGATGCTTGTCTATTTCTCTTTGGCGATCATTACTTCTGTGGCTTTGATGACTGCTTCTACGTTGTCTCCCGTTCTTATGTTGAGCTCCTCAACAGCCTCTCTTGATATTAGAGCGGTTATCACCGTAGGTGTGCTTATCTCTATCTTGACCTTCGAAGCAACTTTCCCCTTCTCTACCTCCCTAACGATGCCGCCTAGCCGATTTCTGGCACTTATCTTCAATCCAACCGCCTCCCAATGCTCCTCATCAACCAGAATCTCACCAACATAACCCTCAACCCTCCTATACTCCCTCAACACGCTCTCGCCGTGCTCCGTTAGCCTCGCTCCGCCCCCTCCTGTCGTTCCCCCTTTAAAGGTCTCCACGACGGGTTCTTGCAGAGCCTTTTGCATCTTGTCGAGATAGTTCCACACATATCGATACGACATCCCCACCTTTCTAGCAGCCTTGGAAATCGAACCTTCCTCTCTTATGGCTTCTAGAATGTCGGCACCACCCTTGCCAAGAATCGGCTCCCCCTTGTATTCGAGCCAGACTTTGCACGAGGGCTTATGTTTTTCATCAGTGAGCATTTTCCGAATAAGATTAGAACCGTTATGCATATAAGGATGCTTGAGCGATATGAATAGCTAAACATAACGGGCTCTCAAAATGCAAAAGAACATCACAACCTGGGTAATTGCCCTGGTCCTCGTCGCTGTCGTTTCCATCGCCGGAACTGTCTATTATGTTGGAGGCGGTCCAAAGAGAAAACTAGTGGTTTCCACCACCACCAGCCTCTATGACACTGCACTACTCGAAACCATCGAAGATCGGTTCGAAGCAAAATATTCCATAGACCTATATTTCATATCAGTTGGAACAGGTTTGGCGATAACCCATGCCCAGAGAGGAGACGCTGACATGATCCTAGTGCACGCACCATCACAGGAACTATCCTTTCTTGAAGGAGGGTATGGAACCTGCAGAAAAATCGTCGCATACAACTTCTTCGCCATAGTAGGGCCAGAAGAAGATCCCGCAAAAATCAAAGGTTTGCCACCCACCCAAGCCTTGTCGAAGATCGTGGAAACTGCAAGGAGCCGACGCGCAACATGGGTTTCAAGGGGAGACGATTCGGGAACCCATGCCAAAGAGAAAGCTTTGTGGACCGCCGCTGGCTTCAATTGGACCCTTGTACGAGAAGAGGAGTGGTACGTGGAAGCTGGCACTGGAATGGGAAAGACGCTGCAGGTCGCAGACAATCTTGACGCCTACACCTTAGCAGACATGGGTACCTACCTCAAATACCACAAAGATGGAATAGTCCTCCTGAAAACCCTGATAACTCAAGGAGAAGAACTGCTCAACGTCTATAGCGCCATCGCAGGCAATTCAACAAGACACCCCTACATAAACTTTGACGACGCCATCACTTTCATAAAATTCCTCATATCAGAAGAAGGACAGGAAATAATCGCAAACTTCGGCAAAGGCGTGTACGGTCGAAGTCTCTTCTATCCAGCAGTCAATCTTCTAAAAGAGAACACAGACTCGACAATGGTTCAGTGGATAAAAAGCTATGCTTTCTTCGACGGACACGAATGCCCTCCAGAATATTGGAGTAATCATCCTGAGCTCTACACTTAATAGGGTGATCTTGAACTTTGTGGGAATTTCTCGAGGAGCCAATACTTCAGGTAACATTTAGGTCCCTCCAAATATCTGGAACGGCCACACTGCTCTCTGCCTTGTGGGGTCTCCCATTAGGCATAGCTATCGGCACAAAAACCTTTGCTGGAAAACAATTGGTAAGAGGGGTATTCAACGCTTTACTTGGATTACCAACTGTGGCTCTAGGGCTAATTCTATACCTTCTTTTCTCCAAATCTGGGGCTCTAGGTTTTTTACAACTCTTTCCAAGTCCCCAAGCCATAATAATAGGCCAAGCGATTCTTGTGACTCCAATAATAGTTAGCTTAACGATCAGCGCCGTGGAATCTGTAGAGCCCGAAATAAAAGACTTGGCAAAGACTTTGGGAGCCTCCGACACTGAGGCTTCTGTTGCTGTTTTGAGAGAGTCTACGAGAGGAGTTGTGTTGGCCATCATAACGAGTTTTAACAGAGCCATAGCTGAACTAGGAGTTGCTCTCGCCGTTGGCGCAAACATTCGGGGAAGGACCCAAGTGCTAACAACAGTCATCGCTATGGAAGTTACCAGAGGAAACATAGAATACAGCATTCAACTGACGATGATACTGCTGGCAATAGTTTTCTCCATTACCATACTCACAAATGTACTCGGGAAACGGACAAGATGAAATCGCTAATCAAACTTAAAAACATCACAAAACGTTATGGAGAAATAACTGCTCTAGCCGGCGTGAGCTTAGAGGTCGCAGAACAAGAAGTCTTTACGGTTCTGGGTCCAAACGGTTCGGGAAAGACAACAATGCTTAGAATAATGGCTTCCATCGACGAGCCAACCAGCGGAGAAGTGTTCTTCGATGGCCAGAAAATCAACAACGGCAACAAAAATCAAACTAGAAAGAGAAGCACTATGGTTTTCCAGAGAACAACCCTCTTCAACACTACAGTCTATAAAAACATTGCCTACGGACTCAAGCTGAGAGGCTACTCCAAAATACAAACAGAAAAGAAAATTAAAGAAGCCCTAAGTCTAGTAAAACTTGCGGGATATGAGAAGCGCCCTGCAAAGAAACTTTCTGGCGGAGAACAACAGAGAGTTGCTCTAGCTAGAGCTCTCGCACTGGATACAAAGCTTCTGCTCCTAGATGAACCCACAGCAAATCTAGACCCGAAAAACGTTTCTATCGTCGAAGAAACAATCTCCCGCGTCAATCGTGAATTCAACACAACAATAGTGATGGCTACACATAACCTGTTTCAGGCGGAAACCCTAACCAATAGGGTCGCTCTTCTCCTTGGAGGTAGGATAGCACAGATAGGTGCGCCCCAAGAGATCTTTAGAGGATCATCAACAAACCTAGCAAGTTTTGCAAGGCTCGAAAATGTTTTTTATGGCAACTCAAAAATTCTTCGAGAAGGGACCTCAGTCATAGAGGTCGACGACGGAATAGAGATAGAAGCTGCCATGAAGAAATCTGGAAAGGTCACGGTCTTTGTGAGACCTGAAGATATAATTCTTTCAAAGAAACTTCTGCCCTCGAGCGCGAGGAATGGGTTCAAAGGAAAGATCGTTGAAATCTCGGATTTAGGATCGGTGGTGAGAATGAAGGTTGACACTGGCAAGAATTTCGTCGTACAAATCACTAAGCGGTCTTTCCTCGAGATGAAACTCAACGTTGGCTCTGTGGTTTTCCTCACGTTCAAGGCGTCGTCTGTCTGCGTGGTATGATTGACCGGCGTCCATACATCCAATTATTTCCCAGATTTCTCTTCCTTGAGCTCATAGAGAATCACGAGCGCTTCGCCTGAAGGTATACCCAGTCTGACGGCTAGGTCGCTGGGGGTGATGTTTGGCTGCTCGTGGAGAACAACGTCTCTAACGTAAGCCTTGTGATGGGGATACATGATCATTCCATGGACTGTCTCTACAAGAATGGACCATAGGGGATTCTTTACATAGTCCTGCAGGCTCATACTCCTTCAAGACTTATTCGTATTTTCTGTGTAAATTAGTTTGCCGTGCATCACATGGGCTGTTCTATGAAAGACTTGAAGTTTGCATTGAAGAAGAAAATGAGGAGTATTTTACATCCTTGTAAGAGTTCTACTATCTAGTAGATAGACTCGCCAACTCGTCACGTCGAACCTTAACAGTGTCATAAACCCTTTTGCGAAGCTTCTCTCCAGACAACTGCATTCTACGGATCATACCGATCATTTCAGCCAATCCGGAGTCGCCTAATTCCTGAAGCCAAGACTCGAAATCCCCGCGAAGCATGTGAAACTCGATGGACTTCGGGTTGATTTCCTGAATCTTTTCGCAGAAGTCTGCGAGGCTATTTGCGTAAACGCCCATGTATTTGCCAATCTCTGTGTAGAAGTGGAAAGCCTTCTCCACGGGCAACTCTCGTAAGATGTATGATGCCTTTTTCTTATCCACTTTTGGCAGTCCTATGGCTTCTCTCCCAGACTCGGTTATAGCGTAGCAGTCCTTCTTGGGTGTAGAGACATATCCTGCTTTTCCAAGCCAGAGCAGATGCATAGTCGACGAGGAAACACTTAACCCAGTCTCTCTCGCTATGTCCTGAAGCTTCACAGGTTCTCCAGCGCCTGACAATACCTTCAGGATCTTCTTCTTATCTTGACTTATACTCATCGTGACATTCGCCTCCTAGAGACGTACATTGCTGTTATGTTTAAAAGCTTTTTCAGTGTTTTCGTCACTTACATGAAACATTCGAATAGAATTTTTCGAAAAGATTACTGTTTCCAACTTTCTTTGACTATTTTGATGATAATAGGCGAAAAATGTTGATTCCCATAGGGGAGATCTACGCCTGCTAGGGTGCATCCGCCTCAAAATGGCCATGAGAAAGCCTTGGCTTCGCTAGATACCATGCCACAAAACACCCTGCGACTCCAACCGTCACATCTATTGCCCCGTCGATATTGGGCAGGGTTATTGGAAAGCTGAAGAAAGGTTCAGGCGTGGACCCGAAAAGAGGGAATACGAATCGTTCGCTCAACTCCCACAACAAACCTCCGACTAGGATAAATCCCAGTAATCTGATCATCAAATCTCCTCGTCGTGAGTTCTTCTTCCCAAGCCTTTTGATCAGCAACGCATCCATGGCCAACGCGTTAGCGGTCTTGCTTGCTACTTCGGATAGGACAAACCCAAACAGAAAATGTTCAAGTGTATCAAGTTCTGGTACAATTTGGTGCAATAATAGGAAGTCCAGAAAAACCACGGATAAAAGTAAAAAGCCTAGTGAAACCAATTTCTTGTCTAGCAAAACCCCTCTGACTATTTTTGAAATATTCTCGCTCATATTTACTCACAATTAGAGGGTTTACTTGGTATGAAAAGCTTTTGAATGTGCTTGCCTTTGTCAGATTTTGAGCGCAGTCGTTGCCTTTGAATCCTAGGTGTTCTTCGCTGGTTGGGCAATTGGCCTGGCATCCTTTATCAAGCAAACACTCAAAAGCTTTAATTCATTTGTTTTAGTAACATAGATTGAATGTGATAGGTGGTCAAATGGCTGAGCAGCCTCGCAGAAGAAGGGCGCGTCATGACATACTCATGAAAATTCTGAAGACTGCCAAAGGTGGCACGAAAAAGACAAATATAATGTTTAAAGCTAGGTTGAGCTTCTCTCAGCTGGAGAAGTATCTAGAAGCTCTTAACGAGGGGGGTTTCATAACTGAGAAGTCCGGCGTATGGACGACAACCGAGAAGGGGCTTCACGTTATTGAGGCTTGCGAGATCTGTCTCCATCTCACGAAGGGAGTCTAGTAAAAGAAGAAAAAACTAAGCCATGAAATTGGGTACTGAAGAGCGTCTGGCCTGCTTCATCAGGCTTATTTGCGGGTGTTTCTCCCCTTCGGTGTCAGCGCTTCTTCTGCTGTGTAGTGGTGGAAGCCCGAGTTCTACTTTTCAGAATCTCAATCTCTTTTCTTAGGTTCATCATCTCGAAGAAGAGAAAGATGTTTCCGTGTCTCATGAACTGTTCCACCTTTTGGGTGGCGGTCTCTCTATTGATTCCGTCACCGACTCTGTCAACCATCTCTTTCAAAATCTCTTCTTTTTTGCTCAACATTTTCACAAAGA
>JBHIEV010000004.1:0-46426 GCA_046760805.1 Bathyarchaeia archaeon
GTCTTGTCTTATTTCTCTTTGAGAAGCTCTTTTTTCTCGTCTTTCTTCAGGGCTTATAGGTAGCGCGCGAATGGTTAACATGAGGGTCAACCTCATATTCCCTGTTCTACGAACTTGGGCCGCTAACTAGGAGCCGTTAAAATGCGGTACATTTACACACGGGCCGCCAACGAGAACATGGATATGTGGGATGTGTCGCCTAGTTTGGTTCAAGATATAGTGGCTAAGGAGACTCGACGGAGAAGAGGGAGGGAATATATCGTTGGCAGGGTTGTGACTGGGAGACTTATTACAGTGCGTTTCGTGGTTCTCAGTGAAACAGAAACGTTAATAATTAACATACACGTTACTACTAGTAAGAGGGCGATACGGCAATATCGCGCTGAAGGAGAATGAAAAACGTGGAAAAATGCTACTATGACGGAACTCCATTAGAAAAAGGATTCGCTACTTTCAAGAGGGTAGGGCGGGAAATAAGGCAGGAGTGCCTGAAGTGCCCAAAATGTGGAGAAGAATACTTCACAGAAGAGCAGACTCGAGAACTCCAAGAAAAACTTAAGCAAGTTAGAGCGGAAATCGCCTTAACTCAGGTGCCTGATATGTTGCTTACGGTGCCAGGCAAAATCCTGAAAATCATATCCGAACGCGGCGAAATGCCTGTCTCAATGATAGTTGAGGAAATCAGGAGCGATTATGCAAGCGACAAAGTAGCGAAGGCAACTGTCAGCAGGGCGTTGGGACAACTTGAAGCCCAAGGCTTGGTTAGGGTTGAAACGAGTAAGGATAGACGAGTGAAAATCTATAGCCTGGCATAAGGCGCTATGAACATCTCGGGCATGTGCCTTCCTTTTTTGGTATTCCGACTGTTCTCTGTTGTAGAAGTTCTTTTTTCTCGTCTTTCTTGAGGGCTTTAGGTAGAGTTCGGTGGCTTCTTCTATTTTTTCCATCAGTTCCTCCAGCGTGTCTCCTTGGGTGTGGCAGCCAGGCAATGCTGGAACAAACGCCACGTATCCACTGGTTTCATCTTCGATTATTACCACGTCAAACTCGTGCATTGTAACATCCTCTATGATGAGGCTCTGTAGGGGATTGACATAAGACTTTTTATAGAAGAGGAATTGAGGCGAGAATACTTAAGTCTGGGTGGAGTATGTTTAGAAGGGATTATTTTGTCGGTAGGTGTGATAGTTGGGTGAGATGAAATCAATGTCTGAGAAGATAGTTGAGAGGAAGACGATTGTGTACAAGACACTTGTTGATCCTACGGTGGCGAAGATCACTGGAGAGAAGACGAAGGACAGATTGTTCGTTAAGTTTGGCTTCTTGAAGCCCAAGACGGAGGAGGTGCAGTTTGTTTCCGTCGATAAGTATTATGAGCCGTACATGGTTGTGAGTGGGAAGTACAGCATCGACTACTATCGGAAGCGGACCTACACGATTGAGGTCGATGGAGATGTGCAGAAGGTCGTCCTTCTCAAGCAGACTTTCAAACCCGTCCCCCCGAAGAAAGCTGCCAAGGAGGCCGGTAAGGTGATAAGGCTTGTGGGAGAGGAGCGTTTGTTCTACGAGGACAAGGCTTATCTCATTCTTGACAGGAAAGGGCGTGAGGTTGCGCCAGAGCAAGTGCCGCAGGCTCCGTCTGAGGAAGAGCCTGATAAGGTCTTGGCTGAGTTTGGGGAGAAGGTGGGGAAGCTTGAGATTCCAGCGGACATGGAAGTGGGTGTTATCCGATCGAGGATTGTGAAGAGACCTTCGGATATAGGGCGTGTTGTCAAGGAATTGTTTGAGGTTTCTGAGAGGGCTGTAATCTACACTCCGATATATGAGGTGAGCTTTCAGAATGCGAGGACGGGTGAGGTGAAGGTTCTAAAGATTGATGGTATCACTGCTAGGGTAATCTCATAAGGGATATCACTACCATCACTCTGGCGGATATGGATCGGTGCTACGGACTGCCACGAATGGGATGGTTTGACCAAATTCAAGTTCTTTTCCCTCCTCTATGTATGCATAGTAGAGCCCGATGAAGACGAGGTAATCGAAGTTGGAGCTTAAACTGATTGTTGAATCCCCACCCATATTTTTTGATCCAAATTTGACTGTCACAGGCGGCCCTCCTAACCACCATTTTCCCTCAGAGTTAGGTTGAAGCACGCAGGGATTAGTCTCCTCGTCGTAAGGATACATTTCACCTTGCCCAGCCTTGTTCCCTGGATAGGCGCTGTCGGGACTGACGATGTAGAATGGATATGACTTTTGTGCAGCCCCACCCTGGCCTGATCTATACTCCATGGCGTAGAAGACGCAGAATTTCCGGAGGGTTACATTGACTGTGCCTGTGTTGACTATCTTCACGTGGAACATGAGTTCCTCGCCCGAGGGCACTACCCAGCCAGGCAAAGGATCATGATAACTGGGCGAGGTGAAGTTGAGCGAGTTGTGCTCGAAACGAAATCTTATCAAGCCAATATCCAGCCACGGATGTGACTCCACAAATTCAGCCACTAGATCTTCCTCAACCGGCACCGTGTTCCCCCTCGCTGTTAAAAACCAAGAATTGAAGGTGTCACTCTCACTTGCCCCTGGTACCGTCACAACCGCCGATACTGTCCTATTGTCCCCAGGATTCAAATTCAAATTCAACGACCTAATCGTCTCGTTGTAACCATATGTTTGTGTGGTTGTGTCCGAAACCCACAGGTTTACTATCTGAGCCGCCACAGACCCTTCATTCATAAGCGTCGTCTCTACTGTGACTTTGTCTCCATCAACAGAATATTCTCCATCTGAGGAGACGACATTCTCACTGCGGCGTTCAGCCTCCTCTTCATTTCTCGCCATAACCTCTTCGTTGTACTCAGCATTCTGTGAAAAGGTCCATAGGAGAACGTTTGTGGACACCATGAAGATTATGAGCATTAGGAATACGGTTCCGACGACTGTGGATACGCCTTTTGAGCTTCCGTTCCAAATCTTCTTAAGCCACGAATTTCGAGTCAAATGTCGTCCCCCTTTCGGTCACAACCTTAATGTTGTAGTAGCCGCTTGACAGGCTGGATGAAAGCTCCAAAACAAGGCGCCCTTCCTCTCCAGCATCTAGGTCTTGATCTGGGATCGGTGTGCCATTCAGGAAGTGTAAAGTCGGAGTTGAGAAGGTTTTGAGCCAGCCACCCTTGACAAGGTAGATACTCTTTATTTCTACATCGTCTATGGTCCCGCAATTGAATAGATAAACTGTTATATTATGCGATGGGTTGCAGTAGAATATGTACTCGAAGACAAGCTTCTCCTTTAACCTAGCCGTTTCCGCTTCGACGGTCTCACTGAACTGGCTGTTATAATCTGCAGATCGACTCTGCGACCAACCAAACACTGCCAGGCTTAACGCGATCACTGCGCCAGTCAATATTGTGGCGGAGATGGTGTTGCTTACAGCTCTTTTATCAAACATTATCTTGGAGATCCTTCTGACCAGCATCAGGATGTTCTCCTGGAAGTCTTGTTCAGCACGTTTGGGTTCGGTATGGCTTCCCAATCTTCATCCCTCATTTCATTGATCGCGGTTACATATCAGTATTCAGTATTAAGTCATAAGATACACTATTATCATATAACCATTAAGTCAAACAACACAACATATCCAAATCCGATATATGCAAAAAAATACACATAAGCAACGTCTTCGAAAGGAAGCAGCATCTACACCTAAAGATTTCTGGCTGGCCATCGATACACAAAAGTGGGTACCCTGAATGGCCTTCATCCATGATAAAAAGGAATATCCGAAACCTCAGTGAAACATTCTTGACCTTTCGCTAATAAAAAAGGAAAAGGGTGTTTAGGTCATTGTCACGGTTCGATGTACAGTGAGACAAAGGGTATATTCTGCCCATAAGGCATACCTCCGATCGTTCCGTGGAAGAGTAGGAAGACAGACACCGACACACCCCCCTTCGGTGTATCCTGTCTGGAAAAACCCGAAACGTTGACATTATCGGCCGATGCGAAGACTATCAGCTTTGTCTCCCCATGTGCAATGACTACATCGGAATAGGTTGAAGATATGGTTCCATCATCTGCAACATTCACAATGTACCACCACCTATTATGAGGCACGTCTGATACTGGTATAGTGAACCACAACAGAGAATACGCATCAAGCACTATTGTTCGATTCGCAGGGTCTACGTTTGTTAAGAGGCATCCAAATGCTAGGCTTGTCGAGCTGGGAACATTAAAACCGCGAAGACCATCTGGATAGTTGCTCAACCGATTGGAACCCACGTAAGGGAAATAACGGACTTGCTCAAGATCCAACATCAGAGCGCCGATTATAATCTTTGGATAGCCTCCTGATTGCTGTGTTATGTTGCTTATGTTGTATTGTATCCAGTCATGCTCCTCTTCAAGGGGTATGAGGTTTCCTCGAGCGGTTACGAACCAGGAGGTAAACGCGTCGGAAAAGTTATGACCTAAACCCTCTATTGCAACTACCAGCGCATTCGGTTCCGTGAAATTGAGGGTGTCTCCACTCTTCAAGTTGATGTCAACCATATCATTGTAACCATGCTTCTGGGTGAGCTTGTCCAAGACCCAAAGCGTGGTTATCTGAACCGGAACAGGGCCATCGTTTGTGACTTCTGCCTCAACATGAACCTGACTGTCTTCCACACTGTAGCTCACGTCTGAAACAGCTATCTTTTCACTACTGCGGTGAGCCTCTTCCTCATTTCTCTCCATAACCGCCCTATTATACTGAGCATTTTTTGAGAAGGTCCATAGAAGAACGTTTGTGGTAACCATAAAAATTATCAGTATTAGGAATACCGTGCCGATGACCGTAGACACGCCTTTTGAACGTCCAGCCCAAATTTTCTTAAACCACGAATTTTGCGGCAAATGTTGCCCCCCTTACAGTCGTAATCCTAACGGTGTAGTAGCCGCTTGACGGGCTGAGTGGACCAAGAATGAAGTACCCTTCCTCCCTAATATCCAAGTCTTGATCCGGGATCTCTGTGTGATCTAAGAAATACAGCGTCGGAGTTGAAAACATCTGAAGCCAAGTATCATTGCTAACATAGACGGTCTTTATCTCCACATCGTCTATTGTCCCGCAATTGAACAGGTAAACTGATATGTCATCTGAGGGGTTGCCGTAAGACACATACTCGAAGACAAGCTTCTCCTTCAGCCTATCTGTTTCTGCGTCCACGGTCTCGTCGTATTCCTTGCTATAAACTCTAGAACGACTTTCCGACCAACTGAAGACTGCGAGGCTTAGAGCTATTACTGCGCCAGTCAGTATTGTTGCAGAGACGGTGTTGCTTACAGCTCTCTTGTTAAAGACCCTCCTCCAGATTCTACGAGTTCTCCCTGAAATCTTGTTTGACACACACATGTTCTGCATGGTTTCCCAACCATCATTTTCTTTGGTTGCGGCTACGTACTTAGTATTCAGTCTTAAGATACACTATTGCTCCATAAAAATCATTAAGCCAAATAATACAACAAATCCAAATCGGATATATGCAAAAACTGGACATAAGTAACATCTTAGAAAAGAAGCGGCATCTGCAGACCTATGGAGAGGCTGACAACAAAAATGAATGCTTTAGTTCTCACATCTTCCCATTACGGCGCCATTCGACTCCGTCCGTCTCTAGAAAAACCATTGTGAAATGAAGTCAGCGTCCCACGTGAAGAGAGACAATTTACCTTGAGAGGCTGTTGGAAATGTTGTTGCCATCATTGCTGCTAGTCAATGTACAATGAAACGAAGGGAATATTCTGTCCATAAGGCGCGCCTCCAATAGTTCCGTGCAAGAGTAGGAAGACAGGCACGGATAGAGCCTTCGATGGTGTCTTCTGTCTTCCAAAACCTGATGTGCCAACGTCGTCGTCCGATGCGAAAACAAGCAACTTCGTCTCGCCATATGCTATGGTTATAGGAGAAAAGGTTGAACTTATGGTTCCATCATCTGCAACATTCACGAGGTACCACCACGTACTGTGAGGTACAGATGATACAGGTTGAAATATCCATAGCAATGAATGTGAATCAAAGATTATTGGTTGTCTTCTCGGATCAAGATTGGTCAAACGACATCCAAAGGCTACATTTGTGCTTGAGGGAACATCGAAACTGACGATGCCACTTGGGTAGTTTGCCAGCTTCTTGCTACCTTCATACTCGAAATATCTGAATGTATAGAATTCCATAGCTATAGAGCCTATTCCTTGGGCTAACTCTGCTACTATTATATCCTCTGTTGACGTAAGTGGTATAGTGTTCCCTCTCGCCGTCACGAAGTATGAAGCAAACTCGTGACTCGCATTCGCTCCAGATAGGTTGACCTTTAAACTGCTTGAGCCTATAAGAGGCAAGGCTTCCCCTGGATTCAGATTCAAGTTTAATGATTTGTTAGTATATTTTTGTTCTGTTGTGTCAAAAACCCAGAGGTTTATTACCTGAGCCGCAACCGAGCCAGCATTCCTGAGCGTGACCTTCACGGTGACTTCATCTCCTGAGACAGAGTAGTTCGTACCTGAAGCAATGAGATGCTCACTCTGGCGATCAACGTTCTTTTGGTTTTCGTCTTTCACCGTTTGTGTGTACTGGGCGTTTTGTGAAAGGGTCCAGATAAACACATTGGTGGATATGGCGAAGATCACGAGGGTAAGAAATACCGTTCCGAGGATCGTGGACAAGCCCTTTGAGCGTCCGTTCCAGACTTTCTTAAGCCACAAACCCTTGGTCAAATGTTGCCCCCCTTTCAGTTACAATTTTGATGTTGCAGAAGCCACCTAGGCTCTCCGAAGGGTCGAGAACAAGACGTCCCTCGTCTCCTCTATCTAAAACTTGACCCGGAATCCCTTCCAAGGTTTCAAACTGATACAATGTTGGATCCGAGAAAATTCCTTTGAGATTGTTGCTGTCGTCGTATATATAGACGGTCTTTATCTTGATGCCGTCTATGGTTCCGCAATTCAACAGATAAACCGTCAAATCGTCGTCATCATAAAATATGTACTCGAAGACGAGTTTTTCCTTTAGCCTAGCGGTTTCCGCGTCCACGGTCTCGCCGAACTCGCTGTTGTAAGTCGAGGTTCTGCCTTGCGCCCAAGCAAACACTGCTAGACCTAGCGCGACAACTGCGCCAGCCATTATTGTTGCAGAGATTGTGTTGTTTACGCCCCTTCTATCGAAGACTATTTTGCGGATTCTCTTGATTAGCATATATGTGTCCTCCTGTGGGTCTTTTTTGGTTGGGTAACTGTTCATACGTTCTCCTCGTGTACATATTATATAGAGCGAACCTATATATTAAGTATTCTGTCTTACGATACAGTTTACAACACGCCCACTAGAAAAAATACATTCTCGCCCTTACGCGAGCCCCTAGCTTTTCACACAAAATCTCCCAAGAGCATGGGAGCAAACTTTGAGGCTACTAGGGCGATTATCACCAGAATCGCAGAGTGTTTGAAACCAGCAGCCACACTCTCTTCACTAATCTTGCCAGCCACCAAACCTATAAGATAGCAGTGGATGATCGCCGAGGTCGTGAAGAGCATGGTAAGAAATTCCAAATCAATGCTTACGGCTCCACCAATCTCCAGCGTCTTCGCAGTGAACGTGAGGGTCATGATAGTAGTTGCAACCAGCATAACAGCGGCGAAGTAAGGTATCATGATATACGGCCTCACGCTCATCTTCTTCTCCTTCTCTATCTCCTGAGTCATACTGTTGAATCTCGCAAGAGACTCAATCATCGCTATAGTTCCGCCGCCAACGTCGATCGTCTCCACCAAAAGGAACATCACGATCTGACTGAGCCAGCTCCTAGTCCTCTTAACAAAATCCATGAAGACCCTTCTAACCGGAATACCCCAAGAAATCTGAGAGGATATTCTCCTCAACTCTGGGCCAAACGCGCCATAATCACGATGAGAAAGATTCTCAATACATTTCTCAGGAGACAACCCCGTCTTCCTAGTCTCCGTCAAGTCTCGAAGGAAGTTGGCTATTCCCCTCTCAGTGCTAATCTTTGTCCCAGAGAGCTTCATCTGAACCAAGGCTGCAGGAGCGGTAGTGATGAAGAGCGAGATGGCAACAGTAGTAGGCATATCAACGATACCCTGTAATGGAGTTTGGATGATTCCGAGAAAACCACTCAGCACAAAGAAGACCAAGACCGCCACCAAAGATGAAATCCCGAATACCTTGTAGGGTCTCCAATCAGTCACCGGCGTCTTCGGTTGCATACTGTGAGCAAGGTAGATGAAAACCATTGAAAGCAACGGAGTGAAAACATAAGTGTACATCAGCATCGTAGAATAGCTGGAGCCGCCTGTACTATAGATTGATTCAACGCTGAAGAGGATGTAAAAGCAGAGAGACATAAGAACCATTACAATTACAAACGTTTCGAGAAGCATTCCCAAGCGCTCCGCAGCCGCTTTCACCCTCGACGATCTTGTCTTGAAGATATCCTGCGCCTTCGTTTCCAAGAAGTGTATAACATCACCACCTATGATAACAGCTGAAGCATATCCCGAGACGAAGTCTCTAAAGATGTCAAGAGGATTCCCCTTGGCCGCATTTTGCATGGCTGTTAGTGGGTCTATTCCAAGTATCTCCACATCCTTGATTATCTCTCTCGCTTCCTTACGCATCTTAGGCATCAGATCAACATTCGAGAGCCTCTTAAAGCTGAGGTAAGGGGGTATCCCACCAGAGGCCATGACCGTTACATATGTTGCCGCGAAGGGCATCTCCATCTCAAGACTGTGCGCTCTGTCACTTGCCATAGACATCGGCACAAGTATGAACCCCATCATTATGTACGCAGGCATAGGCACAAGAAAAATCAGCGGGATAAATTTGAACGTCACTACGAGCACGAGAGCGGCAATAGTCACTGGTATTCCCAAGATGGCGCAGAAGAACATTAATGAAACATATGTTTCTGGGTAGATTTTGATTCCTGCTCTTTCTAGATGGTCTGTGAACTCACAAACGTTTTTCAAGAATGCTGGGGAGAGGCGTCCGAAGAGCCTATAGGACCATCCCTCAAGAGTGTTCAACAGCTGCAAGGCTCTCCACCTCCCTCTCGTAAAACTCCTTTGGTCTCGAGTAGTATTCAGTGATTATGGCTGCTACATCCTTGTAACTTCTTATTTTGCGTTCCCGCATCCACTGCAATACGTTCTTGCGACGTTCTATCTCTTCCATCAGCTCTTCCATGCTTATGCCCATGCGTTCTGAGATAGCTGGCAATATGACGCCGTTCTTTAGTGAATTCTTGAAGTCGTCCTCGGCTGGTCTCCACCTGAAAGTGGTTCTATAGTCCTCATAGTCCGCGACCTCGTCTACTGAGATTATTCGCCTGTAGGCTTTCAGCTCGCCTTCCTCGGGTAGGTGGACTCTCTGGATTGATGCAACCACGTTCATCAGGGGGATGTATGCTGTGGCTATGTTCATGGGCTTCGACGTTAGACGCTTGACAGCTGAGGCGATACTGTCAGCGTGTAATGTACACATGCCCCCATGGCCTGTTGCCAATGCCTGAAAGAGAACATATGCTTCTTTACCTCGAATCTCCCCTACAATTAGAACATCTGGTCGATGTCTCATCGCCGTTTTCACCAAGTCGAAGAGCGTCACCTCGCCGGCCAAGTTTTCTCCGAGACCATAACTTCTTCTCGCGATTAGTGATACCCAGTTCTCATGGGGAAGGTTGAGTTCCGCCGTTTCTTCGATCGTAACGATCTTGCTACCAGGTCTAATCAGGCATGCTAAAGCGTTCAGTGCCGTGGTTTTTCCAGCAGCTGTGCCGCCCAGCACCACCACAGAGGTTCTATTTTCTAGACATGTCCAAAAGTACGCTGCCATCTCTTCAGAGAACGTTCCTAAGTTTATCAAGTCGATGATTGAGTATGGATCCTCCCTGAATTTCCTGATTGTGAAGGCTGTTCCAAAGGGGGTTACCTCTCTTCTGTAGCAGACAGCGAGCCTGTGCTTGCCTGGGAGGGAGGCGTCAACTATCGGGAAGGCTGAGCTTACGTGTTTCCCAGCCATGTGAACGAGCTTGACGACTGTGTCGTCGACTTCTTCATCCTCTTTGAAAACGAGGTTCGTCTCCAAGTTCTCGTATTTTCTGTGCCAGATGTAGACAGGCTTGTCAACTCCGTCGCATGAGATATCCTCTATATTGGGATCTCTCATCAAGGGGTCGATTTTACCATATCCTACAAGATCCCTCTCGGCATGGTAGAGAATCTTAGACCAAGAAACTTCTGGAAGCCACCCCAGACTGATACGGTACTTGTTAACGATCTTTTTTGCTTCTCTATCGAAGAATCCTCTGGGGTCCAGAATCTCTTCTTTTGGCGATCGGATCTCGGCAAGCAGAATCTCTAGAATCCTGTCGTATACGCTTCGCTCTAGGGAGTCGAGTTGGAGTTCGTCTAGTATGTATTTGAACTCGCCAGTAGTTGGGTTCTGCACTATGGCGACGTGTACGAACGGCTCGTATAAGGGGTATTTGTCGGCGACTTTGTAGCCTTTTGGAAGGGGTTTTGGAGGAGCCGAGGGGATGTACTTTACCTTCCGTTTTTTGAGTCTTTCGATATTTATGCCGATTCTTATGCGCCTTAGTTTGGCGAGGGTCTTTTTGAGCTTTGACATTGGTCTTTTCCTACTTTATACGGATTGTGAGGTTGTATTAAATCCTACGTCTTACTAAACACTCTCCGGCTCCTCAGGGCCCCAAGATACATTGATAACCTCGAATTTGATCAAGAGCACCACCACAACAACGACTACCACTATTATAGCTGCGATTATGATGAGTATCAACGGCAAACCAAGTCCTCCACCCGGGTTTACAGTCACACTCGCCAATCCAACTCCAGTCGTGTATCCGCTCTTAGTCGCAGTCGCCACGATGTTAAGGTTTAACTGTTCCGTCGTCTCAGGAGCGGTGAAGACAAAGGTAACATCACCATTCGAATCAGTCATTGCCTCGACAGATGAAAAGTCTCCACCACCATCCGACCACACTGTAACAACAGCCCCTGCCATTGGGTCAGCATCGCATGTTACGTGGACAGTAACAGTTGACGTAGCTCTAGACACGATTACGGCAGGGTTAGCAGTAGCTTCAACATACAGCGTTCCAATGTTGACGATTATCGCTACTTCCGCATGACCATCGGCATAGCCAGTCTTTGTTACTGTGGCAGTAACGGTTGCATTGAGTTGCGTAGTTGTTTCTGGAGCTGTGAAGACGAAGACCGCGTCACCATTTGAGTCAGTAATTCCGGTTTCTGGAGAGAAGGTCCCATTCACAGATGACATCGTCACCATTGCATCTGAAACTGGAGTCATGTTGTATGTTACATGGGCAGTCACGGATGACATCTCAGCAGAAGCAATCGTAGCTGGCTCGGCTACAAGCTCCACAACGAGTATTTTAGGCTCCACTGTTATCACTATCTGGCTCTGCCCATCTAAGTACCCCTCCTTTACAGCCGTCGCCGTTATGGTGACGTTTAACCACGACGTCGTATAGGGAGCAGTGAAATTGAACGTACAGACGCCGCTCAAGTTGGTTGTTGCGTTGATGGGTGAGAATTCTCCGCCACTATCGGACCACAAGGTAACTTGGGCATCTGCGACAGGCTCTCCATTGTACGTAACGTAAGCTGCCACCTCTGATGTTCCTTCGGACTCTATAGCAATAGGATCGGCGGTAACATCAACTAACAGCGGTGGTAAAACAGTTATGTACGCGTAGTCTGAGCCATCTGCGTAGCCGCCCTTCGAAGCTGTCGAAGTTATCCTTACATTAGTTGTCTGAGTCACGTTTGGCGCATTAAAGGTTGTTGTGAAATAACCGTCCAAGTCTGTCAGTCCAGATGAGGTTGTGAAGTTTCCGCCTCCTATCGTGAACAGTGTAATGCCCGCATTTTCAGTCGCATTGGTTCCGTCGGTGACATGTACTGTAATTGGAACTTGTGCTCCAGAGCTGACTTTGTAGAGGCTTGCATCGATAGAGGCGTCTAGGGGGCTAAGATTTTGAACGTCTATTGTCTTCATTGCCACGTTCGTACTATTCCTGTCAAAATCGTCCATCACGGTTACGCTTGCATTGTAAGATCCAACTGAAGAATACTTATGAACGAAGATTGAAAGTGTTGTCCAACCGCTATTTGTTCCATCTCCAAAATCAAACAAATACTGGTCAACGCGTCTCTCGTCGCTCGAAGTTGTAGCAATAAACGTCACAATCTGATTTGGTGAAACCAAGGTCTTGTCTGTCAAAAGCCTCGCGACAGGTGGCGTATTCAGATAATCAATCGGAGCAGTCAAGAAGAATATGAAATCCAAGTTGACTCCATCGCCACCAACTGGATTGCCTTCCCCGGCAGGGTTCAACGATACATGGTAGGGTCCACTTTCGTGCCCCCAATAATTGTATTCTGCATTGACAGTAGTGTTGGATCCAACGTCCATTCCATACTCGTTGTCGTAGATGTCGTTGTAGTAAGCCACATGATCCCGCCCACATGTGTAGAAGATTCCGACAGTGTTGTTTGAAATGTAGTTTCTAGTGATGTATGTACTTACTTGGCTTGAAACGTAGAATCCATTCCCGTTAGCGGAAAGAATGTTGTTAAGAATAACAACATCCATGTCTCTCTCTACATCAAGTTGGATTCCACTATGAGTATTTAGCATTAGAATGTTTTCAGTTATGCTCACTCCTGTGGTTGAGTTTCCCGTTAGAAGTATCCCGTTTTTGTTTTCACTTATCCCATTATTCTGTATGGTAACTTGATCATCGCCAGTTATGTAGATACCGTTTTCAGAGCACTTGGCTATCTCACTGTCCCTCACTTCTACCCTTCCATCTGCTATTGTTATTCCTTTTTTTGCGTATTCAATAACACAGTACGCTACCGTAGAAGGTGCATTTCCCTTAAACTCAATTGAAATCCAATCTCCCGCTTGCGGTTGGCCCTTGTTTGAGGTGAATACTATTGTTCTGTTTTCTGTACCACACGCAACAAGAGTTCCCTCCACAATCAACGCAAAATCTCCGCCGAATCTTACTTCAACTCCAGGCTCTATAGTTAGCGTAACACCTGACGATACTGTTACATTCTTGGAAACCACGAATGGACTGTCTGTCAGTGTCCAGATCGTGTCTTGGGTAATGGGGCCCTCTACGTAGGTTGCATATGCCATGAAAGAAGGAGATGTCCATGCAAGCGTAAATGTACCGAAAATGATCAGTATTATTAAAGAGACTAGTTTAGACCGTTTCTTCATATGTCCACGCATCCGCAGACTTTAACTACTTGAAAAGGCTGTATTAAATCTTACGTCTTACGAAAATAGCCCACTCATTCATAAATACAACCCAAACTGCCACATTTCAATTCTCTTCAGTAACGACATCCGAAATGGAAGGTTGCTATGCTAATTCGAAGTCTTACTCCTTGTATGATATCACGCGCTAAGATGAAGATATCCCAGCAAATTCCTTCTCTTTATGTTTTAGTTCTATTCAGTGTTTTTCTCTTTTTATTTAGGTAAGGGTGGGTCTACTAAGTAGGACTGGGTCTACCAAATAGAGCTTGCGAAACCTCTATGCCGACGGCATAATGCTCAAGACTAAACTGTTTCCTCTATAGTATGTCACGAATCGTAATATAGGTTAAATCTTTTAAGTACGAAGATACCATAGAACACGCAGGTTGGTGTCGAAATGGGACAGGAGAAAGCGGAGGAAAAGGTTGAACACATCCTCACAGATAAGAGACTCTCTGCGCTCAAGGCACTATTAGAGAAGGACCATGCCATAGATTGCATCTTCCTCCTACATCTCGGCAAAGGCAGGTGGAAGGATGCCAAAGAGTTCATCCGAAGTAAGTTAGATCGAACCATCAGTGATGGAACTTTCAGGGCGAGGATGATGGAGATCGTGGATCAGGGACTAGCTGAGAGCGTGGCTATCGATCCCCTAAAGAATTACTATGTGAAGACCGAGTTTGGTGGAAAAGTAGCTGAGCTGCTCTTAGATTTCTTCGATAAGGCAGAGGCGCAGATGAGAAAAGTTTCGTAGAGCCCCTGAAAAACCGTTTTCTTTCGTCTATCCCTTTTTCAAGTGTATATGCTGCTCGACATCTTTCTAGAATTTCCTGTGCAACACTATTTTCTAGAATTTCTTGGCATTGAACTGCAATGATGTTGGCTAATTTCCGGGTGTGCGGGCTCAAAAGGAGAGTCGAATAGATCTTGATTCTAGAAGAGAATTCTACTCCACTTTATCTAAACTTAAATACGCGCTCCAACAACTTTTCTCTCGATCCTCACCTGAGGCTCCCCCATGACTGAAGAAGCCGCTACAGAAAAGAAATACGAGCATGTTGAAGACCTCCCGGGCATCGGACCAGCAACAGCCCAAAAACTAAGGGAACTGGGTTTTCACACTATGGAATCCTTGGCCACCGCTACCGCACGGGAACTGGAACCCGCAGGAATCGGCGAAAAGAGGGCCCTAGAGGTCATCCGCCTAGCACGATCATCTATCGCCCTCTCTTTCATCCGAGCAGACGAACTGCTGAAGATGCGTCAAAACATCTCACGCCTGACGACTGGAAGCCGAGAGCTGGACGAACTCTTAGGAGGAGGACTTGAAAGCCAGACAATAACCGAGTTGTATGGAGAGTACGGAAGTGGCAAGAGCCAAGTTTGCCATCAGCTGTGCGTCAACGTTCAGCTGCCGCCTGATCGTGGGGGGCTGGAAGGCGGGGCTCTATACATCGACACGGAGAACACGTTTAGAACTGAACGGATCGTTCAGATGGCCAAGCATTTAGGTTTTGTTCCAGAAGAGATTATCAAGAACATAATCTTCGCAGAGGCGTACACATCGGATCATCAGACCTTTCTTGTTGAGAACGCTGATAAGGTGATCAAAGAGAATAACATCCGTTTAATCATCGTGGACTCTTTAACCTCCCACTTTAGAAGCGAATACCTCGGTAGAGAGATGCTTGCTGAGAGACAGCAGAAGCTGAACAAACACATGCACAAACTCATTCGTCTAGCTCGGGCCTTCAACGCAGTTGCGGTCGTGACGAATCAGGTGATGGCCAAGCCTGATGTCTTCTTCGGTGACGCAGTTCATCCAGTCGGAGGCCATATTGTCGCGCATACAAGCCACACGCGCATCTTTCTAAGGAAGTCTGCTCGTGGGCCCGTGAGAGTTGCAAGGCTTGTCTCCAGTCCGTATCTGCCTGAAGGGGAGAGGCTTTTCAAGATTACTGAAAATGGAATAGAGGATTTGCAGGAGGATCAGCCTATACGGGGTAAAAGATGATATGCCTGTCTCCCGAATTTTCCTAACGCGGTTTTTCCAGCTTGTGACGGAGAGGAAGTTTGCTGAGGCTGAGCGGATGCTTGAACGATCTAAGAACAGAGCTCGAAAGAATGAGTGGAACAAGGGATACTTTCAGGCACTCTCGGGCATACTTCTGGCTCAAAGGTCAAATGACGACAGATACCTGTTCCTTCCTAGCATAAATCCCACCAACGACGAAGAACTGGAGAGCCTAAGACGTGACTTCCTAGAACATACCAGAAGCATGACTCATGCCAATTATGATCGAGGCTTCTTCTCAGCTTGGAGCGATTACGTAAGGGTTCTGCAGAAATTCAGCAGTGACAAGAAACAGGAGAATAAGAAGATTCGAGAAAAACAACGCGTAGAGGTTAAGTCCGAAGTAGAGATCAAGGCCAAGAAGACAGTGCAAACCAGCCTTGCATAGCCTACTTAGTGGTATATGAGTGTAAAGAAGAGAGCCCATGAAACGATCAAGCTCATGAAATATGCACCTATACCCATCATAAACAATTGCGATGTCTTTTCAACCTTCGTCACAAACCGAGTCTTCAGGATGTAGTAGGTGAGAATGTAGAATAATATTCCAAAAGACAAGCCGCTAAGAAACGATTCTCTCCCCAGAAGGGTACATCCAAGACCTGCTACGATACCTAGCGCAACTCTACTCCAGTAAATGATCGTTAGAGGTTTCAAATGAATCCACTCTCTTAGCATTTAAATCCCATATTAGAAGGTTCGGGTTTTAAGGTTAGCCCTAGCCCATTGGGACTTGTTTTCGGGCCTACCTTAATAAATACGCTTAAAGGCTTCTATTCAAAATCTTCTGGCAGGGGGACCTGTTGAAGGAAGAAATAACGAGCTTCGACCTGGCCTTGCTCATTTCAGAGCTTAACCCCCAAATCAAAGGCGCTCGTATCAACAACATTTACCAGATCAAACCGAAAACCCTCCTACTGAAGCTCCGCCAAGCAAGGCAACCAAGCATCCATCTCCTTATAGAGGCAGGAAAACGCCTCAACACAACCTCCTACCTACACGAAAAGCCCAAGAAACCCTCAGCCTTCTCTATGGCTCTTCGAAAATACCTGAAAAACGGCATCATTGAAGAAATCGAGCAACATGGATTCGAAAGAATAGCAACAATCAAGGTAAGCGCACGGGAAGGCAAGTTTCAGCTCATATCCGAACTCTTCGGCAACGGAAACATCATTCTAGTCAACCCCGAGAACAAAATCCTACTTGCCCTTTCATATCGGAAAATGAGGGACAGAAACATTCTCCGAGGCGAAGATTTCCAACATGCCCCAGCAATCGGCAAGAACCCCATGAACTTGAGCAGACAAGATTTTGACGAAATAAGACGTTTAGGTCAACTCGAACTGGTGAAAGCATTAACAAAGTTTCTGAGCATCGGAGGCCAGTATGCTGAGGAAATCCTACTTCGCGCAGAAATAGACAAGAATAGACGGTGTAGCAACCTTACGGAAGAGGAGATCGCCAGAGCCTATGACAAGCTTCAAGAGCTGCTCGATGCCATCAGAACCGGGAAGGTTCAGCCGTGTATTGTAGTTGATGACAAAGGCGAATGGGTTGATGTAACACCGTTCCCCTTAAAGAGGTATGCCTCTCTTAGGTTCGAAACCTACGAGACCCTCAACCACGCGCTTGACGAATACTACGCAGCGATGATTTCGAAGGAAAAGGGTGGCAGGGTCTCCAAGGAGGATGAAAGGGAAATAGCTGAGCTGGAGAGGATTCTTCAACGTCAACAGAGCACTCTGAAGAGTTCGAAAGAAGAGATTGAACGAAACAGAAGGATTGGAGACTTAATTTACACACATCTCAACGACCTGCAATCCCTCCTCCAAAACGCCGTGGAGGCGAAAAAAGAAGGAAAACCTTGGGAACAGATAGTCTCTGATATCGAAAAGGAGAAGCAAGCTGGACTTACCCCCGCTATCTACTTCGATTCCCTACAATCTAAAGGTCTAATTCTTAACATCACGATAGACAACCTTACGTTTCCCCTCAACCTCCGCCACTCAGTGCAGCAAAACGCCGCGCACTACTACACGAAGGCGAAAAGGGCTGAAAGGAAACTCAAAGGCGCAGGAAAGGCGATACAAGAGACAAAAGCAAGGATAGTAGAACTGAGACGAGGACAAATCAGAAAAGGAACGGAAAAACGCAGATTGCCACCCAAGAGAAGAAGGAGAGCATGGTACGAGAAGTTCCGATGGTTCCACTCCTCAGACGGCTTTCTCGTGATAGGAGGACGAGACGCGACAACCAACGAGATCATCATCAAAAGACACATGGAACCACATGACTTCGTCTTTCATGCAGACATCCACGGCGCACCCTTCGTCCTGATCAAAACGAATGGAAAAGAGCCGCCTGAACGGACGATGAAGGAGTCGGCTCAGCTCGCAGCCTCATACTCCAATGCTTGGGCAGAAATGTTGAGCTCAGTCAACGTCTATTGGGTTTCGCCTGAACAGGTGAGCAAGACTCCTCCGACAGGTCAATATCTATCAAAGGGGGCCTTCATGATCAGGGGTTCAAAGAATTATGTTCGAAACGTGTCGCTGGAGGTAGCCATCGGAATAAAGGTCAAAGATGAGCACTTGATGGTTATTGGCGGTCCATTAGAAGCCATTGCGAAACATGCAGAAGTCTACGTCAAGTTGGTTCCTGGGAGACAGAAGAGCGCCGCTCTTGCGAGGCGCATAAGACAGGCATTGGCTGAGAAAGCTCAAGAAGAGTTGCGAAGACGAATTCTCGACCTACCACTGGAAGAGATACAAAGGTTCATTCCTCTGGGTAGAGGCGCCTTGAAACGAGATCAGCGAAAAAGTGTTTGGAGAAGTCATAAGCGACACTTATAATAGACCCTTTAATTTACTCTCGGTACAGAGGAGTAACTATGGCTGCGATAGGAATCAGGACACGAATGCTGGTCAAAGATGTCATGAGCAGCCCAGTCTTCACAATAGACGAGGACTCAGCTGTCGACGATGCAGCTCGACTGATGGATGAGAACGAGCTAGGCTGCATCATAGTAACCAGTAAGGAAGGAAAGCCATTAGGCATAATAACTGAGAGGGACTTGGTCACGCGGGTCTTGGCAAAGAATGCCAAGGCGAGCAAGTTGTCTGCCAAAGATGTGATGACTTCTCCTCTTATCACAGTAGATCCAGACGAGACTCTGAGTGATGCTGCTAAGAGGATGAGTGAGCTCAACGTCAGAAGACTGGGGGTGATGTACAAAGGTAATCTTGTAGGGGTAATTTCAAGCAGAGACATTCTGGCGATCACGCCCGAACTGATAGAGATCATGCAGGAGAAGGCTAAGCTTGAGGGAAAACCTGCTATTGAGGAGGAAGCTGCAGAATATGCTCCAATGGCTGGGTACTGTGATCGCTGTGGGGTCTGGTCTGATGCCCTTGAGGAGGTTGAAGGCAGTTTCCTCTGTGAAGACTGTAAAGCTGAAGTTGAGGCTGAGTATTAGAGGTTCACTTTTTGCGTGTTAAAGATATAATGGACAAAAGTTATCCCTCCGTCTATGCCGATGAGCTTGCTACAAAGGTTCGGGCCCTCCTTCGCAGCCGGGGACTGCGAGTTTTTCCAGTTGTAGATGAGCACAAGCGGCTTGTAGGCGTGGTCTCCCGCAACGATTTGATGGCTATAACTTCGTCGGTCTCTCCGATTCGAGTTAAAGGCATCATGTCATCGCCACTGGTCGTTGTAACAGCGGATATGGAGACTCTTAATGCCGCTCAGGAAATGATTCGCCTAGATCAGTGGTATGGCCCCGTGGTGAAATCATCCCAAGATTACGGTTACTTGGGAGTACTTGGCCTAGAGGATTTCATAAGAGTAGTCTTGAAGAGTGCATCTACCAGACTGTCAAAGCCCCTCTCTGAGATCATGTCGACGGAACTCGTCACGTGTTCCCCGGATGACGAGGTAGACAACGTGTGGCGTCTCATGCAGAATCATTCATTGGCTGGGCTCCCGGTTGTCAAGAACGGAAAGCTCGTTGGTATGTTGACGCAAAAGGATCTTCTGGACAGTGGAGCAGTCTTCCCCACATTTGAATCGAAAAAGGGCCGGTTCAAATCTTCGTCAAAGATCGTTTCAGTGATGAGGACTCCCGTGATCACCCTCAAACCTTCTTCTACAGTCGAGGAAGCCGCCAGACTCATGCTTAAGAAAAGTATTGGACGCGTACCGATCGTTGATGAGAAAGAGAGGCTTGTTGGAATAGTTGACCGTGAAGACGTTGTAAGGATAATGCTTTAGCAAAGGAGATTTAGAATTGACCGCACATGGTAGCGGAAGGAGAGAGTCTTTTCGACGCAGGTTGAGAGAAGGGGGTCCCCTCGATCTAAAGACACACACCTCTAAGAGACATGAAGGAGAGATAATGAATATAGCAAAGAGTCCAGTCGTCACAATGGCTCCCACAACTCCAGTCTACGACGCTATGAAGATCATGGTCAAGGAGGGTTTCCGCCGCGTGCCAGTCGTTGACCCTGGCACAAGGAAGCTCCAAGCAGTAATAACCGCTAGGGACATAATAGACTATCTTGGCGGAGGCGAAAAGTTCCAGATAGTCCAGAAGAAGTACGCAGGCAACTTCTTCAAAGCGATAAACGAGCCTGTGAAAAACATTTCAACCCAGAAAGTCTTTTCAATCTCCACTTCTGCGAAGATCAGTGAAGCCATAGGGCTCATGAAGAAGCACGAGGTGGGGGGTTTGCCCGTTGTGGACGAAGAAAAGCATGTGTGGGCAATCGTGACCGAGCGAGACCTAGTCTTCCTGTTCAGTGGCAGTATAAGAGGAGCAAAAGTGGGAGACCTCATGTCCAAGAGAGTTATGACAGCCAAACCTGAAGTAACGATCTTGGAAACCGAAAAGATGATGATAAAACACGGCTTCAGGAGACTACCCCTCGTTTCAGATCGCAAGCTCGTCGGCATCGTCACTGTCATGGACATTCTTCGCTTCTTTGCATCAGGCGAAGTTTTCAAACACCTACAATCAGGGATGATAGATCAAGTCTTGCAGACACCAGTTCTTGATATCGCCACAAGAAATGTCTTTACAATCCAGCCTGAGGCCGATGTTGGTGAAGCTGCGAGGATTATGCGAGAGAAGAATATAGGCTCCGTACCAGTAGTAGAGAATGAGAGACTTCTGGGGATAATAACAGAAAGAGACTTCTTCAGGCTTATCGCCTGAAAAATCTCAGCAATTCATGAATCTAGCCCACAGCTATTTTGTCAACTCGTCGACGAGAGCCTCAGCGCTAAGCTTTTTTCCAGTAGCCTTCCTGATCCTCTCTGGCCAGTCAATACTTGCTCCTGGGCTGTAATAGTTATCTATCAGAAACTTTGAGACTTCACTGTTACCCAGAAGACTTCCGTACTTCTCTCTTAGGTATGCAATTGTTTGTGCAGCTATAAGGTCAGCCAAGACGTAGTTTTGGAAGTATATTGGATGTGTCGTGTATATAGACTGGGCTGCCCACTGGGGCGTCTCATTCTCCGGCAAAAACATATACTTCGCCCGAAGCTGACTCCACAGCCTATTCAGATCACGTTCTGGATTCTCATAGGCTTGAAACTCGAAGACTGAGGCTGCGATGAGATTTCTGATGCTAAGAAGGCGTGAAGCTTTTCGAGCATTGATGAAGCGAAGAATCTCATCCTCCGAAAGAGACGTGTTCTCGCGCAGCCAGTCGTAATCTGAGGCAAAATGTTCAAGAATACGAGCCATCCCTTCTGCAAAACAGCCCATCTCACCCTTAAGCGAGAAATGTTTCTGTCTTATGAACGAGCCATGCAATGCGTGGCCATATTCATGAAAGAGCGTGTTATAAAATCTATGTCCATCTCTTGGATTCGACAAGATTCGCATATCAGTTGGAATCTTGATGCCGAAACAGAGTCCCCCAAACGGTATGTCTGCCTCTCTCACTAATATGGGAAGCTTTTCTGGGATCAGACCAAATGACCTGACCAGTTCTTTGACCTTGGGGAGGATAAGGTCTCTTGGGAAATGTTCATCAGGTGGCTTGACGAACTGGTCGATCGCATAGCTTATGTCCCAAGGCTGTAGCTGATCTATATCGAGTTTTTCTTGGATTTCTTCTAACACCGAGCGCAGGATCGGCTCTGAGAGGCTACTCAATTCGTCGTATAGACTGAGCAACTCAGCCTTGTCGATCAAGTTCTGAATCAACAAGTGGTCAGCATAAGTCTTGTATCCAAGCTCCTCAGCGTGCTGGTTCCGCAACTTCATGAGTTTCTTAACGTCTGCCTCTACCTTGCGCGAAAGTTCAGCGAAAGACTCCCATGCAGCCTTGCGCCTAGAAGTATCAGAATCCTTACGGAGCATCTCATAAACATCTGTTCTCTGCATCTCCTTGCCAAGAACGACTGGCTTGAAGGCGATGTGTTCCTCATTGATCTTGTTTCGTGACTGGAACACTTCGGGTAGAGCCTCGATACGTTCTCTTAAGAAGAGCTGCTCTAATGCTCGAAGACGTTTCTTCAAAAGCTCATCTCTCGCTCTAGGCCTCCATTGTCTCACGATATCCAGATAGTGGTCATTCAGAATTATCTCAGAACGCCTACGCTCAATCTCGTTAATATCCTTGCAAGGCTCGTGAAGGTATTTCTTGTACAAATTCTCCCCATATTCTACTTCAATCTCCTCTAGACGATCTTCCAACTGATCAAGAAATGTTCTAAGCCCTGCCTCGTTGGCTACTTGCTTACTATGTTTCGAAATCTTAGCTACCTCCAGCACGCTTCTCTATAGACATAACCTTCTCATATACAAGATTTATGTCTCAGTCTTGAAGAGAAAAGACATTTAACAGTTTGGTGGCTGTTGATTATCTGAAATGCGGGGATAGAGAGGATTTGACAGTTGATCTAGTCCTTATCAACGCCAAAATCTACACTCCAGACGGAATTGTAGACGCAGGAGTCGCTGTAGATGAAGGCCGGATATTCAAGATAGCCAAAGGGACAAATCTTCCACCAGCCTCGGAAAGACTCGATCTGAAAGGACTCTTGGTGCTTCCAGGTCTTATAGATGCGCACGTTCATCTCAGGGATCAGCAACTTGCATACAAAGAGGATTTCTTCAGCGGGACGGCGTCAGCCGCTGCTGGTGGCGTAACATCGGTCATTGACATGCCAAACAACAAACCATTAACAATGAGTTCAAAAGCTCTGAGAGAACGTATGAAGATAGCAGAAAGAAAGGTGATTACTAACGTTGCCTTCTACTCAGCCTTCCCAACAGAAATAAACGAAATCTGCGCGATAATTAAGGAAGGAGCTGTTGCGTTCAAGCTTTTCCTATCCCAAAAGATCGGGGGACTAGACGCTGAAGACAACAAAGCGTTGTTGGAAGCCTTCAACGAAGTCAACGAAACAAAAGCCCCTATCGCAGTACATGCGGAAGACAGAGAAACGATTGAAAAAGCCGAGAGAGAGCTAAGGAACGCAGGACGCAAAGATGTGCTGGCGTATCTTGACGCTCATTCTCCCGAAGCTGAGAGTAAGGCGATCCAGCGAACCCTCTACCTTGTCGAACAAACTCATGCTCACGTCCACTTTTGCCACCTAAGCTCTGCAGCCGGATTAAGCGTCATCCAAACTGCAAAGAAAAACGGGCTTCCAATCACCTGCGAAGTAACCCCTCATCATCTCTTCCTATCATCAAAAGACCTAAAAAACCTCGAGACTCTGGCTCTCGTCGATCCGCCCCTAAGAACACAGAAAGACAACGATGCTCTTTGGGACGCCCTCAAGCGAGGCCGCATAGATGTAATATCGTCAGATCATGCCCCCCACGCCATTGAAGAGAAGAAGGCCCATACAATCTGGGACGTAAAGCCTGGAATACCCGGATTGGAGACTATGCTTCCTCTATTGCTCACCCAGGTAAATGAAGGGCGTCTGTCTCTGTCAGATATGATTAGGACAACCTCAGAAAAACCAGCGCAGATTTTCAGTTTGCAAAATAGAGGAAGTCTAGTTAAAGGAAATCACGCTGACATTGTTGCAGTAGATATGAGTCGGGAATACAATATCGATTCCTCCAAGTTCCATTCAAAGGCCAAATATTCACCATTTGACGGATGGAGAGTCAAGGGGAAACCTGTGAAAACCTTTTTGGATGGAAAGTTAGTCATGGATGAAGGGGAAGTCGTGGCAAAGCCCGGAACAGGTCGAATCATTCGGTGAGAAGATTGAGGTTCATCACGGATGGTATGCTCGGAAAGCTTACTAGATGGCTTCGTATGCTTGGACAAGACGTTAAGTATTCCCGATCCCTCAATGATGAGCAATTACTCAAGGCCGCAAAGGCTGAGAGCCGTGTCCTGCTTACGCGGGACCTAAAGCTGTATCAGCAAGCTCGTAAACGAGGAGTGAGCACGATTATGGTTGAAGGTTCAACAGAAGCTGAGAAGCTCGCCAGCCTAGTAGATCATTTCGGCATCAAACTTGAGATGGATGTCACAGTTTCTCGCTGTCCCAAATGCAACACGCCCATCAGAACAGTTTCAAAAGACCAAGTCTCTAATAGGATACCTGAGACAACCGCAACTTACTACAATGAGTTTTGGGAGTGCCCCGGATGTGGACAGATATACTGGCAGGGAGCACACTGGCGGAGAATCGAGATGACTTTGGAGAAAGCTAGGAAGATTGCCTCTACTTCTTAGGATGTTTCAGATAGGCATTCCCTTAGATAATCTGCAAGAGTCTCGCCGGGGACAACCTTGATCTTGTAATCTCTAGGATCGATCGAGTGCTTATAATTCTTGGCTGGAATGACAGCCTTCTTGAATCCCCAGACTTCGGCAGCCTTAATCTTCTCATGCAGCCCACCGACCGCCGTCACAGGTATAGCATCCTCCACACCGACGTTTATCTCGCCTGTGACAGCGACATCTTGACGAATGGGCTTTCCCTCCAACAACGAGCATAGGAGAATCGCCATGGTAACTCCAGCGCTTGGTCCATCAACACCATAGGCTTGGGCGAAGTCTATGTGCGTAAAGTATTCTTGGGCAATGTCCACACCGTACTTCTGCAGGATGACGCTTCTCACTTTCTCGACGCTGTCTGCTATGAATCTCTCCTTTCCCTCCTTCGCTATTCCTGTGACCTTATAGTATCCCTTTACAGGATTCTTCTTGCGAAGTTCCATGAAGCCTTTAACGGTCAGAACGTTACCCGTCATCTCGCCACTATAGGGGTCTGTGACGACAGCTAGTCCGTATATCTGGCCGCGTTTCGCCCCCTCCGGATTGATCTCAAGAAGTTTCCCTCTCTCGTTCATCTGATGCTCAAGAATCTGCTTCTGGATGGTCTTGCAATGGTTCTCTATCGCCTCTTTAACGTGTTTTCTCTCGACGATTTGTAGGCCATCATTCATCGCTAATGTAGCAGCAGTCTTCACGATGGCTATCATCGGCCGGAACTTCGTTGCCAAGGCATCCTTCTTATTGCTTCGTCTCCGCCCCTCGTCAACGATTTCCTCGCATGCCTCTCTGCTGAATGGGATCAGATGGAACCTAGAAGCTTCCTGAGCTATGAACTGAACATATTTTCGGCGGTTTCTCACAGTGTTTGGCATGTCGTTATTCATTCTGACGACCTTGCCATATCCATAGATTCGGTCCATAAGAGCGGGATGAATCTGTCCGATGCTGTCGAAGTTTCCGGCACCGATCAAGAAGCTCATGCACGGAACTGGTTCAGTTGATACCGCCATTGCTGCGGTTCCAGCTCCACTCCAGCGGCTTCTCATTGTTATGGGCAGTTGGCCGTCTTCTAGAACCGTCAGTAATGTCACTGCCTCGTCTGGCTTCAGATTCTTGATCTCGTCTATGTATAGAATGCCGAGGTGTGCTCGGTGGACGTCTCCAGCACTCACCCTTTGATGTTCGGGTGTGCCGAGACCGCCCGTCTGTAAGGGGTCCCAAGCTATGCTCCCAAAGAGTTGCGCGGAGCCGTGACCAGTGGCGTCAATGAAAGGCGCAACTTTCTTAGAGTTGTCAACTATAAGCTTTGGCACCTTCGAGGCTTTCGCTCCGCCGATTCCCTTAGCACCCCCTAAGGCGCCGAACCTTCCAAGAACTGCGACAAGAATCAGAAACATGAGCATCATTCCTGCTGGAAGAAACGTTGTGCTTCCGATCGTAATGAATGCGTCTAAGATGAATTTGAAGAAGTTGCCGTTATAGACTGTTTGAATGGAGTCCCCTGTTGAAGTTGGTATGCCGGCGTCCCAGCGAATCTTTTCTTGCCAGAGGTAATAGAAGCCTGCGAACATGAAAATTGCGGCTACACATATCATCAGATAGGTGATGAGTTTGATTCCCATTCTCTGAAGGAACAGCTTCTTAGCTTCCTTCAGTTTCTCCTTGAAGACAATTCTCTTTCCTTCACTTGCAGGATGGCATGAGATTTTGGGTTCGCTTGGGATTACTTCGTTTTCCCAGCACAGCACATCGTGAAGTTTAATCTTCTGCTCTTTGTAGAGTTCGGTTAGATGAGCTGCAAGTGCTCGTCCAATGAGGGATTTACCTGTTCCAGGGTCTCCTAGCAAAAGTAGGTATGGTCCAGGAGCAACCATCTTCGTATTCTGCGGTTTCTCTTTTTTTCGATCTTTCCACTCGTCAAACCATTTCTCCTCTTTGAGGTGTTTGAGTTTGTGAACCCACTCATCTAGACACAAGTAGCATTCGTTCAGTGCTCGTTCTTGTCCAATAACCCACTCAAGGAGATTGCTGGAAACTGGATAGTTCTCTGTGGACTTGAAGGTCTTCCAGTTCCATTTCTTGCCACAGATGACCTCCGTTTCATCTCCGAAATATTCCTTATCATCTTTTTTCAATTTTTGAACACTCGCAACCCATGAGTGGGGTCCTATGTATCGAATAGAGGATGTACGGCTGCCTTCATCCTTAAGAAATACTGGAGCTTCTGCGAGTTTAAAGACTTATTTCGGAAGATAAAATATGGCAAAACTGGAGTAACGCCCACAACTCTTTCAGCAAATGATACTACGGCCTTTATATAAATCCACAACAGAGAGCTAAGATCGAATCAAGCCAATCATAACTTCAAACTTGTCGCAGCCCCTCAAACCAGAAAAGGCTCTCTGCCAATATTTAACCGATTTATCACACCCGATATGCAAATTCAGAATCTGATTTTGCAATGCACACAATACATACCCAAAATTCATACATGTTAAATACTCCAGACCAAAGAGACCCTTAGCAAGGTGAAGTTGAATTTGGACAGAAATTTGAGATCAAAGAAGGGAATTTCACCAATCCTAGCGACGCTGCTCTTAATAGTCATTGCAGTGGCAGCTGTCGTCGTGACCTACGCTTGGATCATGACCTACAGCAGCACAGTAACAGGCGCAGAGAACCTAGGCATCACGGCCATCAATAGGTATGATACCAACAAATATTTTATTGACGTCAAAAACTGGGGTACCGTCAACGCAACCGTGGTGAAGGTTAGAATTGCAGGATCAGCGGGCAACACAGGCTGGAAGACACTAACCAATAGTACGCTTATACCCGCAGGTGCAAGCCGTACATTAGACACCGGAGACGTAGGAATAGACTTCTCTGTTGGAGACGAGGTCACCGTAACGGTGGAAACGACGCTTCCAAGCGATTTTTCAAGTAAGCTGACCGTAGGATAGGTGCTTAAGCTAACTTCGCAGACACAAGATTTTTCTTCTCTTCTTAATAGTACAAAGGTCTGTCTTGAGTGATCTCTAGTTGATTGAAGTTCTTGATGGTGCTCGAGTCTTTCTTTGTTTTGTTTTCTTCTTTTATGCCTCTTGGAGTGATCTTGAGAGAAGGGAGGTGAGTAACAAAGTTTGGGTGGTTCTTGCCCCTCTAGCCTTTGCCTTGACCTTTTCGCAGTTTCTTCTTTTTGCCCCACATATGTTGCAACTTTATGCTTTTTCATTCATAGTAACCTCAGCCGTATCGGTGGCTCTCTTCTACGCTGGAGCTTTCGGCGGTGCAGATGCCAAGGCTCTGATCTGTTTGTCTCTCGCCTTACCCGCCCATCCCTCAAATCTTCTTCAACCAATACTCGGCATTGTTTCCCCGCTCTTTCCCATAACAGTCTTCTGCAACGGTGTTCTCCTAGCAGCACTAACCGTATTCTACGCCCTGACGCGAAACCTTCTCTGGAAACACAGAACTGGAAGGAAACTCTTTGAGGGCTTTGAAGAGCAGTCTAAGAGTCGAAAGATTCTGGCAGTTCTCTGCGGCTACAAAGTGAACATCGCCGAACTTGATAAGGAGAAACACTCCTATCCGCTTGAAGACGTTCTGATAGAAGAGACAGGGGAAACCAAGAGAAGACTACTCGTATTCCCGAGTGATGATAAGAAGGAGGAGATTCTAGAAAGAATTTCGGAGGCCAAAGAGAAGGGGAAGATTGGGAAGGAAGTGTGGGTGACACCTGGCTTACCTCTACTCATCTTCATCACCGCAGGCTTGATCATAGCTGTGGTCCTCGGAGATATGATATATATCCTACTTCGCCTAGTTCTCAGACTCGGCTTCTGATAGAAGATAAGCTCGTCTCTGTCCACAAGAAGCTGAATCACTTACATCGGTTTTAAATAGGATGTTCCTCACAGATGATACTGAGAACCCACAAACTCAACTGCCTGTGGAGGGACAAGGTCTGATGAAGATCGAGAAGGAACGCTTCAGAGAAATGTTTCCGCACTTGGCTGAGGAGCTCGAAGGTGAGGAACACATAACACCGATAACATCGGTCAGATCGGACCTCCAAACAGGTGAGAGAGCTTCGTCAGAGAAGTTCATCAACTACACGCCTGATGTGATAGACTTCATTCGTAGATGCGACAATGAAGAACAAGCGGAAGAGATAATCGACTATCTAGAGAGAAGAGGCGAAGTCAAGCGTGAATATGCCAGAAGGCTTAGAAGACAGTTGAAAGAGAAAGGTGTAAGAAGCTTCGGGCCGAAGAAAGAAGAAGACTACTACTCCAAACAAGTCGATCTCTGAGATCAACAAAGCTTTCTACAACTTATATTTCCTCACGAAATAAGCAAGATCTTCAAAAGAGGGATCCACCAATTTCAGAAATACTAATCCCTCTCTATAAATCACCAAAGTTGGAACCGCCTCTAGATGCGGAACATTCTTGAGAAAAGGGTTGTCCCTGTTGAATTCTTCACGTGAACCAACGGGGACTGTGTGAAATCTCGCCGTGCCTCCATATTCTGACACAAATCTCGCAAAGTCTTCGTGAGCGGTTCTGCAATCAGGGCACCAAGAAGTATCCGTGTCCGTCGGATTACCATAGAAAAGGACGAAATTGAACTCTCCTGATTCAAAACTCTCTCGCAAATTCCTGAAAGCTTCATAAGTTTCCTGAGCACTTTTGGGCGATAACTCGTTAACCTTAACCATAAACACGAGTCTAAGGCAGCTGAATTATAAAGCTTTTTGATCTGAAGTTCATTCGAAAAAGAGAGGAAAAGCTAGGGTTCCAAGTATTGCCTGATTATCCTCCACGTGTCTTGTGGTTTGTGGTAGAACTTCCATTCTTCACTGATTCGTTGAAAATTCGGATTTTCTAAGGCCAACCTGTGCAGGGCCTCAAACACAACCAAAAACTGCTTCTCTTCGCTTTTCGCAAGGTCGCTATCCGCAAACTTGAGGATTCTGCTCTCTAGGTACTTCACAACCTTCTTGTCTGTAGGCTCCAGCTCAATTACTAGCTTGTTCAATTTGGCTATAACTTCTTTCAGCGAATCAACAATTTCCTTAGCTTCTTCTCTCAACGGCTCGTCCTTCCTTACCTATTGCTAAATAATGACTGTCTGATGACTGTTAAGTTTTGTCTTAGTCCTCCTTTGAGAGACCCATACAAACCTTTGTTGTGAAGGGACTGCTCTTACCTTTCTAAAAGTAAATAAAGGCAACCCTTAATAGATACGCAAAACTGAAACATAGGAATTGATGCTGGTGTGTCCCATTTGAGCAGAAAAACCTTCCTAATGCTTCTCTTCATATTTTCTCTGCTCTCAGTCCCCGCAATCACACTTCACGCTAACGCTACCGACTCCTACTTTGAAGACTTTGAAATACATCACGTAGAACATGTAGTGCAAATCCAAGACGGCGGAGTAGTGATCATAAAAGACATCGTCAACGTGTCTCTGGCAGAAGAAAGCTCTGAACCTCGGAAATTTCCCATAGGCTTCCCATTTGAGTACGCGCCTAATCTTGCTTACTGCTTCGCTCACAACACCCTAAACCCCGCTGAGGTGTTAGAAGTGACACGTGATACTGGATTGGGGAGAATCGGCTTCTATGGAATAGCCGTCACCCTACCAGTAGACAAAAACACGTACAGCTTTACCGTTGTTTTCGTCTTCTCAGATCTGATACGTGCGGAGACTCCAGAACTCGATTATTACTGGTGGAATGTCACTTTCCCGATATATCCAAGTCTAACTCAAACGACACCCATCTGCAATACGAAGGTGATCCTCCCACCCAATGTAGGAAACTTCACAGTTGAACATCACAGCAATCTTGTTGAGAAGGGGCTCAACGTAAGTACAACCTTCACCGAGTCTCATCAAACATTGCAGTTCTCAAGGAGCAGTCTGGAAGATTTTGCTCGTGAGTCTGCTTGGCTTAGGTTCTACCAGTTTTCACCCTCAGAACTTGATGTCTTCCTCATGATTGACGCCGATGAAGCAAAACGAGATGTAACATTGGACGAGTGGGGACACATCTTCGTATCAGATTTCTACCACCTAACGAATAAGGGAGAATGGAATCTCACCAACGCAAAACTTCGATTACCTCAATATGCCTTTGACATTTCATGGATAGATGAGGCAGGGAAAATCCATGAAGAACTCTCCTTGGAAGGGAACGCAACTACCCCCCATGTAAACGCCACGATATCCTTTGGAGCTGTTAAGAAGAATGAAGATATAGAATTCACCATAAACTACAGACTTCCATGGAAGGAATACGTCATCCAGAATGGTTGGCGTAACTATGGTTTGGCATTCAGCCTTTTTGAGCACGAATACTTCGATTGGGTCATAAAGAAGTTGTCTGTGACAATAAAGTTACCTAGGAACGCCAACTTTCAATCTTGTTCCGTGCCACCACAGAGTGTTGGAGAGGACATAATTTTCGCTCTCCATAACGTCACTACGTTTCATAATCTTGATTTTCACCTAACTTATGAATACACAATCTTCTGGGCATCCTTCTATCCCACGCTATGGGTAGGAATATCGGCGATCGTCATACTTATCATTGCCTTCCTTTGGCGAGCCCCTAAACCAACACCAGTTCCAGTGATCCCCGTCTCTCCAAAGGCTCTAAGACACTTTGTCGAGACATATGAGAAGAAGACAAGCGCGATTGGAGAGCTTGAAATATTGGAAGAACAGTTGCGGAAGAGGAAAATCTCCAGACGTCGATACAAGGTTCGAAAGAAGGCCTTGGAAGGCAGGCTCTCTACGCTCTCGAAGGACTTGACAGAGCTGAAGGAAGAACTGAGAAAGGCAGGTTCTCGATACGCAGACATAATGAGACAGGTCGAGGTCGCTGAGACGGAGCTTGAAGAGACAGAGGCAGCCATCCGAAGGATTGAGCTGCGGTATCGCCGCAGAGAGATCTCTAAGGGAACCTATAATAAGCTTCTAGAGGAGTATAACCACAGAAAGGAGAGGGCGGAGACAACGATTGACGGGGTTCTGCTGAGACTCCGGGAAGAGCTTCGCTAGTCATGAAAATGTTTTTATCTTTGATGGTTCAATCCGTTAGAATCTGAGAGGAGTCTGATCAGGATGGTTGAGATCAAGATAGACAAGGAGAAATGTGATGGAGACGGAACATGTGTCGATACGTGTCCTGTCGAAGTGTTTGAGATAAGGGAAGGCAAAGCTGTTGCAGTGAACCCCGACGAATGCCTTGTTTGCATGGCCTGCGAGGTCCAGTGTCCAAACGGTGCCATCAAGGTCATCGAGTAGCCATCGTCTCCTGCTTGTTCAACAAAGCCCCTGTACTGCTAACTGGGTTATCAATTAGGCGGCAAATTCCAAAACGCAGATTGAATACTCTTCACTTCTCTCATTATTTTCTCAGCCTTCTTCTTTACCTTCATACTCGCCACCTGAGGCTCATCTTGGAAGGTATAGGGAACTCCCGCCATCTCAGCTATGACTGCGGTCGCTATCTTCCCGACATTCTTCAAGCTGTATCCGCCCTCCAAAACTGCCGTCAGCTTCCCCGTGCAAAACCGAGATGCCAAGCTTAGTACTTGTGAGAAGGTTTTGAGATAGCAGGAGGCTGATAGGGAGAGTTCTGCAACTGGATCTGTGTAATGACCGTCAAACCCGACAGAAACGAGAATGAACTGAGGTCTGTACTGCTGTGCGATTGGAACTACGATCTGGTTCATGGCTTTTAGGTATATCTGGTCGTCGATTCTGAACGGAAAAGGGATGTTCACCGTGTATCCCAATCCTTCTCCTTTCCCCGTCTCATCTATGAAGCCTGTCCCTGGAAATATCGTTGGGTCTTCGTGCAGGCTTATGTAGAGAACCTTATTTGTGTCGTAGAAGATCTCTTGGGTTCCATTTCCATGATGCGCGTCCACATCCAAAATTAAGATTCGCTCAAGACCGATGTCTTTGAGGAGGTGGGTGGCTGCTATGGCGACGTTGTTGAAGATGCAGAACCCCATCCCATAGTATGGGCCGGCGTGATGTCCTGGAGGACGAACGAGTGCGAAGGCGTTCTTAAACCTTCCAGCCATCACGAGATTCACAGCCTCTAAGGCTCCTCCAACTGCAAAGAGAGCTGTTTCATAGCTTTTCGGTGAAAGGGCGGTGTCCCCGAGGTCTAGAAGCCCTCCGCCACATGCACAATATTTCTCAACAAGCTTGATGTATTCTGGTTCGTGGACAAGCTTTAGGGCTTCTAGTGTGGCACTCTTGGGCTTGATGAGTGAGCATCTCTCTGTTTCGAGGAGCCCACTATGGTTCAACTCGTTAATAACAGCTTTCAAACGTTTGGGAGACTCTGGATGACCGCGCCCAGGGTTGTGATCTAGATATTTGGGTGTGTATAGTACCGCTGTCTTTGGCATTCTAAGTCTCCCTCTCAGAATACACCTTTCGGAAGGCTCTCTTAACATACTCTCTCAAGGTTAAGCCTTCCCTCCTTGCAAGCCTTCTCAGTGCTTTGTCCACTCCAGTGGCATATTGAACAGCCTTCTTTGTTCGGTTAACAATGAACTGCGGGATGCCGAGGTTTTGAGCTGTACGTCGCAAAACTCTTTTTCTCAGATGATCTTTTAAGGACTCTATTTTCAGGTTCATGGGCAGGCTCAAGGAAAAGTTCACAACCTCTTTGTCGACGAAAGGAAGTCTCAGCTCTACTTTGTGGAAGGCGCAGGCTTGGTTGTCTCTTTGAAAGTTCTTCTCATAACAAGTTGTTATGTCATGATAAATGCAGCCACGCACAGCCTCTACACCAGCCGCATAATCCTTGAGGTATCTCTGGTAGCCGCCGAAGAGCTCATCAGCCCCCTGCCCGGCCAAGAGGATGCGAAATCCAAGTTTTGAGGCGATTTCAGCCGCCCAAAAGATTGGGATAGCTACTCCAACCTTCATAACATCTGCTTCTTCTATTAGCCACAGAACCTTTGGAAGAGCCTGTTCAACATCGTCCTGTGTGTATATTTGGATGTGTAGAGGCAGCTCTAAAGCCTCTGCAGCGACTTTTGCGTAGTGAAGCTCACGCTGTTCTTCTAATCCCACTGTAATTAGTTGAACTTCCACTCCACAACTTTTTGCTAAAACAGCGATGAGACTGCTGTCTAGACCGCCCGAGAACGCCACCACAGTCTTTTTGATGCCAGAAAGTCGCGATTTCGTTGATTCTAATAGGAGGGTTTGGAGGTGTTTTGCTGCCGTCTTCATGTCTGTGGGTTTCAGTGGCGGTTGCTTTATGGTTTTGACGGGTTTGAAGGAGATGTCACGGTTGCTTATAAAAGCTAGGTATCCCGGTGGAAAGGATTTTGTGTCTCTTATTCCTATGGTCCATAAGGCTTTGCGTTCGGATGCTATGGCGAAGCACGCTTCATTCTCGCCATAATAGAGTGGGGTCGTTCCCATCAAGTCTCTGCCAGTAATAATTTTGTGTTGATAAGCAATAGCGAATGCGTATGAACCCTCAATTTTCTCAATGATAGAGCTTGCGTTCTTCTGCGGGTCAGACCGAAGTATCTCCAGAATCACATCGACATCAGGCACGTCTGATGGAGGAAAAAGTCGCCCCTCAAATGCTAGTGCAAAGTTTTCGCCTAAAACTGGTTGTGGATGGTCTTCTGGGAGGATACAGGATAGGTCATGACCTATAGCGACGCTTGAGTTCATGTTTCTTATTGTTAGTTGCTCGATTGAGTTGGCTGTGTTTGTGGAGTTTGGGGTGGCAACTCCGTGGGCGTCTGTTCCTCGGTGTCTCAGTTGGTTGAGCATGGAAAGTACTGTGGGAACAGCGTTTTCGCCTTTCTTGTTGACAGCAGCAGCCATAGCACCCAATACCCTTGACTCCAGTCCTATTGTAGGGCAGAGACAAAGTTAATCTTTTAACGTTTCAGTAGTGTATCTTTTGTGGGAGACACCGAGATTGCCAATTCTTCCTATCGATACTGGTCGCTACGGAACGCAGGAGATGTTGAGAATCTTTGACGAGGAGAGCAGACTTCAGAGGCTGTTGGATGTGGAGGCAGCCTTGGCTTGGGCGCATAGTGAAGTTGGAAACATACCACGAAAAGACGCTGAAAAAATCGTTGAGATGGCTTCTGTAAACCATGTTAAACTTGACAGGGTGAAGGAGATCGAACGGGAGATCAAGCACGACGTAATGTCAATAGTTCGAGGATTGGCAGAGGCGTGCGGGCCAAGTGGAGCCTATATTCACCTTGGAGCAACAAGCTCAGACATTCTGGACACGGCAACGGCGCTCCAGCTGAAGGATGCCTTGAGACTGATAGAAGAGAAACTAAGCGATCTTGAAAGAATTCTGATGAAAGGCGCAGTTCGCTACAAAAAGACCATGATGATGGGTAGAACCCATGGCCAGCACGCGTTACCGATTACGTTTGGACTTAAACTTGCGGTCTGGATGAGGGAAACAGCAAGGCATGTTCAACGTCTTCAACAATGCCGTGCGCGGGTGTTGGTTGGGAAGATGACTGGCGCCGTCGGGACTCAGGCGGGTTTAGGTCCTCACGCCATGGAGATACAAAGACTCGTCATGAAAAGGCTCGATCTCAAGCCGGTGGAGGTTTCCACACAGATTGTTCAAAGGGATCGTTTTGCGGAACTTATCTGCCTTCTCAGCATAATTGCATCCACTCTAGATAAGATTGCAATCGAGATTCGAGAGTTACAGCGACCTGAAATAGGTGAGGTCTTCGAGTTCTTTGAAAGAGAGAAGCAGGTAGGGAGTTCCACCATGCCTCACAAACACGATCCGCAGACCTGTGAAACGGTCTGCGGCTTGGCTAAAATCATGAGAAGTCTTGTTGTGCCTGCCCTGGAAAATGTTCCAACTTGGCACGAACGAGATATGACGCAATCCTCTGCCGAAAGATTCTTGATACCAGAAGCATGTATCCTGATTGATCACATGCTGGCTTCGATGACGAAGGTCTTGGCAAACTTGCAGGTCGATGAAGAAAGGATGTTAAGGAATATGGATTTGACGCAAGGACGAATGATGTCTGAGGCGGTTATGCTAGCTTTAGGGAAGAAAGGTATGGGTCGCCAGAACGCTCACGAGCATATTCGAAGACTAGCGTTGAGAAGTGACGCTGAAAAGAGACCTTTCAAGGAGGTCCTGCTTGAAGACGACAAAGTGCGCGGCGTGCTGAGTGAAGGAGAGATCGATAAGGCTCTAGACCCACGAAACTACTTAGGCACCACCATAAAACAGGTCGAATTAGCTATAGAAAAAACGAAATTGGAGAGGAAAGATCGAGGACTAAAAGACTAATATCTGGTTATAGCTTGCTGTTTCGCGCTCTTCTTTTTCTTCAATCGCTTCCACTCTTTCGACTTCACCAGTCCACCCACTTGTTCTTTGATCTCTTTGGTAAGTTTTGGTCCGATCAGGGGGAGGCTGGTCAGTTTTTTGATGGGAGCCGCTTTGAGGTCTTTGATTGTTCTTAGGCCAGAGTCGTAGAGTATGCGTGCTCTCACTCTACCGACGCCCTTCAGCCTCACAAGCGGAAGCAGCTCACCTTTCACTCCCTTCTCGACCCTTTCCATAAGCGTAGAAAGGTGTGGTCGAAGGTCCTTGCAGTTGAACAGTCTGGCTAGTTCATGTGAGGCGTATAGAAGCCATCGTGCCGTGCTGGTAAGCCTGTAGAGGTCGCCGGGTTGCACCCTGAACTTCTCGATCATCTCATCTTCAGTCGTCTCCTCTATCCAAGAATCTAGAACCCAAGCGGTTTTGGCTTCTCCCAAGAACTCTTCGTAGGCTATGCGGTCCGTCCATTCATCAGGCACCTCAACCATGAACTCTTCCCGATGCTCATCAACAAATAAGGCAAGGTCATCTATCTCTCTAGAGTAGGGTCTGAGCTTGGGAAACATGTCTGGTGTATGAGCTATCAAGTGAAGAACGCTTATCTCACTCACCTCAGAAGCTCTGCCCAAAAAAGCATCTCGCATGATAACTCCAGAAATCGGGTCTATGTATAGCTCAGAGACCCTTCGTCCAAATTTCGTTGCGTTGACGTCCTCACCGCTTACATCGATCATCTCCTCCTTGTAGAGGAACTTCAGAATCTTTGCAATCACATCCCTAATTGCCCTCGGATCGTACTGATATGCGTAGAAGGTCTTCCCAAAGAAGTCGTAGATTCCTTGCTCTGTGTGAGCGAAGTCGGCGGCGATTGTGGCAAGGACGTGGGATCGGAGAATACGCTCCACAGCGAGTTTCGACCAGATTCTCTCTGGTTCTGCGAGGATATAGCTCTCCATCAGATAGTCGCGTTCGTCTTCAGTCTTGGCGATTAGTAGGGCTTCTCCAATCTTGTCGTAGCGCGGTCTTCCAGCTCTCCCAGCCATCTGCTTGTATTCTAACACTCTGATGGGGTAATAGCCATATCCGGGCTCGTATCGTCTGTAGCTGTCGATGACAACCATTCTCGCCGGCAGGTTCACCCCGAAGGCGAGGGTAGGTGTTGCGGTGAGTATCTTCAGTTTTCCGGCTCTGAAGGCATCTTCTATAATTCTTCTGTGGCTTCCGCCGAGTCCCGCGTGATGAAAGGCTGCTCCATGCAGCACAAGCTTTGCCAGCATCTCACTTATTCTCGTCCTTTCACCTGTCGTGAGGATTCTGTCGGCGACCTCCTTCAGAGCCCGCTTCATAGGTTTGGATAAGAAATCCTTCAGGCTTGATGCGGCTTTCTTTGCCAGACTGGCTGAGTTTTTCCTCGTGGAGGCGAAAACGAGAGCTTGCCCGCCAGCTCTTACGACGTGTAGTGCGAGGTTTATAGCTGGATTACCCGTCGTCCCCTCTATCTGAAGAGCGCCTCCGTCTTTGAAATGGGCTTCGTCATGCAAGAGTACGCCTTCTCTTAACACTACGGGGCGCCACTCGGTCGTTACGGAGTCGGCTTTCAGCCATTCAGCCGCTTCCTCAGCATTCTTGACCGTGGCGCTCAGAGCCAGTAATTGGGCGTCTGGATTCATCTGCATGAGACGGGCGAGTACCACTTCCAGCGTTGGCCCACGCTCGGCGTCGTTGAGCAAGTGAACTTCATCTGCGACTATGAGCGAGAGTTCATCGACCCAACGAGCCCTATGCCTTAGCAATGAGTCTCCTTTTTCATTCGTTGTGACTATGAGGTCAAACTTTCCAAGCCATGGGTCAGAGCTGTCGTAGTCGCCTGTGCTTATGCCTATGCTGACTCGCCTTCCGTTTCGTTTCCTGAGGACTGTGTATTTCTTGAATTCTTGATATTTCTCGCTGGCGAGGGCTCGTAGGGGAGTGAGATAGAGAACCTTTCCGTCCTTTTCGATTATCTGTTTTAGGGCGCACAGTTCGGCTACGAGGGTTTTTCCTGAGGCTGTTGGGCTGGCTAAGACAAGGTTTTTTCCTTCTAGGGCTCCGGCTCTTATGGCTTCCTCTTGTGGCGGATAGAGCTCGCTTATTCCAGAGTTGGCTATGACCTGCTTTACAGATTCTGGTATCCGCAGCTCGTCAATCCTCAACGTCTATGCCCTTTCGGCTACGTCTTCTTGAGGTATCCTTCTTTGGGCGAGTATATAGTTCCTTCCTTCAGCAGCTGCCCTATGAGCCTCTCTGCCTCGGCGCCTACGATTTCGTATTCACTCTCAAGAGTCTCTAGGAGAGCGGACTTCTGCACCATCCCAGTCTCTCTTTCCATCTCGACTATTGTGCCTAAGACGGTCTGCAGTTTGTCGCGGAGGCTCTTGGGCTTTCCAGTCATGATTATGTCTATGTCTATCTTGTGGGAGGAGACATCGATTCCAACCTCCTCCAGCGATCTCTTCATTATGCTGATAGCAGCTTCAGCGTCCTCAGCGAGGATTTCTTTTCGGTATGCCACCCGCGCCCTAGCCTCAGCGGTTCTGACGAGCGATTCGAGCTGCCGCGCCGTTATGGCTATTGGCGTTCCCTCGGTTTCACTCGCAGAACGCATGGTTAAGTAGAAGTCTTTGAGGCGGTCTAGGGCTTCTGCAGTCAGCTCGGGTTTCAGGTTCTTTGTGTAACTTATGTATTTTCTAAGAAGGCTCGGTGGTATTGGAGGCTCAACTGGGGCGACTCCTTTTCTGTGTAGGTCGAGTATGTGCTCGGTCATCTTTGCGTCTATTTCTTTTTCTGGTACATCCCTTAGCACGAAGATGAGGTCGAATCTTGAGAGGATAGTGACTGGTAGGGATATGTTCTGTGCGACTGTTTGGTATGGGTTGTATCTTCCGAGGGCGGGGTTTGCCGCAGCTAGTATGGCTGTTCGGGCATTTAGGGTTGCCACTATGCCTCCTTTGGCCACTGAAACCGTGTGCTGCTCCATAGCTTCGTGTATTGCTACTCTATCCTCTGGGCGCATCTTATCGATCTCGTCTATGCAGGCCACACCTTTATCAGCAAGCACGAGAGCACCAGCCTCCAGCGTCATTCCGCCGCCTCGTTCGCGGAGCACTGCCGCCGTCAAACCAGCAGCCGTCGAACCACGTCCGGAAGTGTACAAGCCACGGGGGGCAATTCTCGCCACGTATTGCAGAAGTTGCGATTTTGCTGTTCCGGGGTCTCCTATGAGAAGAATGTTCATGTCTCCTCTTATTGCTATGTCTGGAAGCTGTTTGGGAACGCCTCCGAAGAGGAGGTACATGATTGATTCTTTGATGTGCTCGTAGCCGTAGATGGAGGGCGCAATTGACTGGATGACCTTGCGGTGAACCCAAGGGTCTTTCGTGAGTTCGAGTATCTTCTCCTCCTCTTCAGGTGAGATAATAACTGTCTCGGGCTCCTTGCTAACTACGTCGATGAAGTTTGCGTCGAGATGCATCCTGAATACGCGGAGTTTTCCCGCACCTGGGAACGTCGGTGGTACAGCTCTCACGACCCCGACTATAGCCACGTTATCACCAGGCCTTGCAACATCGACTAGCTCCCTCCCTTCAAGCCTCACATTTAGCCAGCGTGGAAGCTGTCCTGGGGGAAGGTCTTCGGGTCTTTCTTGGATGCGGATTTGTTGGTGATCGATAAATGTTGATTCTTCTTGGAGGAATTCGAAGGGTCCTTTCCTCCTGCAGGCTGGGTCGGTGCATTGAATTGGAGTGCTCAGGAAAGAACCGGACTGATCGAGGTAGGTTACGGTTCCGCATCTTCTACATCTGAATGCTGCTCGAGTGACCATTGGTCTCGCTGGGGTGGAGCGGATAATTATGCCCTCTACCATAACCAGTTTTCCTATGTGTATTGATCCGAGTGCTCGTAATGATGTTGTTATGGGTAAGCCTTTGAATCGAACAACCACTTCTTCGAGTTTCTCAGCGTATTCTGGTTCTTCTATGCGTAGTTGGGCGAGGGCTGCTCGGTTTGCGTGCTCAAGATACTCGTCTGGCTCTTCGATTGCGCTTTCTCCTAGTTCTGAGTCTGTTGTCAGGATGTCTTCGAAATCTACAATTAGTGATGTTGCTCCAGCAACTGCGATTTGAGATAGTCTTTGGCGATACTTCTCGATTTTCAGGATGTTTTGGAATCGTTCTTGCGGGTCTGCCACTAAGAGTTCTTCCGTCAAGGTTTGCCTTCTCCTTCGAGGATTTCATCTTTCCAGCTACTGATTGTCGCGTTTAGTTGTTCGTAGATAGTGCGTTCTTCCTTTGTGAGGTTGTTGAGAGTTTGGTTTGTTTGTTTCGGTGCTGCGGCTAAGGAGATTATCTTTTTCAATCTGCAGTTGATTATATCTCTGGACAGCCTCACAGCCTTCTCGTACTCCTTCATCTTCTCAGGCTTTCCAATGGCTTCCCTTCTTAAGCTTGCTAGGTAGCGTCGCAGCCTAGGATAGAAGTCTCCAGACAGGGAGGCTATCTGTTTGGCTGACTGGACGCGTTCTTTCCAGTGAATCTTATATAGCTTCACTGCGTCCAAGAGTTCTTCCTCATGAAGACGGGCTATCCCAGCCCTCTCCAACTCACGAGCTATCCAGTACATTAGTTCGTACTCCTTCCCTTCCTCAAGTGGGCCTACTTTCAAGCCTGCCAGCTTGATCTCTGGACAGTTTCTACGCACGGTGATTTTCACTGGTGTGTTTTCAAACCCGAAGTCTACGTCCTTAATTGATAATGATGACTTTGACAACATCCAATCTCACTCAGCAAGAGCCATTCTATAGGGTAGAATGCGGCTATAAAACTATAGTTAATAAAAGGTAAACATCCAGTCTACCCAAGATTCGTGTGCAATCTGATGCCAAAAGGTACCTAAATACTAATTTATAGCACACAATCCCTAATAGCCTCACGGAGGTAACTGGTTGAGCTTTGAGATGTGGACTGAGAAGTACAGACCTCAGTCACTTCATGAGATGGTAAATCAGAAGGAGATCGTGGAGCGTCTGAGAAGCTTCGTTGAAGCTAGGAACATTCCACACTGCATCTTTGCTGGTCCACCAGGAACAGGGAAGACGACTGCTGCTTTGTGTTTAGCTCATGATTTGTATGGGGATGGTTGGCGGGAGTATCTGATGGAGCTAAACGCCAGTGACGAGAGGGGAATTAATGTTGTAAGAGAGACTGTCAAGACCTTCGCCAGGACCAAGTCTATCGGCGAGATTCCTTTCAAGATCATGATTTTGGACGAGGCAGACAACATGACTGGAGATGCCCAGCAGGCTCTACGACGAACGATGGAACGCTTCACAGAGACTTGCCGATTCATCCTCATCTGCAACTACTCTGGCAAGATAATTGAGCCCATACAGTCTAGATGCGCACCTTTCAGATTCTCCTATTTGAGAAGGGAGGATCATGATAAGTATCTGCAGTCTATTATCGAGAGGGAAAGTGTGAAGATGTCCGATGAGGGTCTTGTCGCCATCTTTGAGGTCTGTGAAGGTGATCTGCGTAAGGCTGTCAACACCTTGCAGGCTGCTGCTTCCCTTGGCAGAGAGATAGATGCCGAAACCGTTTATTCCGTGGTCGGAAGAGCAAATCCAGTTGATGTTCAGGAGATGATCAAGCTGGCGATGAAAGGCGACTTCATAGAGGCTAGGAAGAGGCTGAGGGACATGATCGTAAGATATGGCGTGGCTGCAAGTGATATAATCAGACAGATCCACATCGAAATCTTCCGCTCGGGGCTTCCCGATAAGTGGAAGATCAAGCTTGCCGACGTTATTGGAGAGATAGACTTCAGAATGGTCCAAGGAGCCAGCGAGGAGGTTCAGCTAAGCGCCCTACTTGCACGGCTAGGCGAGGCGGGACACGAGATTCAAAGGGGCAGTTAGCCTAGATGCACGCGGCATGGACCGTAAAGCACAAGCCTGGTTCCTTGTCTGAGGTCGTCGGAAACTCCACTGCAATTGAAAAGCTTTCTAAGTGGGTGAAGTCATGGGAGAAAGGAGTTCCCAAGAAGAGAGCTGCCTTTCTATACGGTCCTCCTGGCGTCGGAAAGACGACCTCTGTTGAAGCCCTAGCTAACGACTTCGGCATGGAGTTGGTGGAGAGGAACGCCAGCGATTACAGAACCGCCGATGCCGTGGAAAGGTTTGCTGGTCTGGCTTCTCAGTATGGCACCCTGCTCGGTCGTAGACGCCTGATCTTGCTGGATGAGATGGACGGTATCACTGGAACCGCGGACAGAGGAGGAGTCAGGGCTGTTATCAAGATAGTCAAGGAGGCCAGGTGTCCGGTGGTGCTCGTGGCAAACAACGCCTACAACCCAAGATTCTCCACGCTTCGCAAATATTGTCTACTCATCGAATTCACCAAACCCACGGTTTTGCAGGTTGTTAAACATCTGAAAAGAGTCTGTGTGCAAGAGGGAATAGTAACTGATGATCAAGTTCTTAAGTTTGTTGCCGCCCGATCTGGGCGTGACGTTAGGTCTGCTGTGAATGACCTGCAGGCTCTGGCGCAGGGTAGAAAGAAACTGGCATACGAGGATGTATCTTGGCAGGCTGAGCGAGACAGGAAAGAAGCAATCTTTAAGGTTTTAACTACAATCTTCTACTCTGGCGACGCATGGGAGGCGAAGAGGGCTCTAGACGCAGCTGATGTCGATCCAGACATGTTGTTCGAGTGGATCTACGAGAATGTTCCGAGGCATTTTACTGACCCAAGGGATTTGGTTAGGGCCATGGAAGCCTTATCGTTGGCTGATGTCTATCGCGGTAGGATTCGTTTTACGCAAAACTGGAGCTTGTTAAAGTATGTCTTTGATTTCATGACTGTTGGAGTGGCGATGGCAAGGGAAGGGTCGAAGCCTGGCGGGTGGATCCCCTTCAGGTTCCCAGAGAGAATCAGAACGATGGGACAAACGAAGGGCTTGAGGGCTATGCAGTCCTCGATTGGAATAAGGATCAAGAGGAGATGCCACATCTCCTCTGTTAGAGCAGTAAGAGAGTTTATTCCTTATCTACGAGTTATCTTTGAGAGTAACGCTGAGATGTCGGCTGACTTGGCGAGATGGCTTGACCTTGATGAGACCATGGTGGAGTATCTGGCTGGTGGAAAGAAGCAAGCGAGTGCGATAGGGAAGAGGCTGGAATAGAGACTCGGAAAACGCAAGAAGGGCGAAGGTGGGCAAAAAGCGGGTCCTGTTAGATTTGTTGGCGTATCCGCTCGAGTTCTTCAGAAGATATGGGCCTTCCTTTTAGTCGGTCAACGATTCTCATCCGTTCAATCTTTTCTCTTATCGCTGATTCAATGAATTGCTGACGATTGTTGTACAGTTCTGGGTGGGCTTTCACGATCTTTTCTACTTCGTCCATCATCGGTTTTGGTATGCGTATGTTCTTTCTCTCCACCGGTTCTCCCAAGGTTCTCGGCATTTTCGTCACCTACACCTAAAACGCATATATGACCAAGTTTGAAGTGTCAAGAATGATTCAAGGTAAATAAACCTTGCCTAATGACTTAAGCATTTGTTTATGGTATTGCGAAAAAACTGCTGGGCTCTATTTAAAAATGAAAAGTATCGTGCATGATTGCATCGTTGAGCCTTGTGTGAAAGCGGGGTTCCCTAGAGTGATCTCAGATATTCCGAAGTATGGAACTGCGGACTAGAAAGGCACATCTTTCAGGTGTGTCAGAGAAAACCTCTTGTATTCTCCTTCTCCAATCGCAACTACAAAGCTTTGAATGTCCTCGGTGGTATCTTTCAATTCAACTCTCAGCTGATTCAGCTGCTTATGGTATTCTGTATAGTTTTTGTGAAGGGAGATGATCACTCCAGTCATACCAAGACCCTGCCCGCTGGAGGCAAATATCACATTAGGAAATTCTGCAGCGAATTTTCTGGCTTTCTCCCTTGTTTCTCCTACAAGGATGTCGGGGCGCATTTTGACGAAGGTTAGGGCTAGTATTTCGAAATCCATCTTTCTGAAATCTGGTACGATTGTGTAGTCTTGGATTAGTCCGTTCTTTTCAAGTCTGCGGCGAGTTCTGGTGATTGTGGGCTGGGAAACTTTAAGGACTTTCGCCAGTTCTCGGTCGCTTCTTTTTGAGTTTTCTAGGAGTTCCCGTAACAATTGTTGAGGTAATTCTTTTCGCATGAAACACAATTAGAGAACGACAGGTTAAAAGTTTATGGGTATCCATTGGAAGCGTTGAGGACATCTTATGCAATTGGAAAATCTGAGTAGGTTTTCTGCAAAAACGCCATAGCACGAGGCTATTGTGAAAAATTGTGGGTGAACTATGCTTTCATAGTTTTAGCTGCTATTGTGAGATTATTCTCAGGAGTTCTTCGTAATCTACAGCTTCTTCCCACTCGCTTATGCATCCTCCCGCCGGGATCAATGTAACCATTGTTTCTTCAGGAAGCTCTTGCTTTGGATTGTCTCTTACATTCAGCATCTGTCCAGGTTCTTTGTGGGCGGTTATTGCCACTTGTTTATAGAATCTGTTTTCAATCGGATTGTAGATCATGTGGAGGAGGCTTCTATACTGTAGCGCTGGAAAGTTTCCTTTGCTGTTTATCATTTTGTCCACTTCGTTGATTGCATCTATAAGATTGGCTGTGTCAGGGAGTAGGAGATTAAGCTCTCTGCCTATGATTTTGTTGATTGAAGGTTCATGGATAAACAGTTTTATTCTTTTCATCTCTATTCCAGTTTGAACTTTCTCTTCGTCGCCTCAACTAAGCCTGTGGGGCCAGTCATCATCACATCACCTGCTGGAGCCGCAAAATGAACGGGAAGGCTGGTCTCGGCTAGGATGTTTCTATTGGGTCCTGTTGCTGCAGCTTTCTCTATTTTAGAGAAGCTTGGCGGCTCTGCCAGAAAGAACAGACCATGCCCCCCATCTTTGAACACCTCTTCATCAGTAAGTTTCCCATCTGCAAAATCAACCAGAAGACGCTCAATCTTTTGAGGATTTAGCAATCGCGTGTGGTGTTCCATCACTCCGGCAATCTTTCCGTCCGAGATTATTGCAGCCATAGTATGTCCGTTTCCAACGTTAACGGCAAGAACTGAGTTAGCTTTGTCTACAACAGGCTCCTTTAGACATCCAATTATGGCGGCGGGAGAGGTATCCATAAGTAAGACCTTAGCTCTTGGCAGCTGTCTCCTTGAGGCCAGAGCTGCGGACTTCATCCTCAAGAGATATGGAGGGATTTCGTCTTCTCTGAAGGCTAACATTTCAGGTTTTGGGCTGTCTTTTAGGAGTTCTTTCATCTTCTGAATGCGGAACCGTCTATTACTCATCCCTTTCGGGAAGACACCGTGGTCTTGAACAGCAACTGCCACAACATCCACATCAGACAAGGACTCGTTGAAATCTTTCAGGAAAACCTCAAGTTTCTTTAGGTTGATTTCCTCAATTGTCAATGTTGTTCCACCAAAATCTTTTGGTTTGTTTTCTCCAGAGACTACTTCAATACCGAGTTCCCTAACCTCGTCAAGATCGTTCCTTACAGTGTACGCCGCGTTCTCAGTCATCACGACTCGTAGCCCCCTTTTGACATGGTCTCTCAATGCAAAGGCAAAAGCACCACCACCGATGATATCACCACATATGAAAAGGTCTCTGCAGAGACGGGCGGCTTCTCTAACTTTCCCCGCAAAAACTCGGGAGGGCGAGGGCAAGACCATCTTAACACAGTTCTCTAGCGTCTGTTTTCCGTCATCGTAGAGAAGAACGTCTTCAGTACCTGCCCCGATGTCCAAGGCTAAGATTTTCATCCTTCCCATCCGTCTCTTCTGTTTGGAAAGTTCTGCAAATGCTAGTAGACGAAAGGGGTCTTTAGTCCTTTCTCATAGCGCGCTGCTCTAAGTCTTGAGCTCTTTTATTCGCTCTTCCACTGCTGTGAGTTCCTTCTTCAGTTCCTCAGCGTAGTTTTCCAGCTTCTCAATCTTTTCTTCTTTGGTTAGGAAGCGCCTGCGGTGTGGGTGTCGGTGCCGGTAAGTGTAGGGCGGTGCGGCACAACCACATTCTCTACACACTTCTTGTCGTTCCTCCATTTTTTGGATAAAACTATCGAAAATAAAGTATTTAAACTATGGAGTTTATAGTTAAATAGTCACTATGTGTAAGGAAAGTTTTTGCTATGCATAGAGAAGGAGACCATATATGCTTCTGCCCTCTCAAAGGCATCATAGATGTTATTAGTAAGAAGTGGGCGCTCTTGATCGTTAATGCTCTTGGCAATCATGGAAGGCTCAGGTTTAACAGTTTGATGGAAGAGTTGGAGGGCATAAGTCCTAAGACACTTTCTGACACGCTGAAGGGTCTTCAGGCTGAAGGCTTGATTAGACGGGAATCGTTTGCCGAGATTCCTCCCCGCGTCGAGTACTTGCTTACAGACGACGGGATAGAGCTTAGAAGAGCAATCATCCCCCTACTGAAGTGGGCCGCGACAAGAAATGGCATGAATAGGGGTAGATGTGTTCCTATGTTTAGAGGAGTCAGTGCTCACAGGGTGAAAGATTCACCGTAATAAAGCAGAAATCTTGGCTTTATAATATGGCTCTCGTCTCCCTATCGCTTCTATAAACAACTCTGCTAGTTCATCATCACTTGCCCCATTACGCATGGACTCCAGAACATCCAGCAAGTTATCGTTTCTCATTAGACATGGTTTAAGTTTTCCGTTGCTTGTCACTCTTATTCTTGTACAGTTTTGGCAGAATTCTGTGTTCTCTATCGGAT
>JBHIEV010000005.1:0-44872 GCA_046760805.1 Bathyarchaeia archaeon
GGGTCACCTTCGCTTCAGCAGAGCTGACGAAGGAGTCGGAGAGAGTCTCAAGACCAGCAGTTCAGATCGCAAATCCGATTGAAGAGGAGAAACTGAAACGCGCCATTGTCAAAATAAGAAGGCGGAGGCTGGGTTCAGCCATAACGGACTTGGGTGGGGGAGGATTATCATGCGCCGCCGGTGAGATGGCGAATAGGTCCAATTGCGGGGTTCACATAGCGCTTGAAAACGTCCCCCTGAAGTACCCCGGCATGGCTCCATGGGAGATCTACGTCTCCGAATCCCAAGAAAGAATGCTTCTCTCCGTAAGGGAGAAAAATCTTGAAAAGGTTTTGGACGCATTCCACAGCGAAGGTGTCAAGGCAACTCCAGTCGGCGTCTTCACAGAGGGAAACGCCGTAAAGGTTGACTATCAGGGATACACCGTTGCCGATCTCGACCTGCACTTTCTCTTCGATCCTCCGAAGTCTCAAAGGATTGCCGAATGGAAAGCACCTGACTATGCAGAGCCGAACTTTGCCGAACCACTAGACCTGACTCATGACCTTTTGAAGGTGCTGTCTTCACCAAACATAGCGAGCAAGGAGTCGGTGATAAGGACCTACGACCATGAGGTCAAGGGAAACACGGTCCTGAAGCCTTTACGGGGGAAACACGGTGGGCCGAACGACGCCGCTGTCATAAAGCCTCTGAACAATTCTTGGAAGGGAATAGTCATCTCATGCGGAATGAACCCAAACTATGGAAGGATCGATCCCTTTTGGATGGCAGCCTCAGCCATAGACGAAGCCATCAGAAACAATGTCTCGGTTGGTGGAAGAAGAATCGCTCTACTGGACAACTTCACGTGGGGAAGCCCAGAGAAACCAGACAGGCTGGCTGGGCTGGTCAGGGCCTGCAGAGCCTGCTACGACCTCGCAAAAGCCTTCGAGACACCGTTCATCTCAGGGAAGGACAGCCTCTACAACGAATCACCACTAGGCCCAGTAACACCAACACTCTTGATAACAGCCATCGGCATAATCCCAAACATAAGAAAGACTATCTCAGTGGACGTGAAAAGCCCTGGAAACCTGATCTATCTGGTCGGCAGGACTTATCCAGAGTTGGGTGGCTCGGAATACTACAAGCTAAGAGGCTTTGTTGGAAAAACGGTTCCTAAAGTCAGGCCTACTCAAGCAAGGAAAATCGTGAATTCCGTCACCAGCGCAATTGATTCAGGATATGTGGAGTCTTGTCACGACCTTTCCGAGGGGGGTCTGGGGGTGGCGGCTGCCGAGATGGCTCTCAGCGGAGGCTACGGAATCGAACTGGATCTGAGAAATGTTCTGAGGGTTAAAAACATGAGGAGGAGCGACTACACCCTTTTCTCTGAGTCGAACAGCAGGTTTCTGGTTGAGGTTTCTGAGAGGCATAGAGAAGATTTTGAGGCGTTGATGAAGAACAACGCCTACTCGAGGATTGGCAGAGTTAGAAAGGAAGGGCGTTTCTCTGTTTACGGGATGAATGAGAGAAGAATAGTTGAGGCTGGCCTAGCTGAGTTGAGAGAGGTTTGGAAGGGGACTCTTGGAGGTTAAAGCGTGAAAAGAGAGGAAATCAGCGTCTGCATAATGCGAGTAGGCGGGACGAACTGTGACTCAGAGACCAAGAGAGCGTTCGACGACCTCGGAGCGGGGGCAGAGATAGTTCACTTGAACGAGCTAGCCCGGAAAGGAAACCTTCTTGAATACGATGCTCTCGTGATTCCGGGAGGCTTCTCCCACGGCGATTATGTAAGAGCAGGGGCTATTCTTGCCAAGGAGATAATCGTCAAACTCGGCAAGAGTCTGAAAGAGTTTGTTAGAGAGGAAAGACCTATCCTGGGAGTCTGCAATGGGTTTCAAGTCCTCATTGAGATGAGTCTGCTGCCAGGATTCGACGGGATCGACAGATATCCAGAGGCGGCTTTGGCAACAAACACCCCCATTGGGTATCGCTGCGCTTGGGTTCACATCAGACAAGAAAACTCTGGAAAGTGTGTTTTCACCCGGAAGGTTCCTAAAGATAAGATATTAAGGATTCCAATTGCGCATGCTGAGGGTAGGTTCGTCTTTTCGAAAGAGAAGGAGAAGAGATATTTGAAGAGGTTATACGACAGCGATCAGATCGTCTTCAGATACTGTGATGAGCATGGCAAGTATGCGGAAGGTGAGTACCCGACCAATCCAAACGGGGCTTTCCATGATATTGCAGGCATCTGCAGTCCAAGTGGAACAACTTTCGGTTTAATGCCCCATCCCGAAAGAGCCTACTACAGTTGGCAACTGCCAGACTGGACGAGGAGAAAAGCTATCCCTAATTATGGTGATGGTCGATTGATCTTCGAGGCTATGGTGGAGTATTTGGAAAAGAGGTAGATAGTTGTCTATGAGGTTTGACACGATTCTCATCCTCGACTTTGGTGGGCAATACTGCCACTTGATAGGCAGAAGAGTCAGAGAGCACAATGTTTATTCCGAAATAGTTCCTTGCGACATAACACCCACTCAAATCGAGGCTCTGAAACAAAAATTTAACATTAAAGGGATCATCCTTTCCGGAGGGCCCTCAAGCATCTATGAAGAAGACGCCCCAAAATGCTACCCAGATATCTTCAACTCGAACATCCCCATTCTCGGTTTGTGTTACGGACATCAGCTGATCGCCTCTCTCTTTGGTGGAAGAGTAGAACCCGCGAGAAAAAGGGAGTACGGAATAAGCTACGCTGTGATAGACAGCCCGCACGGCTTGCTGAAAGGTCTAGAGGGAAAGCAGAAAGTCTGGATGAGCCATGGAGACAGAGTTTACGAACTTCCTAAGGAATTTGAGATTCTCGCCCACACAAAGAACTGCCCGATAGCCGCCTTCAAACATGGAGAGAAGCCCATCTACGGCCTGCAATGGCACCCTGAAGTAATTCATACAGAAAATGGTACGCAGATGCTACGAAACTTCATTTTCGAAGTCTGCAGGTGTGGACCAAACTGGACGATGGAAGACTTCGCAAAGAAGACTGTTGACGAGGTGAGACGAACTGTTGGCAATGAAAGATGCGTGATTGGGTTGAGTGGAGGTGTAGACTCGAGCACCGCCACCGTATTGGCTTCCAGAGCCATCGGAAAAAATCTAACCGCAGTCTTTGTCGACCATGGATTCATGCGTGAGGGCGAACCTGAATTCATCGAGGAAATCTTCAAGAGGTTCGACATCAACTTTCTTTCAGTCAATGCAAGAAGAAGATTTCTGGAGAAGTTGAAGAGAGTAACAGATCCCGAACAGAAGAGGAAAGCTATTGGTGAAGAATTCATCAGGGTCTTCGAGGAGGTTGCCGTAGAAGTAGGGGCAGATTATCTCGTGCAGGGAACCATCTACCCCGACAGAATCGAATCAGGCTTTAGAAAGCATTCAGAGAAGATCAAGACGCATCACAATGTTGCTGGCTTACCAACCAAAATCAAGTTCAAAGGTATTATTGAGCCACTGAAGGATTTGTACAAGGACGAAGTCAGAAAAGTCGCAGAAGAGCTAGGTCTGCCGAGACAGATTGTTCATAGGCAACCGTTTCCAGGTCCTGGTCTGGCAGTGAGAATAGTTGGTGACGTAACAGAAGAGAGGATAGACTTGGTTAGGAAGGCAGATAGAATTGTAACAGAAGAGATAGAAGCAAATGGGCTAGCTAATGGTTTATGGCAGTATTTCGCCGTCCTAACAGATACGAAGACTACAGGAGTCAAAGGCGATGCGAGGGCTTACGGCTACACCGTCGCCGTTAGAACTCTCGAAAGTAGAGAAGCCATGACTGCTAGTTTTGCCAAGATTCCTTATGAGATCTTGGAGAGAATCTCAACTAGAATAACAAACGAGATACCGGAGGTTACGCGAGTAGTGTACGATATCACTCACAAACCGCCAGCAACAATAGAATGGGAATAATTGATGCAAGCGCACCAAAATTAGGAAGCGTCTGGAAAAGAACTTTGTAGTGTTGAAAGTCTGGGAAGCCCTTCTCTGGCTCCAACCTTTTGTAAACAACGAGAGGCGACAAAATTCCCAATTCTACCGCACTCCCGCAAGTCTCTGTTCTTGATCAAGCCGTATAGAAAGCCCGCACAGAATGCATCACCAGCACCAGTCGTGTCTACAACCTCCACCTCACAGGGTTCGACAAGACGAGTTACCGTGCCGTCTGTAACGTAGCACCCTCTACCACCTAAAGTTACCACGACTATACAAGCCCCCTCATTTAGGAGAATCTCCGAACCCTTTTCGTAGCTCTTACCCGTAAGCAATCTCACTTCATTTTCGTTTGGGAACATCACAAAGCTTCTCTCTATTATGGGCTTCAAAGAGGCCAGTCCTCTTCTTGCGTAGAGCTCTCCAGGAGCAAAACTTACCTTCACGTCAGGAAGATGTTTCAGAAGTTTTATTTGGGCTTGGAAGGGCTTGTCTGCGACAAAGGATGTTAAGTGGAATATATCAGTGCTTTCTGCATATTCAAGGTCAATCTCTTCGAATTCTAGGAAGTCATTGACACCTGGGTCTACGTAAAGGGCTCGATCGCCTTTTTTGTCAACGTATCCCATGACGACACCGCTTCTACCCGACTTCGAAACTACTATTCCGTTCGTGTCAACCTTTTCATCTTCGAAGTCTCTTAGAAGTAGCTTGCCTTCACGGTCGCTGGCAACCTTTCCTATGAAACCGATCTTAAGGTCGAATCTTGCTAAGCCCACGGCTGTGTTTGCTGCTGAGCCTCCAGGTTTCTCTTTAAAGTCTGTGATGAAGCTCTCTTCCTCTTCCCGCGCTATCTTGTTCACTCTATAAAGTTTGTCCATATTCAGGGCGCCGAAACAGATGACATCGAAACTCAAGGGAACAACTCTCTCAAGTATATCTTGAACTCGCCTAGTTTCCCACCATAATTTCCCGCAGAGATTCTCAAAACCCCGTCAACCTCTTCAGCGGCTTCTATGCCCGTTTTAATCGCCTCTTTTACAGCGTCAAGCGATACGCCGTTGATCACGATCTCTGGAATGTAGCTCACCCCCTCAGGAACTTTGGACTGCTTCCCAAGCCTTTTCTTCAGCGATGGGCAGTAAGGGTGGTTGGTCGTGGGGCCTATCCACGGAAATTTCGTCTCCGGCTTTGACCCTGCAGAGCATATGTCAAAGGGTGTGATGACGCCGTCTACTTGTCTTATAGCCTGAAGAGCCTTCACGCCAGCCTTTATCACCGCCTCCTTACTTTTGCACATGTACCAGAAATTACCACCCATCACTCCCCGCCCATAACCTAGAAAACGCTCTATCCAAAAGTCAGACGCCATAAGGGGAATTATGATCATGTCTCGTCCGTACAGCCTCTCAACCCACTCATAACCATCCCCGCAGTGACCTATCCTCTCCATCGTGTCAATCTTTCCCTCAGGATTTCGATGAGCGTCAAAGACTGCTGTGAACGGTTTTACGAGTATGTCTTGACGGATTCGGTATGACATTTCCACCTCAAAATTCTTGACGGAATCGTTTAGAGGCTTTCTTTTATCGATTCCTCCCCAAAACTGTAAGATGGCGCCCTTACGCTTGTCAGGCGTCTCTTTCTCGTTCAGCCATCTCTCGACGCCGCCCTCGGTTCTGCCGATGACAATTGAAGGTGTTGCGGTGGCATCCATGGCTGCCCCCCTCAGAACTTCTTCGTCATCGGCTGTTATGATAACTCTTGAATACAGCCCTTCGAAAGCTTCTGCATACGTGTCTTCTATCTTAACCCTCATCCCAAACCTCCTACAGCTTCCCCCCGAACGGTCTTCCGGAAAGCCGTGCTCTCCTCCATCAGCTTTACTCTGTTGCTCTGGGTAATCAATTCAACTTTGGGAAGAGTTTCTGGATACAGTTCGAACAAACGGTCTCTCAGCCTTGGAGAGCAACACTCCTGTAATGCAGAGTAACTCCATTCTTGAACTAGTTCTATAACCCCTTTCTTGCCTACCCGATTGAAAACGTCCACGAGAACTGAAGTTATGATCGTGTGGTTGGAAAGAACGGCAACCTCGGCCTCTCTTATGGCGTAGCTGTTGCCGTTGAAAGAGATCGGCAGTCCCCCTTGCTCCTTCACCAAGCGAAAAGGTTGCACGTCCGTGATGCTGTCGCCAACGTAAATCGTTTCAGATAGGTCGATTTCTGTCTCTCTCACGATCTGGTGAACCGCTCGAGCCTTCTCTGCTCCACCAACAGGGTTAACGTCCTCCAATATCCTTCGACAATCCATTCCAGAGATCTCTTCCCAGAATATTTTATCCAGTCTTCTGATTGTCTCTCGATCTCTCGCAGCGAAGTCGTCGATTGAATTGGCGTTAGCTGGAATCCGTATCATCGGCATATTTGCGATTTCCTTCCCAAGCTTTTTCAGCCTCTCATTTTCTTCCTTGCTGAGGTTGTATCTGTCGATGTCCAGCTGGGTGCAGTGAACGTTGGCATAAGGAAAATTCATAACAGAGCACAGAGCCCGTATGTACTGTTCATAGCTTGTACTGACTATGAAGGTTGGCATAAGGCTGCTGATATAGCGCAATGTTTCTTTAGCGCCCGGAACCAATAGGATGTGCTCAGTGGCAAACTTCCTTATCTTCTCGTTTGTCGCTCCATAAGCCTTAAGAAAGGGTAGTATGAGCTTCAAGGTGTCGCCCGCCTTGTATCCACGTCTCTTGACGACGTCTGCTTGAACATCATCATATTTGCTGATCAGGGCGAAGAATCTGTCCCCGTCTGGGATGAAATGTTCTGTCAGTTCGTAGGCGTTGTCGTTTCTAGATATGGGTCCTTCACAGTCCGTTATGAAAAGCCTTCCTCGCTCCTTTTTTGAAGACATCGCCACCTATGAACCTCTTAACGCCTCCATGTGCTTCACGCTTTTCGCTATGTGCTCGCGGGAGGCAATGTCGCTTCTGTACCAGAGCGATCCGCCACGGATTGCCCTTATGCCCTCTAGAGAGATCTGTCTAGCAGTTCCGATGTTGTCACCGATCCCCACGACGCATACTGTTCTGGAGGTGAGGGCGCGTGTCTCCCCGTCTCTTAGCTCCATCGATCCAGGGTAGACTCTCATTCTGTCCCCATACCTTTCACCCAACCTATGTGCCTCACTCAAATCTACTAGGCCGTCGGTTTCTTTCCAGTTAACACGGTTGGGGAAGGCTTGCTTGAATCCGCCGTAGTTAGGCGGTGCCTTGTAGGTTACAACAGTCGCCTTTTTCTCAAACTTAACTGTGGTTAAACTTCCATCCAAGATTTTCAAACACACCTCAACGAGGTCGTCTTTCAGTATGGGCAAGAGGTTCTGTATCTCCGGATCCCCTGGCCTGCTGTTGTTCTCTAATACTTTAGGCCCATTGCTTGTGTGAATGAATGCGTCGTAGAATGGCATTCCGCGTAAGCTGGGGTTGCTACCCTTCCCTTTCAGCCTTCTGAAAACTCTGCCTACGATTTCGATTTCTTTCTCCTTGTCAGCTTTGGTCATGAATGGCAACCAGTCACCGACATCTTTGTAAGAGCCCATTCCTCCGGTGTTGGGTCCCCTATCGCCTTCGAAAGCTCGCTTGTAGTCGCGAGTCTCTGGTAGCGGCACCAAGTGCTTTCCGTCGCACAGGGCTTGGAAGCTGGATTCTTCTCCCTCCAGTTTTTCCTCTATGATGACCGGGCCATGTTCGTAGTTTGACATGAAATGAGCAAGTAGCTGTTTCCGACTCTTAAAATGGTCTCCCCAGACGCCCACGCCCTTTCCGGCAGCAGGGCTGTCAGGCTTCACAGCAACCTGATTCTCAAGCTCGTCCAGCCACAGGTTTACGTCTTCTTCTACTCTGCGTAGGCTGCTGTAATCTTTTGGGTGGAACACCTTAAACCTTGGATTTGCTTCGGGCACAACCTCCTCAAACAGATAGCGCTGCCTGACCTTGCTTTCTTCGATGGCATACTCTCTTGTAGGGCAGATCATGGGTATCTTCGTTTCTTCTTCAATGAGATCTCTAACACCGTTGATTATCGGTTTCTCGGGTCCAACTATCCCGAAATCAATCTCTTTTTCGTATTTCTTAGCGAAGCTACAAATCTTTTCTACACTCAAGTCAGAAATTACAGCGTGTTTTTTCGCTTTTTCTGCGTTGAAGGGGTTCCTTTGTTTGTCTGCGACATAAATATCCACATCGTAGTTCTCGCTTCGACGGAAGGCGTCAACCATAGCGATCCCTCTTGATCCGTAGCAAACAACTAAGACGCCCACCTTCTCCATCGAACCACCGTCTACGATACCGTTTGCTCACTCATCAGCTCGTAGATTCTCCCGGTTTCCTCATACCCCTTCTCAAACCTTTCTCTCATCTCATCCGCCATTTTCTGTGCTAGAGGCGTGGGATATTCTCCTGTGACACACCCTAAACACAACTCATCCTCCTTGAAACCGGTTGCTCTGATAAATCCCTCAGGCGATTGATAGTTTACGGTGTCAGCATCTATCATTTCGGCGATCTCTTCAGCTTTGTGCTTGGATCCTATCAACTCGCCGTAAGTCGCCATGTCGATCCCGTAGAAGCAAGGACCTATTATCCTCGGAAAAGTGATGTATAAGTCGATTCTCTTTGCTCCCTTGCTGCGAAGCTTGCGTATAATGGTCTTAGTCGTGTCGCCCCTGACGATGCTGTCTTCAACCACAATGACATTCTTTCCGTGAAGCCTGCGATCCAAGATGTTAATTTTCCTGTCGATTGTCGAGTGCCTTTCCCTAGGCAGTAGAATAAACGCTCGCTCAGTCACGTATCTATGTCTTCGAGAGGCTCGCTCCCACCTTATTCCAGTCTCTTCGTGAAGCCCATAAGCAGCGTCATCGGCAGTTTGAGGTATCGAAATTATTATGTCCGCGTCTTCGGTGATTTCAGAGTATTCCCTAGCCAGATTCCTTCCAAAGTCTTCCCTCACCTCATAAACATACCGGTCTCCAAGTCTTGAGTCTGGTCTAGCAAAATAGGAAAACTCAAAACCACAGAAAGCCTTCTTTTCACATCTAACACACTGCTCTCGTACGAATCCATCTTTGGCTGCAACTACGAGTTCTCCAGGCTTTACCTCGAAATCAAACTCGAAGCCGTTGATGTCCAAGCCTACGCTTTCAGAGGATACTGCACGTATCTCGCCCTCTCCACTATATCCACTACAAAGTGGTCTTATTCCGTATGGATCCTTGAAGGCGAACAGCTCTCCCCTTTTTGTCATCCCTACCACGGAAAAGGCGCCTTCTATCTCTTCCATACAAGCCGTGACAGAGGAGACCAGATCACCATTCTCCAGCTCCAGAAGAAGTTTTCTACAGATCAGTTCCGCGTCGCATTCGTAAGAGAAACCTGGGAACTTTCTTCTGATCTCCTTCTTCAGCCTGGAGTTGTTAACGATGTTGCCATTAAACGCTATTGCAATGCTTGCTTTTTCTGTTTCAGCTAGAAAAGGTTGCGTGCCTTTCATCAATGCTTGTTTGTCGGTTCCCCCTGAAGTTGTATATCTCACGCTTCCTACACCCACATGTCCAGGCAAATTATTTAGCCACTTCGGGATGTCCCCCTTTTCTATCTTGGGAACCAGATCTAGGCTTCTGTGCGCATTGAATTTTCCGTTGAATGTAACAAACCCGTGTGACTGATGACCACGATGATTCTGTGACCTCAGCCCCCAGTAGATATACGGAAATACAGAACCCTGCCTAAAATCCTGCGCACCGAAGACACCACAAGCCTCTTTCAACGGTTTTAGCATAAACCAATTTATATTTACGAACTTATATATGCATTTTTGACAAAAATCTGTAACACAACAGATACTGCTACCAACATACATGAAGTCTAGCTGCTATAAAATCTTAAACGAAGCTGCACTGACTGAGGATTTTCTAGATAAATAGTAATGTGTTTACAGACGCAGTTCAGTGTTTTCAGTTCTTGATGATCTTTATTCCTATTGATGCTAAGAAAAAACCACCTACAAGTTCCGTCAACAACGAAAAAAACCACAAAGAATTACGGCCCAAAGCTTGAAATCCATTCCCCACCATAAATGAGAGCCCTCCCGTATCGAGATATGCGCGAAAAATAGCGTGCAAGATTGTTGCAATGCCAATTCCTATGAGTAGGAAGGCGAGAATTGGCACCAATCGCGTTGACATTCCCATCATAAGAATCCATCTTTATTTTCTATAAAGGGTATCCTCCAAGAACTGACATACACCAATAGTCGTCATATTCCTCAAACCGAAGATCTGCCACGTGCACAGAAGGAAGCAGAAAAAGGGAAGATTCTGCGGGAGCTGTCTTGGGTTAATCCTAGATTCACAACAGTTAAGAACGAATTGCATAAATGATCTAAGGATGATTAGAATGGAGACGGTAAAGATAGGTTCAGTCGTAAGCATTGTTCTGGTAGCTGCACTATCAGTTTCGAACGTCTGGTTTTACACAGCTCTCAAAGAAGAGATACAAACCCTTAACGAACAAAAGAACAGCCTCGAGAGTCAAGTGAACACACTTCACGAGGAAAAGAATAGCCTTCAGAGTCAAGTGAACGAGCTTCAGGAGCAAAAGAACTCGTTGAATGCAACATATCAAGAATACAAGTCTACGCACAGTCACTCTAACTCAAAATTTGACGCCCTAGAAGCTGAAAGAGATCTGTTAAAAGCACCAAAACTCTCAACTCTGAGTCTCTACTCTACTGATGAGAGACCTGAGCTTGGAACACCTCACTTACACATATATGGCGAAGTATGGAATGTCGGAAACGATGTAGCATACGATTGCAGGCTCAATGTAGTAGCCTATCAGGGGGCAGTGAAGGCAATAGACACCCAAATATTCCTAGGTACCATATTTGGGGAGAATAGGAAGAGCGTCGACGATGAGATTGACTATTCAGGTGAAGCTCTCACAAGTTGGAACATAACGGCTAGTTGGGGTTAAGAAGTCACAGTTTGTTAGGGTCAAAGGTAGATATGGACATACCGACTTAGTTCCAGTCTATGAAGTATTCTATGTCTATGAACTGATTAGATGTGAGAAATGTAAGAAGGTAATAACCAAACCAAAACAACTACAGATACTGATTTCTGCTTCATAATTGTTAACAAGCCAAACATTCCGAATCTTTGTTGGGCGAAAAAATCTATGGCCGATTACGTAGACAGAGGGCTGAAAAGATTTGGAGTAACGATTTCGAAGCCTATTCTGGCAATAATATGCATCATTTTGGGCATCATAGTCATACTCCTGCCAAAGCTTCTCGTATGGATAGTGGGACTATTCCTGATGATTCAGGGAGCACTCATGTTGACAGATATCTCTGAACAGGAAAGATCAGAAACCCCACTAATGGCATCTAAGAGTGTCTATTGCTCCAGTTGTGGAACAAGCAACATGAAAGAAGCACTGTATTGTAGAAAATGTGGAGAAAGGCTTGAGCAAGCCAATCCAGACAAAGTATAGCAGAGCCGCAAGAATAAGCCAACCCCAACTAGAGACCTGAAGGACAACACATAGCAGCCATGATCTGTAGAAGAAACATAGTATTTCTAGAGGATGTTGAGTATTTCAAGGTATGCATGATCGGACTCTAGAAGTACAACTATATCTGTTCTTCATATCCTCGATTCATAACCGTTAGATAGACATTCAATTGAAGACTGTTCTATGGGGAAACTATATGGGATTGAGAGGGCTCTCATTGGAATGGTTTGTTGCTGGTAGTATCACAGGATTTGTGGGTTCACTTCTCTTTTTTCTTTACATTCTTGAGGAATCTCTAGACATGGTTGCTCCCTTCTATTTGTGGCTTGGAATCATTCTGGTGGCAATCTGTGATGCTTTGTTCATTGCTGGCTCCTATGGAAGATATCGAAAATTAAGATCAGAATGGAAAAAGATACGCGGTAAGTAGCATTTTATCGAGCCAAGAAATAGTGGGAAGTAGTAACTGAATATAAGTCGCGTAGGTGACCCTGAGAAGATCGAGCAGCTTCATCTTCTACTCCGCCATTCTTCCGTTAAGGCGGCATATTCCTTAGTTGACATCTCTCTCCTGATTTTCACTTTTCGAAGCTTTCTCTTGAGCGTAGATAGAGGTCTTGTTCTCTCTCCTTCATAAATGACTCTGAGTTCAACATTAGAAAAGGACTCTAGAAATAGGCTTGGTATGTGGATAGGCCGTCACACAAACTTATATATGTGATCCCTACAGTTCAGAGATGAATAGAAGGTAGATGAATGAGCGAAGCACCGACAGAACTTGTAAAGGTTGGAACTTTAAAATCGAATCTTGCGAACCTCAACGTTATGGTTAAGGTCTTGAGTATAAGAGAGCCGCGCGTAATCTTTTCCAGAAGAGATCGCTCCGAACATAGAGTAACAGAGGCTCTTGTCGGAGATGAAACGGGATGTGTATTATTGACTCTTTGGGATGATCAGATCGACTCCATCAACAAGGATGAAGTGTACGAGATTAAGAATGGGTATACAAGTATATTTCGAGATTCGTTGAGGCTGAACATGGGAAAATATGGGACAGCCGAAAAAGTGGATATGGACATCGAAGAGGTGAACACGAAGAACAATCTCTCTCAGGAAAGGCAGAGAGACACCTCATGGTATCAACCAAGTCAGAGACCATACAGAAGACGCCGTAGAAAATACTAACCATACAATCAAAAAATATGAGCTTTCGCGTTCAGATGCAAACAAAAGGAGGGATGCACGCATGTCAGAAGAAGAAACAACAATATACGTGGGAAGAAAGCCGCCGACGAACTACGTAATGGCCGTTGTAACGGCCTTCAATGTATCTAACGCAAAACAGATTGTACTCAAGGCTAGAGGAAGAGCCATATCAACCGCCGTAGACGTCGCTGAGATCGCCAGACGCCAATTCCTCAAAGATGTAGAGATCGACAAAATCGAGATAGGAAGCGAAGATATTCAAGTGAAAGAAGAGAATAGGACAAGAACCGTGCCGACAATCGAGATAACCCTGAAACGTTCCAGCTAACTTGCTTTACAACAATTGATAGCAAACATCTAGATGTCCATCCTAAAGGTTTGGTTCCGAAATCGCTTAACCCAAATATGAAAAGGAACTTCAGAACGAACTACCACAAGTAATGGGGTACGAGAAAGAGGTCGTAAACGATGACAACCGGGAAAGAAAGGAAACCAAAGAAGTTCGAAGGTATCCCTAGAAAGGTAAGAATCTTCATGAAGTTGAGGGGCTACAAACTGAGGGAAAAGAGGGAAAAGGAGGATACCATAGAACTTCTCGCTTCGAGGTTGAAGACAAAAGAGAAGGTCTTGATGAGGCACATAGTCAAATCAAAGCTGAAATCTGGCAGAACAGGCGTGAAGGAGGTGAGGAGGATGAAGAAAATCTTGGAAGAGTTGGATATCGACAAGCCAATCTTGATTGGCAGGGGCTTCACATATGCAGCAAGGAAGGAGGCAAGAAGGAATCATATAGAACTTATCGCAACCAGTTCTTTACCATCATTCGACATATTCAAGCATGAACTCGTTCCGAAACACGAGATCCTCACCAAAGATGAGGTGGAAGAGCTAAAGAAGAAGTACCGCATTCAGCCATACCAGATCCCAAGGATCAAGGCTTCGGATCCGGCTGCCAAGATGATCGGCGCAAGGCCTGGTGATGTAATAAAGATCATAAGGACGAGCCCGACGGCGGGACACAGCATCACCTACAGATACGTCATCTGACGTATCTTTTAATCGTAATTGCCTACTACTCCTAATCTTTTATAATAAGAACTTGAAAGAATTGCAAAAATGAGCCAGAAGCTTAAGGTTAGCTAGTCGATATGCCATGAAAATAGTTTATGACGAAAGATACACAGAGGTATATTCATCGGATCCAGCAGCGATGCCTGGAAGAATGGAAAGCATATACAAAGAACTGTGCGGCGACTATGAGTTTGTCAAGCCGGAACCCGCCACTGAAGAGGATTTGAAGCTGGTTCATGGAAAATATCACATAGATTCTGTGAAGAGAAGCAGTTTGGTCTATGGAATGGCTATTCTGGCGGTCGGTGGGGCCATAGAGGCGTCAGAGTCTGCGATGAGGCGCGAATCAGCCTTTGCCTTGATAAGACCACCAGGACATCATGCCAGCAGAGATTCAAGCTGGGGCTTCTGTTATTTCAACAATGTGGCAATATCAATAGAGAAGCTAAGGAGAAGAAACGAGATTGCTAAGGCTCTCATAGTGGACATCGATCTGCACTACGGAGACGGAACAGCCAACATCTTCGCTGGAAACCCGGCTGTCTCATATTTCCATGTTAAGGGTGGCAGAAGACAACAATACTTAGATAATCTCCGACAATGTTTAGATACTCAAAAGGATTGTGAAATCATCGCGGTTTCAGCCGGATTTGACAGACATGAACAAGACTGGGGTGGCTTATTGAGAACAGAGGATTACGTGTCAATTGGAAGAATGGTAAGGGAGTATGCGGAGGACACGTGTGATGGAAAGCGGTACGCGGTCCTAGAAGGCGGATACAACCTGGAAGTTCTGGGCAAGAACGTGAAGTCCCTCCTTATCGGCATGGGTTAGATTGAAGACAAACATTAGGTTCATATGCCTATTCCGCCTATTAATAATCGGTGCAGGGTTGGATGCCCAAGAGAGTTGTCTTCCCATTCTCAGCCATAGTAGACCTAGACAAGCTAAAATTGAGCATGATCATTAACGCCATAAACCCAAAAATTGGAGGAATATTGATAAGGGGCCCGAAGGGCTCTGGGAAAACGACAGTTGTACGAGGACTAACAGACATTCTGCCAAACGTGAAAGTGGTTAGGGCTTGCCCATTCAATTGCAATCCCTTTGATCCTTCCAACATGTGCCCAAAGTGCAGCGAACGCCACGAGAAAGAAGGGAAATTGCCCATTGAAGAGACCGAGATGACGGTTGTCAACCTCCCACTTGGAGCCACGGAAGACAGAGTTGTGGGAAGTCTAAACGTTGAGAAGGCGATCAAGCTTGGAGTGGGGGCCCTTGAACCTGGCATCCTTGCAGAGGCAAACCAAAACATCCTCTACGTTGATGAGATAAACCTCCTACCCGATCACATAGCAGACGATCTACTAGACGCAGCAGCAACAGGCTGGAACGTCGTTGAACGAGAAGGCATATCAGTCAGCCATCCATCGCGCTTCATATTCATCGGAACAATGAACCCTGAAGAGGGCGAGCTGCGACCCCAACTCCTCGACCGTTTCCCACTGTCTGTGGGCGTAGAGAGAGTCGCTTCAGTCAAGGATAGGATGGACGTTGTGAAGAGGAACATAGAGTTTGAGGAAAACCCGAAAAACTTTCTCGAAAAATATGAGCCAGCTCAGGAAGAATTGAGAAGAAGGATAACACGAGCCAGGGACATCCTCCCAAAGGTGGAGATGCCAGAAAAACTCCTCGAAGTCATATGCAGAGCTTGTTTGGATCTAAAAGTCGATGGAATGAGACCAGACATCGTAATCAGCAAAGCTGCCTGTGCACTCGCGGCCTTCGAAAACCGAACAAAGGTTACTCTAAATGATGTATTAGTAGCGTCAGAACTGGCGCTAAGTCACAGGACTAGAGAAGGTGGATTTCTAGAGCCAGCGACACCCGAGGAAATATCGAAGACTTTCATGGCAAAGGTTAAGGAAGTTAAATACTTGGAGGAGGCTGGAGCACCTGAAGCTCCTGAGGATATAAAGAGGAAAAAACCGAAGGGACGAACCATGATCTGGGCCACGAAAGATGCAAGCGAGAAAGAGGAAAAAGATGTGGAAAAGACTCGCAGCAAGCTCCGAGGAAGGATATGGGCCTTCCTAAGTAGGCTCAGCCCAGTTTTTGGATTTGGAAAAAGGTTGAAAAAAGCTCCAAAAGACGCACCTGTTACAGAAGGTGTCACTAAAGGATCAGACAAACTACGGGGGAAGACCTTTAAAGAGAAAGAACCTGAAGGCACGTTGAAAGCGATTCCCACAGTTCGCTCAGCCCTAAAACCAGTCCATCTCACAATGGGGCTTCCTCTCCTCACCAAGATCAAGGCAAGTCTCCTCGGCCGCTTCAAACTTACCTTCAAAGTTAAGAAACCTCTCAAAGTGATTAGCACCTCCGCTGGAAAAAGGGCGGAGACGATAACGACTCTTCATCGCGGTAGACCTCGCGGTTGGAAATTTCCACATGGCAGACCGAGAGACATTCATCTTCCAGCAACCATAAGAGCTGCAGCCAGGAGACGGAGGGATAGAGAGAAGCCTCTCGGAACAGCATTGAAGATATGTGTGGAGGATGTTCGCGAGAAGTTGAGACTCTATAAAGCTCCAATGACGTTGGTTTTCGTCATGGACCTGAGCGGATCAATGATCTTCAGTATAGAGGAGGTAAAGGAAGCCATGCTGAAGCTTCATGGGGATGCATATCGGTACAGAGACAAGGTTGGGATAGTAGCTCTCAAGGAGACAGGAGCAGTGGTAGTTCAGCATCCTATAACCAATCTGAGAGTAGTCGCAAACAAGTTGTTGGGGTTGCGAATAAGTGGTCATACACCTTTGGCTGCTGGAATGCAGAAGGCACTTGAGGTTCTGAAAGAAGCAAAGCGAAGAGACAGATCAGCAATTCCCGTAATGGTTATCATAACGGATGGAAGCGCCAACGTTCCACTAAGGAGAAGCTTAGAGACCGGCGAGATTCGTGAGTTCGATATGATTAGAATTGCTCTAAGAGAGTTTGAGGACATGGCTGTAGAGGATGTTATGTCGGTCTCAAAAATGATCAGGAAACAAGGAATTCGCACGGTAGTTGTGAACACGAATCCACATATGTATGGGCGAGAAACTTATGGTTTGGCGGTGACTCGACATATAGCCTCAGTAACGAGTGGAAGCCATCATGAGGTTGGCAGGCTCGCCCACGGGGAGGAGCTTGTGGAAAGGATATTTGAAGGGCTGCTGGAAGACCAGAGACTGATTGCGCACGAAGCATCAGTCGCATCTAGGTTCAGCGCAAATCCCGACTAACAAAGTTGAATCTTGGACTTCCACGGTGATTCATCTCATTTCTCTATGTTAAAGGAATGGCAGTAGTTATGCGGTCAAGAAACAATTTTCAGGAGGTCTGAGCGAGTTATTATGCCAATGATCTCTCCTGCTCTTACTATCAACACGCCTGGATGATACCCCAGAAGAGGCTCGATTAGGCTTATATCCGTCTCCTCTGGAACGCTTGGCAATGGGGATTGCATAACCCTTCTGACATACTCTTCCGCAATTGTAGAGCTGAGATTTCTGATTATGCTCTCCTCCGTCACTGTGCCTATGCATTTGCCATCTTCCATCACAGGAACCTGAGAGATCGCGTGTTTCATCATAAGCTTACTCACTTTGAGAACTCTGTCGTCAGGCTTGGCGAAGATGACTTTCTTTGTCATGATATCTCTGCATTTTTTGCCTTTACCTGTGGTCAGAACTTGGAGTATCTTGTTGACTGTTGATAGTCTGGGGTCCACGCTCCCTCTCTCTATCTTTGAGATGTGAGCCTGCGAGACCCCAGCAAGTTCAGCCAGCTCCCTCTGCGTTAGCCCTGCCTCGATCCTCAATCTTTTCAATGTCGATTCTGTTAGGACCATATCAATAACCACTGGTTATTTTCCATTCCCTATTGATATAGTAAAATATATATTTGCAGCGTTTTATTAAGATTCGCCGAGGCTGCCATATGAGAAACATAATGATTGACAGTTTGAAGCAAACTCCCCTCGAAGAACAGAAACTGGAGATTGTGGAGAGAAAGGGTCTTGGTCACCCTGATTACATATGCGACGCCGTCATGGATCAAGTCTCTGTGGAGTTGAGTCGAGCCTACCTTGAGGCATTTGGGGCGATCATGCATCACAACGCTGACAAGTCTTTGTTGGTTGCCGGTGAGGTTGAAACGAGATTCGGCGGGGGCGTAGTAAACGAGCCGATGCGTCTAATATTCGGCGACAGAGCAACCTTCGAAGTCGAGGGGGTCAGAGTACCCGTTGAGGAGACAAGCATCAATGCTGCAAAAGAATGGATCAGGGAGAACCTCAGATTCGTAGATGTCGAAAAGCATGTGAGATATCAGGTGGAGCTGAAGCTAGGATCCTCAGGACTCGTCGATATATTCAGAAGGAAAGGGAGGGTCTTAGGTGCCAACGATACATCAGCTGCTGTGGGTTATGCCCCCATGACGAGAACAGAGAAAATCGTTTTGAAGACCGAGAAATATGTCAACTCCAAGGACTTCAAGAGAAGATTCCCTGAATCGGGCGAGGACGTGAAAGTCATGGGACTCAGAAAAAACAACACCCTTCGCCTTACGGTGTCTATGGCTTTTGTAGACAGATTTGTGGAAAGTGAGAAGGAGTACTTCAGAAAGAAAAACGAGATCCTTGATGATATTGACCACTTTGTAAAAGAAAACAGTGACTTTGCGGGCGCTGGAGTTGCATTAAACACTCTAGATAGAGAAGGGAGAGGCATCGGAGGAGTTTACCTCACTGTTTTAGGCACTAGTGCCGAAAGCGGCGATTCAGGTCAGGTCGGTAGAGGAAATAGAGTGAATGGTGTGATACCTCTAAATAGGCCATTGTGCTCCGAGGCTGCAGCCGGAAAGAACCCGGTGAGCCATGTCGGAAAAATCTACAACCTTCTAACTCATCGAATAGCTGAACAGGTTTATGAGCAGGTGGCTGGGATAGGGGAGGTCTACATATGGTTGTTAAGTCAGATAGGCAAGCCCATAGACCAGCCTGCTATAGCTTCTGCGCAGGTTGTTATGAAGAGAGGAAACCGCTTTGAGGATGTTGAAAAGAGCATCAAAGAAGTTGTAGATTCGGAGCTTGAGAACATAGACAAATTCTGCATGGACTTGGCCTACGGCAAAATTCCCATTTGCTGAATTTTCGCTCAATCCTACGGTGGCGATGTTACCTTCGCTTCCCGAATAGTTTGTAGCCATCCATGTCGGTGACGTATTTGAAGCCAACTTCAAGAAGGGATCTTGCTCCCCTAACCGTCTTAACTATTCTAGTTTTGTATTCACTGTCGTCCCCTCTATTGAATATGGCTTGTTCAACGTTGATGTAAACCTCAGTGTTTGTGAGGCTTTTGTGTCCCAGAAGATGTTTGGCATGATAGGGATCTTTCGTTTTGTGATATTCCATTGTGGCTTTCCATTGTCTAAGGGTCTGGAAGTGTGTTTGTAGCAGCCTTGGGTTAGCCAGTTTCCTGGCAGCCTTTTTTCTGGACGCACAAAATGTTCCTCTCAAGGAACCAATCGTTGTCTCTCCAAGGCTAGAATTTCCTTGATTGATGTCAAGATTCTCGACATAACGAGAAAAATCTCCGAAGCGTTGTGGCTTGATCTATATTTAAGGGCTTCTGCGAAGGTTTGACTGACATTATTTCTTTTTGGTGTGCGATTTCTTGTCTTTGAATGCTGATTTCCAGTTCACAAGATTTTTGTAAGAAAATCGAAAGGTAATCGATCGAAGGGTACCCGTAGTGTATACAGACTGTGTGCGGGAGAACGTGGAAGAGCTGAGGCACAGAGAGACATTGTCGTTCCTCATAATGATTATGGGCATGATCTCGCTGATGGGCGGATTCACCATGACAGCCATCGCAGCAGACCAGGTGAGATGGTTCTTCCTTCTGCCTTTTGAACCAGCCCTCGGACCCTCCAGCCTGCTAAGCCTAACCCTAATCCTCCTCGGCTTCGCCCTAACCTCAGCAGGATTCATATTAGCAGTATACTACGACAGAGAAAAGATGTGGTTCCTAAAACACCTAAAAGAATCCAACCCTGTAGTCGACACAATCTTGAAAAAGGGAAAGAAAAAATACTGAACAATCAAAACTCGGAATACAAAGAGGGTTGAAATGTGAAGACTTACTTGAAAATATGGTTTAACAGCGAAGGAGCGGGACCAGTCAAAGTAGCCGAAAAACTGCGGGCCATGGGCTTCGAGCCGATAAAGGGGCAATATGATCATGTCTATGATTGGGGCAGGAAAGTACAATTGGAAGATGTTTTTCAGATTGCTACTGCCGTTCACGAAACCCTGAAGGGACTAAAGGTCTTATATAAGCTAGAAACCATCTGAACCTTGCGGCATTGCAGGCCCGCACAAATCTCTTAAGCCCACTATTCTCCTTGCTATTCTTATTGTGCAACAAGGGGACCTTAAGAAGCTTTTTAGGTTCAGTGTTTTCATGCTTAGTCAAGATGAGATCGAGCCCTAATGTCAAAATTATAGACATAACTAAAGATATCGGGTATGAGAGGTACCTCTACAGATGTCTTGCACCAATGCCTTTCAAGAAATACAAGAAGAGATGCGAGTACCTAGAGTTTGCCATCCCAAAGGGATTTCACAAGAAGCTCTTGGTCTTTGACGGAAAGATCGTTGGCCAGATCGAGTATGCACCAGCAGAAGCATGTGGCTACCCCATAAGAGGCGACGACGTCACGGTGATGAACTGCATCTGGGTGTTGAGAAAGGCTAAGGGACGCAACTTTGGAAAGCGCCTGGTCGCTAACATGATGGAAAGCGAGAAGAATGCAGTAGGCTTCGCCACAATAACCCTAGAAGAACATTGGAGCCCCTGGTTTAAGAAGTGGCAGATGGAGAAACTTGGCTTTGAACCAATTGACTCGATTGAGGTGGTACATAAGACGAAGCATAAGGAAGAATCCTTCAAGATATACCTCATGTGGCTATCAAAAATCAAGAACGCAGAACAGCCTACATGGGAAGAATCAAGACTTCTCAAGGGCGTAGACTTCTGCCTCGCCCACCCACTCTACCACCCACAAAAAACGAAACTAAGGGAAATTCTCGAAAAATACTAGTCTTCATCTGTTCAAAATTCCGGCTTTCCTTTCCCTAACTTCCTCTCTAGGCATGCCTTGACGAAACCGTAGTATTCAGGGTCTGGCCTTTCTAGGCGACTTTTAAATTCTGCGTGGAACTGCGAGGCTAGAAAGAAGAACCTGTCTGGCAGCTCCAGAATCTCCATTCTCCGACCGTCTGGGCTTTTCCCTGAGAAGACGAGCCCTTGCTTTTCAAGGACTTCCCAATAATCCGGGTTGACCTCCCATCTGTGACGGTGACGCTGATAGATCTCCTCCGCTTTGTACAGTTTGTGTGCCAACGTGCCCCTTTCGATTATGACTTTGTGTGCACCCAGCCGCATAGTCGCCCCCTTATACTTTATGCCCTTTTGCTCAGGCATCAGGTCAATAACTGGGTCTGAGGCATCGGCATTGATTTCTGTGCTACTTGCACCTCTTAACCCGCATGCGTTTCGGGCGAACTCCACCACAGCCAGCTGAAAGCCATAGCAGATCCCTAGAAAAGGCATGTCGTTTTCGCGTGCAAACTGGATCGCCCGCATCTTCCCTTCGGTTCCTCTAGGCCCGAACCCGTATGGAACGAAGAGTCCGTCGTATTTTTTGAGGAGTCCTAATTCAGTTGGGTCTTGCTCGAACTTCTCTGCCTCGATATAGTCTATTGACACTTTTGCTTGACATGCTGCTCCGGCATGACGTAGAGCCTCGTTCATACTTATGTAACTGTCCGCAAGGCCAGCGTATTTACCCACCAACCCTATTCTAACGTCAAAGCGCGGGTTCTCGATCAGGCTTACGAAGCGTCTCCAATCCTTCCACTCAGCCTTTCTCTCTTCCAGTCCCAGTCTTCTGCAGATGTAGTCACCCATGCCTTGCTCATCCAGAATTAGCGGAACTTGATAGATTGATGGAACCGTGTATGAGCAGAACACAGCTTTTGGTGGAATGGTGCCGAAAAGAGCGATCTTTCGAAGTGCTTCTGAGTCTATCATCTTCTCACATCGGGCGACTATCGTGTCTGGTTGGATGCCAATGCGACGTAGTTCGTTCACGCTGTGTTGGAGAGGCTTTGTCTTCATCTCTCCCGTGACCTCAAGTATTGGGACGAGGGCAATGTGAACGTAAACCGTGTTCTCAAATTTCTCTTCTAGGCGCATCTGGCGGAAAGCTTCGAAGAAAGGCTGTCCTTCTATGTCACCAACCGTGCCTCCACACTCAGTCAGTACCACATCAACATCTGACTGCTCCGCAACCAGCCGAATCCGACGCTTGATCTCGTCAGTGACGTGAGGGACTATCTGGACGCATCTTCCCAGAAAGTCTCCCCTGCGCTCTTTGTTGATAACCGTTTGGTATATCTGCCCAGTTGTAATGTTGTTCTCTTTCGAAAGGTTTATGTCCAGAAATCTTTCGTATCCTCCTAGGTCAAGGTCGGTTTCTCCACCGTCTTCCGTCACGAAGACCTCACCGTGAATGTAAGGGTTCATTGTACCAGCGTCCACATTCACGTAAGGATCGACCTTTATGGCTGTCACCTTGAACCCACGGACCTGAAGCATCTTCCCAATAGATGACGTCACAACCCCCTTTCCAACAGAAGACAAGACGCCGCCAGTCACAAAAACATACTTAACCATCCAAATCCCTTCGCAGCAACAGAACCATAGACTACACTTCTAACTAAAATCCTTTTACACGACGGTTTTGTTTTCTCTCCCGCCTGTCGTGAAATTCTTTTATCCACATAAAGAATACTATAAAATAAGAAGCCCATTGAAAAAACGCTATAGCAGATCCTAAACAAAATAGGCTTAGAAAAGGAGCTGTTCCAACCAATGATGGTCGGTGTCGTTGGGAAGCCAAATACCGGAAAGTCCACCTTCTTCTCAGCTGCCACACTTGTTCCCGTGGAGGTTGCGAGCTACCCTTTCACAACCATAAAGCCGAACCGCGGCGTCGGATATATCCGAACCCCGTGCGTCTGTAAAGAGTTTGATGTGAAGGACAATCCTGTAAACTCGATCTGCCTAGACGGCATAAGACTAATACCCGTGGAGCTAATCGACTGTGCTGGACTTGTACCTGGGGCGTGGCAGGGAAGGGGCTTAGGGAATCAGTTCCTGGACGAGATTCGGAAGGCAGACGCTCTCATACACATAGTCGACGCAGCTGGAGCAACAGACTCTGAAGGAAGAATGTGCAACCCTGGAACCCACGATCCCATTGAGGATGTGAAGTTCTTGGAGAAGGAGATAACCATGTGGCTCTCCCAGATACTGAAGAAGGACTGGCCTAAACTTGCAAGAACAGCCGAGGCTGGCAAGGACGAGCTTATTGACCTGCTCGAGAATCGACTCAGCGGCTTAGCAATAAAAAGGAAACACATACTCAAGGCTTTAAGAGAGACCGATCTGAACGCTGACAAACCAACCACATGGAACGACGACGAACTCATCAAATTCTTGGACGAGTTAAGGTCAGCTTCCAAACCCATCCTGATCGCAGCAAACAAGATAGATCTCGCAACAGCAGAAGAAAACGTTGAGAGATTAAAAGAGTTGAACTACACTGTGATTCCGTGCTGCGCTGAAGCAGAACTCGCGCTAAGAAGGGCAGCTGAGAAGAAAATGATTGATTACAGGCCTGGAGACTGCAACTTCTCAATCATGGCGCCCGAGAAGCTGACAGAAACTCAGAGGAAGGCGCTACATACGGTTAAGAAGATACTGCAGAGATTTGGGTCAACTGGTGTCCAAGAATCAATAAACATGGCATTCTTCCGGTTACTAAACATGATAGTCGTCTATCCGGTTGAGGACCTCGAACACCTCGCAGACCATAAGGGCAAGGTACTTCCCGACGCTTACATCGTGCCCTACGGAACAACAGCACGTCAACTGGCATACATAATCCACACGGAACTAGGAGAGAGTTTCATCCACGCGGTTGAGGTTCGAGAGAGGAAGCGGATTGGAGAGGATTATGTGCTGAAGGACAGAGACGTGGTCTCGATAGTGAGCGCAAAGAAGAGGGGCTGAAAAGAGAGAATTATCTTCACCCTTCCATTCCTATACTTTGTCCAAATCTGTCTCTGCGCAAATATCGACATTTACTGGCCGAAACGCCTCTTCCTCATCTGATAGGTCCTTATGGCTCTCAACAGATCGATTCTGCGAAATGCTGGCCAATATACGTCAAGAAAACACAACTCGCTGTAGGCGGATTGCCACAATAAGAACCCGCTTAATCTCTCTTCACCAGAAGTTCGGATGATGAGGTCTGGATCCTGCTTGGACAGGTGAGAAGTGTACAAATGCTGCTCAAAGATGGTCTCATCGATGTCGTTAGTAGCCAAAGCTCCCTCCTTCACCTTCATGGCAATCTTCTTGGCTGCATCAACAATTTCAGCCCTTCCACCATAAGCTAGCGCCAAATTCAAGAAGTGTTCGTCATAATCTTCGGTAGCTTTCTCAACCCGCCCGATCATTTCCTGCAGACTCTCAGGCAGAAGATTGGGTCGCCCAATTATCTTGACTCTTACCTTGTTCTTGTGAATGCGCTCATCAGCCAGAAGGTCAGCCATCTTCTTCTCAATAATCTTTAGGATCTCCGCCACTTCTCGAGAAGAACGCTGAAAGTTTTCCGTCGAGAAGGCGTAAAGCGTGATCGATTTTACGCCAAGATCCAAGCACCACTCAAGCAGATCCTCAGTCTTTTCGGCACCGTAGTCATGGCCAACCCAGGGATTCAACGAGAACTCGGACGCCCACCTGCGGTTCCCATCTAGAATGATGGCGATGTGCTCTGGCTTTCTGCCGTTCTCAACCTGATAACCCAACCACTTCTCATATAATCTGTAAATACCAAGTATAGATAGTAAAGTCTTAAGCACTATAGTTGCCTCAAGCGGTCAAGTGATGGAGGAGTTTGAGAGATACGGCTAAGGTGTTCAAAAGAGCAGGAGTAGAAACAACTTATGTTTAATCCCAACTATATTCCCCTTTGAGTCAGAGTATCAGATTCAAGTTCATAAACCTTGTTGCAAAAATATCGAAATTCAACACTCATATGAGCCTAACGAGCGCATGATGGAGATGCAAGAAGATTCAGAATTGTGATTTTCCTTTCATAAACCTTAATGATGCCAAGTGGATTAATATGTTTTGATAAAGTTGGACAAGGAAGAAGAGAGACTTCTGAGACAGTTGGAGGTTCTGAGAAGGCACATAGAAAACGTAAAGACCCGAATGCAGGCTGTTAAGAAGAGTAAAAAGACCATTTGATTTCAGCAAATTGTGACTTCTTCATTCTACATTCTATATTGTTGTGCGTAGAAAAGAAGGATTTAGCATCAAGCACCACCTGACCTTCGCAGCCTCGCATTCTCTAGAGCATGTACACATGGGCAATTGCGTTTGTGTGGTAGGTTCTTGATTGCCTCTCTCAAGATTTGTTGAAGAATAGGCATTCTCTCCTCTGCCACCCGAGCAACCTCAACAGCAGTCAGTCGCTTCTGCATCCCAGCTGCCATGTTGGAAACGTAGCACACAGATGCATAACACATTTCAAGCTCACGAGCAAGAAAAGCCTCAGGCACCCCTGTCATACCCACAACATCACAGCCCAACCGTCTAAACATCATAATCTCAGCAGGAGTCTCAAAGCGGGGTCCCTCAGTACAAACAAGAACAGCACGGTCCCATACCTTCACATCACACCCTTTCGCCACCTCAAGCAAGATCCTCCGCGTCTCAGGACAGTAAGGCTGAGACACATCAACATGGGTCACAGGAGCATCATCATAAAAAGTGAAGCGCCGAAGCTTAGAGAAGTCTACCAAGTCGTGGGGCACCACCAGATCCCCAGGCCTAAATTTTTTGTTTATCGCACCTACAGCGTTGGTTGCGATGATTCGCTCAACGCCTATCTGATGCAGAGCATAAAGATTGGCTTGATAGTTCACCCGGTGAGGGGGAGTTGAATGCTGAATGCCGTGACGGGGCAGAAAAGCGAGAGGCTTCCCGTCGATCTCACCAATGGAGATGGGAGGAGGAAGCCCGTAAGGGGTTCCAATTCGAGTCTTTCTAGCTTCCTCTAGTAGTTCTTCTAGGCCTGTCCCACCGATTATCGCCACATCAACCTTCGTCTTTGAGTTCCTCAACCTCTTCTTCCTTCTCCCCAAAAAAGGGGGCATACTTTCTATGCAACAAAAAGGTTACAAAAGCGGTTCCTACGATCAAAGGTATGCCTATGACGATCATGAAGACAAGCCCAGTTATGTAAACTGCTTCTTCCGGATAGATTAGAACTCGCCCCGCTTGAGAGAAAAGCGTCCATGACCACGCAACCACAACCACGACAACGATGGTGCGCCACAACCGAGAGTCACGCTCAAAGAACCAGCGGATTGCTCTGCCACAGAGAACGACACAAACACCAATCACTATCGAAGTTATGGACTCCGAAATGAAGTGCCCAGTGAGCGTAGGAAGGTACGAAAGCCATTGACCAGGATCTTCAGGGCGAGGCTCTGGTAGGACATTCGCAGCAGATACCCCTCCTAAATAGCAGCCGACCAGAACTAGTAGAATTCCGGCAACCGCTGAAGAGCCTGCGATTTGAACTGGAAGCGGGGGAGGAGAATACTCTCGTATCCATTTGTAGAAACCCTTGGCTGCTTTGTCGAGTCCAAATCCCTTGACAAGAAGGAATCCGCCGAGGACTAGGAGGAAGGCTATCCATGTGAAAAGCAGTGGAAAATTCGCCAACCATAACGCGACTAAAACAACAAGAAGGATTCCAGGCAAGCCCAAAAGAATTCGTGAATATCGAGGATTTTCTACGATAATTTTTACGTATCGAGAGAATAAAGCTGCTGTTTCCTCAATTGATTTGCTGTGTTTCATCACGACTCTTCGGACAGAGGTTATGGGCACTCTGGATTCGATTAGTGGCAGGATTGCCTCATCTGCGTAACCGTCAGTGACGAGTATGACGTCGCTGGCTGGAAAAGTCTTCAGCACTTCAGTCAGTTGGGATACAAGCTTTCTGTCCGCTCCTACGTCGCCGAGTTCGGAGCCTGTGATGGTCGCGATTTGATAATTCTCAGGCTTTTCAGCCTCTTTCCTGAGGCGATCGTGTATTCTGACCGCCTCGAACATGGCGTTGGCGTCTGGTTCCTCGGGGTCTCGCAAGGCGAGATGTACTGCTGCTGCTAAGTTTTCTTTCCTTCCCAAGAGGGGGGTCTTTATCTCCGCCTTTACGCCTAGGTCGTTGTCTCTGTCAACACAGAGGATTAGGACTCGTTCTTCTTTGGTGATCTTCGACATCGGATTTTCTCCAGATGCTAATTGCTTATGACTCTAATTTATCTTGTCTTTATTCCTTTTCTTGTGCATGAAAAGGCTACACTTCAAAGCTCATACAATGCCTTTTTCCGCTAGAACCTTGAATTCTTCCCAAGTTAGCTTCTCTCCACGTTTCAGCTTCTCCAAAGCTCTTTCCTCCACCCCTTTGCGGATTTCAAGCTCGTGCCTAGTCTTGTTTTGCTCCATTATGAGATGGAGTTCTTCTCGGAGAGGTTTAATACGCTGATACAGACTCCGCGCTTTTTGCTTTGCCTCCAAAAACCTTTGATGAGCATTATCTGCCTCTCTTTGAAGCCCGTCAGCTTCATTCAAGACTTCCAACATTTCCTTATGCAGATCTTGACTCTGCTCCGCGAGGTCCAAGATTTCTTTGTGATAAGATTCGGCTTTGGATTCGAACTCTTTCTCTTCAGTCTTTAGATTAGACAAATCATTGTTTAGCTTCTGCAGTTTCTTGTATATCAATAACCGATTTTCAAGAAGTCTGATCTGATCAATTAAGACTTTTTCCTCTTTGACCGTTAGAGACGTAGTCTGAATTTTCCATTCCAGCTTTTCAATCTCCGATTGTAAGCTATCCATGTCTTGGGAAAACTTCTTCCCCCTGAGGGCTCTAACCTCTTTCTTCAGTTTCAGGATTTGGAGTTGTCTTTCTTTACGCCCCTCGTTAGCTTCTTCGCGTAGAATCTTGAGTCCTTGCACTCTCGTATTTAACTCATCACGTTTCTGTTTAAGCTCTTGAGCCCTAGTTCGCAACTTCTTGATCTGCTCATGCAGGGCATCTCTCTTCTCACCCCATTCTTTTGCTTCAGAGTTCAACTTTTCGTGCTCCTCTCTGAGTGGAGCAAGCTGTTGATGTAACTCCGCGATTCTCTTTTTTGGCAATTCAGACAAGCTTTCATCTTCCCTTCTCAGGGCTTGACCTGTTCGAGGATTCGTTGGGTCAGTATTTGTACGTTTTTTAGGAGAAGAGAGGAATTCGTCAACTCTCCTCTATTCTTTTGCGAGATACTGCGTGGTTCCAGTGTGTTTTTGGTATGACTTTTTATAGATAAGGATTCCCCTTCTGCGCCCGCATTTATTCACGAGACATCTCGCTTGTTGCTCAAGGTCGAACTCCGCCAATCCTATTCTTGCCATCGATAAACAGGTTGAACATTAGGTCTGAAGATGCTCATCCTTGAGAGAAAGAATCAAAGCATATATGGAAATGGCTATCAGTGGTATGTGCAACACCCCATTCCACCATAAAAGATTTGGAGAGAGAATGAAATTAATGAGTATGTTGTAGAATCCAATGATTGTACCAACTAGGCTCGTAACTCGCAATGTTGTGATGTTAATTCCTGGATGGTAGAGCGTGAGTATCGACAGATAAACTGGTGTCATCATACAGAAAGTCAGACCGGCAACATTGGTCACCAAGTACGCCGGATCAAAATCGGGCATCATTGTAAGTGGATTCAAAGGATACCAAAACGCCAGAAGCGCCAAAGGAATCACCCAATATTTCCATGTAGGTTGCTTCTTCCATGTGAAGTTGTTCTTTTGGATAATTGCTTCCCAGAACCAGGAAACAGCAACAAGATTGAACATGCTGAGATTGGTGATAATGATTCCTAAACCATATTTCGATGTTGTGGCAATGTTCTGAAGGAAGGCGAAGAGAACATAAGTGATTGCCACGTATAAATCGAAGAGACGTGTGATTCTGCTCTGCAGAAAAATTATGCAAACAAGCAATAGCATTGGAATAATTTTGAAAATAGGAAATGCTGAAGGATAATCATACACTAGAGAATGGCTGAGTATCTCTCCCGTTACGAGTCCCGCCTCGGGCAGTTCATACCCTTTTGAAGCGTATGACGGAACAAATTGTAGCACAATTAGAAGTATAACTAGGAGGAACCACCATTTTCGAGCTATAGTCTTCACCTCTCCATGATCTTTCACCTGCTGCGTTGAATCTTTTTAAAATTTCCGCCAAAAAAAGTTCACAGACCATGACTCCTCAATAGATTCTTGGACTTCAAAAGTCAAGGTCTGTTTAACATTCACCACGCATACATAGGATCCGTTCTCTCAAGAGGCTTAAGTACGGTCTGCTTTGCACCATACACTATCTCATCCTTTAGCCGTTCATCGGAATATCCAAATGGACTTAAGATGTTGGCTCCCGCCTGAATCAACATGTCAACATACTTTTCAACATCAAACTCGGTATCATCGTCAATCAGCTCCGCAGCCTTCACACGCTTACTCAATCGTCTGTTCTCAGCATCAGTTATCACATAGCTGACCGTCTGTCCTCCAGACACCTCCACGTCAGCCTCAATCAACTGTTTAGCAGCTATAGCCTGGAAAACATCGTGGGCATACCTATCCGGATGCATCGAAAGTCGCTTAGCAATGACCAAATCATGTAAATCAACATCTCCCGTCATTAACTTTGCCACATACCCGCGCAGCACATCCACTGAGTCCCGAATCTTCTTCCTAAACCCCTCAGAGCTCGAAGCCTTCGCTAGCGACTTTATCATGTCCATCTGAGCATCTCTGATGAACCGCGGTGTATCTCTCCTCACGGCCTCAATTCCTCTAACCTTTATCTTGCCAGACTCAAAGACGCCATAATATCGGTTGAGAACGGGAACGCCGGGATGCATTCTCGACGGCAGAAAAACAATCCAACGATACCTGCCCTCAACATTCAACTGAACGCCGATTTCTTTCGAAACATCTCTGCAAAGCGTCACATACTCCCTTGGAGATGCACCTTCCTTCTTAAGCCATAAGGAATCCACGATACCGTGAACTATCTCAAAACCTCTCTCCTCAGCCATACGCACAGTCTTCAACAAAGCCTCTCTAGCAAAAGCACAAATAGCAATGTGAGCATCAACCTTACCGAAGCGAGCATTCTTGTAACCAAGATAACCGAAACACGTAACCAGAATCCACTTCAAAGCATTCTGCCTACGGTCATATATCCGCTTCACCTCAGATTCCCGAGCTTCGCTTCTCATCCGCTTGTAGGTTGCTCGTTTCTTCAGAATCGTCTTCAGAGTCTTTGGAACTATGCCTTGCCGCTTCTCACACACGTTATAGCCAAGCTCAGGCACCCTTAACTTCGAGTCTGGACAACACTTGCAGAGAACAGTTTCCGCTGAGATGTTTCGTTTCGCCATCAAGGTTGGATACATGGAAGAAAAGTCGACCTCAGCCACGCCGTCATGAATCCCCAGTCTCGGCTCAAATACGAAACCTCCCCTATCAGCCACAAGCAATTCCCAAGCCGACTTGAAGGTCTCAGGCGCCCTCTTCTTCCAAGGAATAAGAATATCATCCTTCGTAGCCTGATAGAGCTGCAGAGAAGACATTATGGTTCCAATCGACGCCCTTGCAGCCCTATGTAAAGGAACTCTACAAGTCCTAGAAACTTCAATCAACCCATCGAGTCCACAAGCGGAATAGATGAAGGTGTTCTTCTTATCTATATGGATCCGCCCGTACAGCCTACGCATAGGCGCCTTGAAGTAAACCCTCCCATACGAGAAGAACGTAGTGCCCCGCCTCTTCTTCGCCTTCAGCGGAACATCCTCCCTACCAAGAACGAGTCTATTCAATATTCCATTCACAAAAGCCCTATGAGCAAGATACGGGAAAAGAAACGAATCCCCACCCGGAGTGAAAATAATGTCTGGATCCTCGTCTTTAACAACCTCCACCATTCTAAGGATCTTCTCGCTCTCATCCCCCTCGTCAATAACTATGCTCTTCCCATCCGACTCAAGGGTTACGCTCTTAACTGGGTCTTCGAATCTTGGAATCACTCCATCATCTTCCACTTCAATACGGATCGACATTAGACGCAGAGGTGGAATCTCATAGTCCACACTCTCAACAGAATCCAGCAAGCAATAGGCAATTCTATCGCCTTCAAGCACGATGTCCAAAAAAGCCAAGGGGAAGACGTTCCTGTCATAAAGGTATGTCTGCACATGCGGAAGATCCACATTGTGCAATCTAAACTTCTCATATCCTCCAAGTCTCAACAATTTACGAGCAAAATAGGGTATCCTCCTGCAGTCTGTGGTGGTGATCTCCAAAACCTTAGACTTCTTGTCCTCCATGAAATCAGCATACTTCTCCGTGTAACGCCACTTGGCCACAGACTTGCTAGTTGCAAAATGATCAGTCAATTTGGAGAGATCAGCTATCTTACCTGAAACATAGATTCTAGGCTGAAACCCATCGACAAGTCTCACACGCTCACCATTCTCTGTTATGATCCAGACCGTCATCTCGCCAAGACCAGAAGGATACAGATCGAGAAGCCAGCCTCTAAGCAGCTTAGGACGGGTGAAGTCGCTTCTCCACTCTTTCAAGCCTCTCTCTAATCTCCATTATAGCCTTCTCTTGATGCAACAGAACAGACATCAACATCGCCTCAAGCAGAACAGGCCTAGTGGCCATACTACCAGCTGAAGCAAAATTTCTGCAGGCATCCATCATGCGATCAAAAGCCGCAGCATCCTTAGCTCTGAGGGCCTTTCGGAAGCCCTTCCACTTCTCAATCTCGCTCTCCAACGCTTGACGATATGAAGGAACAGTCTTACCCATTTTGTCAGTCCTCCGCAAACATATCTATCGTGATCGTGTTCGAAAGAACATCCACGGCAAACGGCTTAATACTTGAGTGATCCTCCAAGGTAAACTTGAAACCACCTTTAGACTCTTTGAACCTTATCACAGTACTCGCCCTTTCGAGCAGAAGCGATTCCAAAAAGGAGTTCCTACTGGAATAAGGTCGCGGAAAATAGGAAGCAACGACTACCGCTCGCCTTTTGGAAGCGAGTTCCGAAAGATACCAACACATTTTGAGGAAAATGTGCCTCCCCTCTATTTTAGGCACACCGCGATCAAGGAAAAGCCCAGTTATATCTGAGGCAACCACAAATTTTGATCTGGATTTCTTCAAAGCCTCCTCCAACTTCTCAAAAACCAACTCAGTCAACTGATACGCCGTAAAAGCCCTCGAAACCAAGATCTTCTCAAGCACAGACCTCGGCTCCAAACCAAATTCCTGCGCTACAGCTGAAACAGCATAAGGATCAAAAGTGTTTCCACCGTCGATGAAAACAGCCCGCGAATTCAGCCCACCCTTTCTCAAAGGCAACTGACACCGAACGCTCAAAAGAAACGACAGCATAATCCCAAGAGGACGCCCCGCCAAGACTACAAAGTCCCCGCCTTGAAGACCTGGAAAAACCTCATCCAGTTTCGGCATACCGAGGGTTAACACTCTGTTGGATTTTCTTGGCAACGCGGTCACGACACGCAAGGGGTAAAAAAAGACGAATCGGCATCTCATAAGGATTTAGTAGAAGAATATTCTATACACTAGGACAGACTCCTCGGTGAAAGTGAAAACCAGAGATAGAACCTTTCAAAACGGGGACTTATGCGTGTGCAACCGAGACATGGGAGCACGCACACATCAAGTCAAATGGAAAATGCTGTTTCATGTAGAAAACTTTTTAAGTTTAAAAGTTCAAAAAAATGAACATATGTTCAAAAAAATGAAATATCTGACTCCTGCCGCTTTAAACGTTTTGCACTTTCTTCTCTCCAAACCTATAAGACAGTTTCACGAAAGAGAGATTGTGAGACGAACAGGAGTCAGTGTAGGTGCGGTGAACCAGATTTTGAAGAAATTGCATGAGGCTGGCTTGGTTGAGAAAGATAGGAGAGGCAGAACGAATTTTTACAGAGCAGATCTGAAAAGCCCAGTTGCCAGACAGTTCAAGGTTCTTTTTAACGTGTGGGCGCTCAACGACTTAGTTGACCAGATCAAACAGACTTCTGAAAGAGTTGTCTTGTTTGGAAGCTGCGCTGAGGGAACCAACGTTGAAGAAAGCGACATAGATCTGTTTGTGCTCTCCTCTGATGTTCAAACTGTGAAAAACAAGATCAGTGAATATGAACTGATGCTTGACAGAAAAATCTCTCCCATCGTGGTGGATTCAACAGGATTCGTGGAAATCAAGAGGAAAGACAAGTCTCTGTACGAAAGAATTTCTCGAGGTATAAGGCTATGGGAACAGGAATGAGTTTCAAGTTCAGGCGCTTGCTCAAAGAACGAAGGCTGGTGAAAATTCAGCCAGACAAGAAGCTCATCCTTAAGGAAATACAGGGAGCTAAGGATGACCTAAAAACCGCGAAGAGGTCTCTGCAAGACGGAAATTTTAAGTGGGCTACAATTCAAGGCTACTACTCAATGTTCCACTCTGCAAGAGCGTTGTTGTACAGCAAAGGATTCCGAGAAAAGAGCCATTACGCCTTGCTTGTGGCAATACGAGAACTTTTTCGCAACGATACTGACCGTTCCCTTATTCAAGGCTTCGAAGATGCAATGCACCTAAGGGAAGCAGCAGACTACGGCCTCACGTTTTCTGAAGAGGGAGCCCTTGACGTAATCGAAACCGCGAAGAATTTCCTGTCTGAAGCCCAAAAAATCTTGGGAATCCCCAAATAAAACGCACATGTTTATGCCCAACAGCACAGTCTCCAGTTTATGCATATTCTTAATCCGAGGATACAGTCCGTAGAATTTGGCGCCGGGGGTTAGATCCAAACCTTGTTTAAATCCTTGTTTTTTGCACAAATTGAAAAGTCCGATTTGAGACCTATTTGAGGTTTCAGGGATTAGGTTCACATACGTTCTAAATCCATGTTTTGACACAAGTGTTGGTTAATTCTCCATCTGTTACACGGTAACGGGAGTTCAAATCCCTCCCGGGCTACGAATAAAATCCCCTTTTCGACGATAAATCGACCCGAAATTTTCGCAAATTTTTTATATAGTCTCAAGTTATCGCTTATACCTTAGGTTAAAAATATCCATTCTTAAATTGATTTAACTAGGGTGCGCTTTCAGTATTTAATGTTAAGCAACGAGAGACGCATCATACCAAGTAGATTACGAAGCTGACTAGACATATCGTTTGTTTGTGACCTTATAGAGGTATGCTCCAACGGCAAGAAAGGCAAAGGTTGACACTGTGAGGTATATGATGAGTGGAGCGATATTTGTATAATAGCCGTAGCCGACCATAATTCTGCGTAACGTTTCGTTTGCTATGCTCCACGGCAGGTATTTAGCTATAGGTTCGAGTGGTCCCAACATATGTGTCGGCATGTAGCTTCCAATGAGAAATTGAAGTATAAAAGTTAACATGTTTGTTAAGCCATTAGCAGTTTCTACTGTTTTTGAAACAACTGAGATTATTAACCCTAGACCACTTGCGCTCAGAGTAGTGAGAATGATTATGGGTATAACCAGTTGCGGCGCCCAGTTTATGTTGTAAACGTTGAAAGCAACTATGTTCACTGATATAACGATTACGAAGGCGATTGACACTCTGATGAGCGCCCAAAGCATTTCTCCGACCAGTATAGCCCAGCTACTTGTAGGAGAAACCAGCATTCTTCGAAGATGACCTCGCTCACGTTCGTACGCGATTTTAGCGCCTGAAAAAGCTAGACCTCCAAAAATTGCTTCGAGACCAAGAATGCCAGGCAACATCCATTCAACGTATCGGAACTTTACTACAGCAGTGTCTATAATTTCAACTCCTACTGGTTCGCTCATAGCCCACATAGACTCTATGACAAAAGTTTGGTTTTCAACAGAAAGCACAGATATGTATGGTTTGACAACATCTATGCGTCCTTTCGTTATTTTTTTCGTCAATTCAGCCGTGAAGGTATTCAGCACACTTCTAATTACCTGATACCTTTGAGGATCGGTAGAACTATCCACATAGATCGTCATGTTTGCCTGCTTTATCATGACTATGTTCAAAGTAAAGTTTTGGTGAATCACCATAACAGCATCAAGTTGACCACGTTTCAATTTTTCCAAAGCCTCAGAGACATTGTTAAAAAGGTGAACAGGTTTGAAAATCTCAGTTTTATTCATCTCATCTATCAGCGTCTCTGAAACGCTTTCAATTTCAGGTATTGGTGATACTGAAGTGTCTTGATTAATTATTCCCACATCTATATGGATTGATATTTCTTCCCCTGGGAACACCGATCCAAATACATAACCAACAATCAATGTTAATCCCAGCGGGAAACCTATAAGAAAGAACCAGTTGGATTTTCTTCTAAAGAGGATGCGCATTTCTTTCTTCACTATAGCCAAAACTTGGCGTAACATTTTCAGTCCTCCCTCAAAGTTTTCCCGGTAAGTTTGATGAAAACATCTTCTAGAGTTGGAGAGGAGACCTGAACATTCGTGATGCCGACTTCATGTTTTATTCCCAGTGCTGCAATTTTTGGAAGCACCTTATCAGGTTCTTTAGTTAACGCTTTATATCCATCCTCTATAGACACAACATTTGACACATGAAGAGTTTTTCGGGCATCTTGAACGAATTCTTTCTTCACGAAACTGCATCTCAACTCGATTACGCTCTCTCCCACAGAATCCTTTAAGACAGTAGGAGTATCCATAGCAATTATTTTTCCATAGTCAATGATAGCAACCTTGCCGCTGAGGAAATCTGCTTCATCCATATAATGCGTAGTTAATAGTATACTTCGTCCCTCTTCCTTTAATCCTTCGATTGTTTCCCACAAGGCTCTTCTTGCCTGTGGGTCCAACCCTGTGGTGGGTTCATCCAGAATTAAAAGAGGTGGATCGTTTAAAAGTGCAACAGCCACGGCGAGCTTTCTTTTCATACCTCCTGAATAATGTTTCACACGCTTATTCGCATCTTTCTCCGTTAACAGCACTCGCTTCAATGAACTTGAAATGGTCACTCTAACTTTTCCACGAGGAACGTTGTACAATGCGGCCACAAATTCAAGGTTTTCTTTTCCAGTTAGAGTTTCATAAAAAATGCTCTCTTGAAAACAAACACCTACTAATGGTTTAATCTTTTTTGGTTGTCTATGGACATCTGTTCCGTTTATGAACACACATCCTTCTTTTGGTTGTAGCAAACCTACGATAATCTTTGTAAGTGTTGTCTTACCAGCCCCATTTGGTCCGAGAAGCCCGAAGCATTCACCTTTGCCCACTGAAAAAGACACGCAATCAACAACTTTGTGGTCACCAAAACTAAAACTTACATCTTGAACTTCTAACAACAAGAAACCTCTGTTTGCTTTTGCGTAAGGCTGTTAAAATAGTTTGTGTGCTTTCAATGCGACAACACTATGCCATCTCTTTTCCCTATAGTCTATTTCAAATCTCTCTTTGCCGCAACAAAACGGGAAATTTAGACGGGAACAGTCGTCTAGCCCGGGCTACCACTATACCGTGGACAGGTTAAGGTTTAAATTATCGGTCTTGCTGTTCAGAGTAAGTGGTTTTATATAGAAAAATATTAGAAGTTCTCGCAGGAATGTGCGACTCCGATTTTACAGTCATGTATCATTCCATAGTTATTTGGTAATTGTTTATAGAATAGGAAACTTCTCTTTCTAAGGTGGGTTAAGCCAGTCTTTGGTGGAGAACGTGAAGACGGTTAAGGTTAGGTCTTTCCTTAATGGAGATGAAAAAGTAGTTGCTCATATTCACAACATGGCTTTTGCAGAATGGATTGAATCGTTGGGTAAGGAATATGACTATCGCTATGTAACACCTAAAGATGTGCTAGCGTGGATTGAGGAAAATCATTCAAAGCATGAATCTTTATGGATTGCGGAGATGGATGGTGAAGCAGTTGGATATACACATTGCCATTTCGAGGAAATACATGGAAAGAAGGACTTCAAAGAGCTTCTCTTCGTTCACACAAGTGGTGATATGGGGCAGAGCAAGATCGCAGTTATTCCAAAGCATAGGCACCAAGGAGTTGCAAAGGCTCTCATTCAAAAATGTGTCGAACATTTTGAAACGTTAGGAGCAAACTTGGCTACAGTTGCAACTTATAGCGATAACAAAGTTGCGGAAAAACTCTTACAACAATTGAGTTTCGTTCACCAACAACTTTTCTACTACAAACCATATTCAGACAAGAAACCATGGCGGTACGACAATATATACGCAGAACTAGATCTAAGCAATCCTGTAAAGCCTCCTCTCAGACTTAATCAAGACATAAAAATAAGACGGGCAAGAGAAGAAGACGCCAAAGATGTAGCTGAGGTGTTCAGAAAAAGTGCCCCATGGTCTCCTTTTGGACCTAACGCTTCAACAGACCAAATTCTTCGGCACTATCTAAAGAGTGCAAGTCATGAAACTATTTTTGTAGCAGAAGACAACAGAAGAGTCGTAGGTGTGATGGATTTCAACAATGACAACAATCGCTTAGGCATCCCCGGAGTCTTACCAGAATACCGAAAAAAGGGAATCGGTTACACCCTCTTCTATCACCTTCTAAAACACATGCGACAAAAAGGATTCTCAAAAGCCATAGCAGACACAGGGCTAATTCTTCCCGATCCAATAAAGATGTATACCCAGTTTGGCTTCAAAATAATCAGGAGACAACACGCTTGGATCAAAATACTTCAATAACCCATAAACGGCTGTTGTAAGAAAAGAGATACGCCCTAAACAGATAACTTGAACCGATACTCTCTTTTGTTTCCAGGCCCAAAGGTCGTATGAGGAGTACTGCTTGACACGACACCTCATCGGAGCAGGCGGATGGGCATACTTTCAAGTGCAACGACAGCACCCTCTAGTGGCCTACTCAAAAGCTTTCGACTTCGTCGAGGTAAATTCAACCTTCTACGAAATACCCAGCCTAAGACTAGTACAATCTTGGCGCAAGCTGGTCCCGCCAAACTTCGAGTTCTCAGTGAGATGCAACAAAGCACTAACTCACCAACAAAAGCTCCAACCAACCCCCGAAGCCTACACAATCCTGAAAAAGATGACGAATATCTGCAACACCCTGAAAGCCAACATCCTACACCTACAAACACCACCAACATTCAAACCCACGAAAGCCAATGTTGACCGCATAGACAACTTCTTTTCATCAGCAGACTTGACAGGCATCAGAATCGCCCTAGAGATAAGAGGTGCCGAGAAAAGGCTTAACCCACATCTCATAAAGACGATGCAAGCCCACAACATGATTCACTGCGTTGACATCTCCAAAGGCGAGGAACCAGCCTACAAATCCGATATATTATATTCAAGACTCTTCGGAAAAGGCGAACACAACATCTACCAACCGACAGATGCAGAACTGAAAAAAATCGACAGAAAAGCCTCAAAAGGAGACCACAAAACAGTAGCCCTTGCCTTCCACTTCGTTAGAATGTACAAGGACGCCGCACGCCTCAAGACCTACAAAAAGACCGGAAAGTTTCCCATGGTAACAAAATCCACCGGACAGAAATCACTCATTGAAGTCCTTCAAGAAGACGCCAAGTTCCCAACCACCAAGGCAGAACTGATTCAGCACCAAGGATGGAAGCTGATCGATCTGACCCAGAACAAAAGAGTCCACGCATCTTACATACTTCAGAGACTCCCCGAAAAAACCTATAGTAACATAAACCAACTGGTTCAAACGTTGACATCAGCCAACTGAGGGTGGAATCCTTGAGCAATCTCTTATTCGGAACTTCAGGCTGGAGTTACAAAGAGTGGGTAGGCCCCTTCTACGAGCAAAGCAAGAAGAAACTCTCCCACTACATCAGGTTCTTCCAGACCACAGAAATCAACTCCACCTTCTACAGATACCCATCCAGATCCACAATCTATGGGTTCTATCGCACCGCCCCGCCGGGATTCAAATTCTCAGCCAAGCTGCCTAGACTAATAACTCATGAGAAACGCCTGAATCCCGACCTGAAAGTCAAGAACGATCTCCTACGCTTCCTTGAACTCATGGAACCTCTGAAGGCAAACCAAAAACTCGGTGCTATCCTAATACAGCTTCCGCCAAGCTTCGTCTTTGAGAGAGATAACGAAAGTCTAGTAAGCTTCCTGGACCTTCTACCCGAAGGCTTCGAATTTGCAGTCGAATTTCGTGATCACTCATGGCTTAGAAACGAAACGTGGAGTCTGTTGAAAGAGAATAACGTAGCCTACACTATTGTTGATGAACCACTCTTACCTCCAGAAATCAGAATCACCGCTGACTTCGCCTACATCCGATGGCACGGAAGAGGAGTGCGCCCATGGTACAACTACCACTACAGCACAGAAGAACTTGAAAAATGGGTTCCAAAGGTTAAAACAGTGAAGAAGAAAGTGAACAAGGTCTATGGATACTTTAACAATCACTATCACGGCTACGCAGCCGAGAACTGCATAGAAATTCTTGAGATGCTAGAAGCCGCTAACCCAAAGCAGACACGCGTCAAAGAAAAGATCATCCGCTACAACTTAAAGAAAAGACCACTAGCCTATGAACGCACACTCGAAGAATACGCCCCGCCCATTTCTGAACTCGGAGTTGAAGGCCTACTTTTGAAGATGACCGACAAAGCTCGCCTAGACCGGGCAAAGAAGATCAAAGACCAAGAGCTGATTATCAAGAAGGCGACAGACAAGCGAATCGAGGCAGAAATAAGGAACTACACGATAGAGATCGACTTGAAGAAAAGAACCCTAACCCACAACTGCGATGACTGGCGCAAGGGCTTGGGCGTACGAAGAATCTGCAAGCACGTCGGAAAACTCTTTCTCCAGCTACCATCAGAGAAAACCGTCACTGTATTACAGGACATTCTAAAACAAAAAGATAAATGGCTATTTCAGGTTCCCATTGACTGAAAAGCTCGATGTCATCACCCAAACCTTTTTCAGAAAAACGGCGTTTGCAGGGGCATCGCAAGCCGATAACAGTAGCTATCATTACGTTCAAATCCTAACCAAAGCTTTTCCCCTTATCCTCCTACATGAGCAGTCGCCTTCAGCTAGTTCATAGTCTGAGCTAGGATTTTCCAGTACGTTCCCTGTGTAGTCCGCTTCAGCAAACATGGGAACGTTTTCTGGTGGACTTATGGATTCTATGCACATGTTTTCAAAAGGTTTTTATGGGTTGAAAGGCTTGTATTTTTGTGGGTGAATGAGTGTGGGAAGAACTAAGATGGATGAGAGGGGTAGGGTCTTGATTCCGTCAGATGAAAGAGAGAAACTTAACCTTAAGCCTGGTGTGGAATTTGAGTTGGTGGATAAAGAGGGCGTTCTGTTGCTAAAGCCAATAATTCCCAAGCCCGTTAGAGTGCACTCTAGGAAAGAGCCGTGGGACGAAGAAACTTTTTTGGATGCTGGAGAGGCAACTTTTGGCGAGTAAAGAAAGAAGAATGCTGGACGTCAACACTTTAGCCATTTTTCTTGTGGAGGATCATCCTGGGAATCAGTATGTGAGTCCGATCGTGGAGCGGGGATTGAGAGGAGCTTACGTCCCTTTGGTTTTGGATGTTCTTCCAATTAGGGCGTTTTGGGTGATGACCAAGAAGTGGAGATGCCCAGAGGAGGAGAGTGCGGAGGCTATAAAGCACTTCATAGAGGTTTATGACAGACCTGAGTACTTCTGTCTCAACAGAGAAACAGTGGTGAGGAGCTTTGAGCTTGCCAAGGAGCTAAAGCATGACGTCTACGACTGCGTCTACGTTGCAGCCGCCTTGCAGGAGAACGCTTCGGCAATCATAACAACGGACAGAGACTTCGAGAAGCTCTGCAAACGTTCGGGGCTTGAATATGTGAATCCAGTTCCAACAAATGTGCTGACGCAGTTTGGCGATTGGAAAGGCTGATACGTCTGCTAAGTCGGGCCTATGATGAAGACCCCATTTTGAAGACCCCACACTATTCTAGTATGATTCTTGCATCGACTGTTTTTGCTCCCTTCTCGTAGACCATTATGGGATTAAGGTCAAGTTCTTTGATCTCTGGATGATCTATCACTAATTCTGAGGTATTCAACAGTATACTGACAACAGCATCGATGTCTGCAGGCGGTTGGCCCCTGTAGCCTTTGAGGAGTGGATAGGCCTTCACTTCGGTGATCATCTCTCTGGCGTCTCTTTCAGTGATCGGGGCGATCCTAAATGTTATGTCTTTAAGAATCTCAACAAAGACGCCTCCGAGCCCAAACATCAGAGCTGGACCGAACTGCGGATCTTTTGTGGCTCCCACGATTACTTCAGTTGATTTGGGAGCCATCTCCTGAACGAGAACACCAGCAATCTTAGCGTCTGCCTTGTGCTTTTTCACATTTGTCAGAATCCTCTCGTAGGCACTCCTAACTTCCTCAGGTGCTTTAAGGTCTACAATAACGCCGCCAACATCAGATTTGTGAATGACATCTGGAGAGACTACTTTTAGAACCACCGGATACCCTAAATCATCAGCAAACTTCAAAGCTTCTTCTTCAGTTTTGGCGACACTAAAAGCAGTAACAGGTATCCCATACTTCCTACATACTGCTTTAGCCTCAGGCTCAAGCAGAAAGTTCCTACAGTCCTTACGAACCTTATTGAATATGCTCGAAACCTCGCTCATAGGTCATCACCCTTTTACAGAGAATCTAGATAAGCTCGCTTCTTCTAACGTTTTCGCAGACCTAACAATAGTTTCTAAACCCGAGGATTCTGAAGAAGGGTTTCATCGGTAGAAAATTGTAGCAGAGTCAAAAACATAAGATTAGAGGAATGGTTAAACGCTGATCACTTGAACAAACAGACGAGAAGAACCTTCCGCTAGGGTACGATGATAACTTCTTCTTTTACGCTCTGCTTAACCGTTCCTGTTCAAGTTGCTGTACCCGCGTTTCTATGAATTGCACGAGCTGGTCTTGGGTCATCTTCTGTGCTTTGCGTTGCTTGTTGAGTTGGTCTTTGATTGTGGCGAGCATTTTGTCTATGTCCACGGGTTTGATTATGTAGGCGTCTGCTCCTTTGTTCAGGGCTTCGACAGCGTTTTGCAGGGATGGGTAGCCAGTGAGCATGATTTTGACCATCTTAGGCTTGGTTTCTTTCATCTCAGTAAGGAGTTCTACGCCATCCATGTCAGGTAGTCGTATGTCTAACAGGGCTAAGTTATAGAATCTGCTCTTCGCCTTTTCTATAGCTTTTCCCCCGGTTTCTACGGCTTCGACATCGTATCCTTTCTCCTCCAGTATGGCTGCGAGAGTTTTTCGTATGCTGGAGTCGTCGTCGACAACGAGTATGCTTGGTTTCCTACTCATGCCATTTCACCTCCTATTCTCTGTGTTCAGATTTTTCCTCCGTGATTGGTATAGTAACCGTGACAAGGGTGCCCTTCCCTTCCCTACTTTCGATGTTGATTGAGCCCCCATGGGCGTTGATTATACGTTTGCAGATGGCTAACCCCATACCCACGCCCTTCGCCTTCGTCGTGAAGAGGGGAGTGAAAAGTTTGCTCAGATTCTTCTTGGAGATTCCCATACCTGTATCTCTAAACGTGATTTTGAGAGAATTGCCTCTCTTTTTGGACTTGATCTCCAATCTTCCACGATTTGGCATGGCTTCAATGGCATTTCTGATCAGATTTTCAAAGGTTCGCGTCATCTGATCAATATCGACAGGCACTTTAGGAGTATTTTTACTTAGGTCCAAAATTTTCACTCTTTCAGGAACCTCGATCCTTGAGAGGGTTCCCTTTATCAGCGATCTGACGCCGACCATAGTTCGGTTTAGGTGTATTTCTCCGGAAAAATCCAAAAGATCGTTGACGATCTTGTTTGAGTATCTCACGCCATCTTCGATAAGATTCAGCATCTCCCTTGACTTTTCATCCATCTTAGAAGCCAACTTCATTTTTAGGTAATATACAGCACCACAGATTCCTGTCAAGGGATTCCTTAGATCATGCCCCACACTAGCAGCCAGCTCACCGATAGTAGCCAGCTTCTCAGCCCTCAAAAGCTGCTCTTCCATCTTCTTTCTTTCACGTATATCACGCACTACAACCAAGTCCGCAGGTCTTCCACCATAACTAATTACTGCGGCATTCAGTTCAACAGGTATCACATCACCACTTTTTGACAGCGTCTTTGTCTCATAAATGGCTGGCACTGGTTTCCCCCTCATCCTCGCCTCATATTGGCTTTTGACCAGCTCAACTTCACTCTCAGGGAGCATGTCGACGAAGGATTTTCCCATCAATTCTTCTCTGCTATACCCTGTCATATCTTCCAATCTTTTGTTCATAAAGGAGAGTCTGCCGTCCTGAACAATAACGACACCATCGTTGGCGTGCTCAACAAGCGTTGAATACTTCTTTTCCGATTCCATAAGCTCTCTAGTTCTTTCCTCAACCTTTGATTCAAGTTCATCCGCATATTCTTTCAGCTGATTTCTCGCCGTTTCTAAGTCTTTAATAAGCTGAGCGTTCTCGATGGCGACTGCAGCTTGATACAAGAAAAGCTCTAAGGGAGCAAGGGATTCCTTTGTCGGTCGTCGACCATCCAAGGGATCATCTACACTTATGCGGCCCACAATGCTTCCTCCGGGTAGGCGAAGAGGCGCGTATAGCAGGTCTTGGGGGTCCCAGTCAACCATTTCCTCTGGAGGAATCTTGCTGTAGACTACACCTGTGGCAAAATGTTCACGAACAAAGGGGTCACTCCATGGTAGATAGTAAAACTCGCCAATTCGAAAGCGCTCAAACTCAGGACCAAGGCGTTCACGCCAGACATGTCCCGGTTGCCTGTTCTCCCAGAGATACTTTTCTTCTTCTGGCGTCAAGCCTACTGTTACTAAGTCGGTCGTCTCCAAATTCTCGTCGTTAAGTGCAATAACCGCTCTTCTCCAACCAAGTCCATGAATCGCTCCTGCAATAACTTTGAGCCGTTGATGCAAATCCCTCGTTCGCAGCATCTCTGTAGAAGTTTTCATCAAGGCGGCTAGTTGCTCGGAGCGTTTTTTAACTTCTTGAACAAGTTCTCGCTGTTTCTTGGCATATCGAAAGTTTCTTATGGCCGTCGCAGCATGGGAAGCCAAGATTTCGAGTAATTTTTGATCTTTTTCGTCGAAGGCCGCTAATTTTGTGCTTTCTACATTTAGGACTGCCAGAACCCTGTCGCCGAGCTTAACAGGCACAGCGAGTTCGGAGTATATGCTGGGCATGCCTTCAACGTATTCCCTCTCCTTCCTTGTGTCTGGAACGAGGACAGGTCCAAGGGTTTTTGCTGCCTTGACCGTTATGCCTCCTTTCGTCCCGTTCAGCGGAAGCTCAAGGGAAAGTGATTCGGGATATCCACGTTGATCCGCGACGCAAAGGGTGTTCTTCTCCACCATCATAAATGAGGCGTGATCAAACCCAAGAGTCTTTTCCATGGCGTTCAATGTCAACTCATAAATCTCTTCCATACTTTCCGCCATGTTGAGCTGCTGACTATAAGTGTTCAATGCTGAAAGCCTCTCCTCAAAACGCGCTCTTTCAGTTATATCCCTCAAAAATGTCTGAATGCCAACAACTTTCTTTCCGCGTCTTATTGGGTTGCTTCTGTACTCTACCATTCGTTTTCCTTTTGGAGTAACTAGTTCGATTTCATCTTTAACTGATTTTCCTCG
>JBHIEV010000006.1:0-42891 GCA_046760805.1 Bathyarchaeia archaeon
GATACCTTATCCACTTGAAACGGGAACCAATCCCATATCTCCCCCGATCGACATCCGGGATAGGTATCTTAGTCTCCCAATGACGTAGAAGAAATTCTGCAGCTGGAATAAGTTCTTTACAGTTCCGCAGTTCAGGAGTCTTCATAAATGCCCAAAGAACGTTCAAAACCGAATGAGGACAGCTGTCAAGCTTTTCCTTTGAGCCGCCTCTTGAGGCGTTCTTTTGGCAATACCATCCTCCATCGAGCCGCTGTGTGCGAAAAAGCCACTCTACGCCCTTGTCGACCCTTTCATCATTGACATAGCCGAACCTCAAAAGGGCTCCGAGAACAGTGGCTGTGAAACAAGACCACCATCCTGGGCCCCTTGGGCTCAGCTTGAAAAAGCCCTCCGCAGAATGATATCTAAAAAGAAATTTCGCCAAGTCTTCGATTTTGGGGTTGTCCTTCGTCAAGCCTGTTTCGGCAAGAAACAATAGGACACTTCCTGTAGAGAAAGCTCCCCAATAGATATTTCCGTCTGACCTAGACCAAAACGGTCCACCATTAATCCCAGTTTTAGAGAAGATCATTTGCACCTCTTCGCTCTCGGAAAGTTTTCCTTTTGCCCCTACTACTTCAGGTTCGTTCTCACTCTTGTTTAGCAAATCTTTCAACGTCCAGTATCGAATTGACGGGTTATCCTTCTCTAACAGCCAATCTATTGGGTCTCCCTTCAACGCAGATTTCCAACCACTCATATTTGTTGACCTCGAACTACAGTACCCTTAACGCGCGAGCGATCGATGACATGACTCCTCCGGCTGTTCTAAACGTTAGAGTCGCATTCCTTTATTTGAACGTTCTTACCGTGTGCATTTGCTCTGGGGCTTCTACTAACCCCCCACACACATTTTAAATGCCACGCGTTAATACGAAGGATTTAGACGAAGGTTTGAAGCCAACCCCGCACTTTGTAAATGAATCTCCAATCGAACTACTGCATTCACGTAAAAAACAAGGATTTAAACCGAGGTTTGAACCTATTCCCCCGCACTTTTAGCGAACCCAGGCTTTTACCTGTTTTTTGGCGGAGACCCACAATAATTAGAGCTATTCCCGCAGGGGCTGTTATCAGTAGGATGATGAAGGCAGGTATTAGTGAAAGAAGATTCATCCATTTCTCCTTTAATGTAAATTTGATGGAACTTGGGATGTCATTTCCAGTATTGTCAAAGGTAAAAGTATATAGGTCATCGGCAGGGTCTATGATAAAGCTGTGATTTTGATTAATGAAGACATTTTTTAGATGTTGAGTATTGTACCCGTTTGCCGTAAAGTTAATGCCTCCGCTCACGGCTACAACTTCTCCTGACAAGGTCGATTTGCTAATCACTCTCGTATGGTAATATGTCCCATTCCCGTATGGTTCATATTTCTCGCCAGGGTCCAAGACAAAGGAAATGTCAATTACAGTGTCTGTTCTCGTTATACTGAAAAATGATACAACAAACAATGATAACCCGAGTAACAACAAGATCAAACCTACAAAAGTCTTCATCTATCGAGCCTTCTACCTTTATTTAAATAAATTGTACCCTTTAAATTTTTAAACCCACTCAATTAGTGGAATCCCGAGAATTTAAACCGAAGTTTAAACCTAACCCCCGCACCATTTCAGCTTTTTAGTAGCATGTAAAAGCAACTAAAATAATCTATCCCATAGCTGTCCTTTTTTCGGGAAAACACAATGAGCGAACCTCAAACAGCGCCTCAACCACAACCTCCAAGTGAAGTTGAAACACTAAAGGCGCGAATTACAGAGCTCGAACAGGAAAACCAAAGCCTCAAACAGCGAATCACGGAACTTGAAGATGAAAACCAAAAACTACGGGAAGCCCTTGAGAAAGGAGCACAGGCTCTCGAAGAAGAGATTGAAGAGGCCAAAACTGCAGCTATCGAGGCGATCACACAGAAAACTAGGTTTACCAAAAACGAACTGCAGAAGATGAGGCTTCCTGCGTTGAGGCTTATTCTGAGAACGATTGACAGCGCCAAAGGCACGGTTAAAAATATTCAAAGCGCAGGATCCTCAGCTGGCGACAAAGGCTCAGGCTCTTTGACTGTGGGCGATCTCTATCACAAGAAAGAGGAAAAGTGATAAACCATGCCGTATGTTAGACCAGCTAACAAGATTTTGGTTGCAGGCTCTCCACTGGTCGAGGAGCTCGTAACCGAAGGCGCCACCGTTAAGCCTGGAATGCCCGTCATCAAAGGCACGGGTGACCATCAAATTCAGCCAGCAGGAGACGGCGCTAAGAACCCGTTGGGAGTGGCTGACTACGACGCAAGATACAGCATCACTGATGCCTATCCCGACAAGAGCTCAGTGCGGGTTCTGAAAGGCTCCATCGTAACGGTAGTGACATTAGCTAGCGGAAACAACGTGAGCAAAGGCCAAGCCCTGGTCTGCGCGGCAAACGGCGAAGTGAAAGCTGCAGCAGACATAGCTGTCAACGTTCCAGCTGGAACCACAACAGTAACATCCACTGCTGCTCAGCCAGACCTCCAAGAGATTGGAAGCATCCCACCCTATGGCGTAATCGTAGGCTATGCTGAGGAGAGCGTTGACGCCTCAGCCGAGGCTAAGCCCCTCATGATGAGGATGGTGATCTAAAAGATGGAGCCCTTAACCCTCGTGGGAAGAGAGCAAGCGCCTCTTGTGGAAGAGGAGTGGAAGCAGCTTGACGAAGCCGTGGTGAAAGCCGCTAGGCGTGTTCTAGTGGGCAGGAAGGTTTTGCCCGTCTATAACCTGGCAGACGTCGGGGTCATGGAAGTACAATGGGACGAGCTTACGGAGCTGAGTCCCGCAACCATAAGCATGTACGGGGAAACCCCCATCGAAGACGTCATCAAATACACCCGCAAATCTCTCGTAGTGCCGATTATCCATAAGGATTTCCGCATCCACTGGCGGGACCTCATCGCCAGCCGAAGAAAAAGAGTGCCACTAGACACAGCCAACGCAGAAAGCGCAGCCCTAGTCGTAGCCCGATTAGAAGACGAGCTCATCCTCACAGGCGAATACACCGGCAGCCCGAAACTGGGAATTGAAGGATTGGCAACAGCGACTGGACGCAACACAACAGCCAGCTTAGGTGCTTGGGCAACCAGCCCCAACGCGGTTAACACCGTCAAGAATGCCATGGAAGAGCTGACCGTAGACAACTTCTACGGACCATACGACCTGATTCTGCAGCCCTCAGCTTTCCTAGATGCCCACACCTTCATCGGCAACACCGCAGTTATGCAGATCGACAAGATCAGAGAGCTGATCGGCGGCAACATCTACGTCACCCCAGCCCTGAAAGCAGCGGACGGAGGAACAGACAACGCCATACTCATGGAAACAGGCGCGGAGAACGCTGACCTCTGTGTGGCACAAGATTTGAAGACCTTTTACCTCCAGCTTCAGGATATGAACCACTTCTTCAAATGTTATGAAGCCGTAGTTCCAAGGATAAAGCGTCCCACAGCCATCTGCGAGATCTCTGGAATCACGTAGGCGATCTGATAATGCAGAAGTTCAAGGTTGTGAAGGTGCACAGCTTCCACTACAAGGACAAACGGTACGCCCAAGGAGAAATCGTTGAACTGTCAGACGAAGACGCCGAACGCTACGCCAAACTGGACTTCCTAGAACCTGTCAAAGACCCTAAAAAGGAGCCTGAGAAACCGTCAAAAAAGGGTTCAAAGGCTTAATCTCCCTTCTTTTTTGTTTTGGCGCGCGCAGTTAAATACTCATTTTTTCATTGCTTCGTTTCCCTACTACCTGCAGTTGCTTTCTTGCTCTTCAGGAAATGCATATAATTCATTTTGAGTCGTCTGCATTTCTAAGGCATCAGTTGAATCTCTGTCTTGCACTATAATAAAACAATGATTGACAAAAACATTAGTTTGATAGAAGCGAGATCCGAGCAAGTAGAAAGAATAATTTTCAGTGAGCAGCGGAAATGGGGAAAAAGGAACATTGCATTCCTTCCGGCTGAATATGATGGGAATGGAAAGCCAATAGTTAGACCATTCATAACAGTCAACCTTGTGGCAAGACCTGCAGAAAACAAACCAATTGTATTTAAGAATTTCAAAATTCATGATGCCTTGCTTGTGAATTGCTATTTGAGAGACAATGTTAGAAAGGGTTTATGGGTAGGAAAAAAGGCACGTCTTCACGCCTTGAAGCACAATCTTCGGATATTCAATGCTGTGCTGACTAAAAGCACACTATCGAATTGTTCGCTAATAAGCTTTGAAGACTTCCTCATGCTCCAAGGCGAAAAGCCAAAGAAAGCTCGGAAAATAGAGATTAATTCCATCATACAGTTTCTCAAAGCATACATTTCAACATTCCGAAGGTTTGGGACCCTGCTTCCAGACCGCAGAAAGGGCGCTCTACCCGAATACATCCAGTTTCGATTCAAGATTTCAGTAATTGTGTGCAAAGATGGAATAGTCATTTGGTTTAAAAGAGCAATAAAGAAAAAAAGAGACTCAATAAAAACTTCAGCTATCAGGAGTCTAAGCAGTGTTATCCCCATACTTTCTGCAGACACAAACATTTACCCATTGAGTGGGCAGTCAATGGTCATCAGGGATTTGGCGATAGTTACAAGAAAATTTAGAAGTTTCTATACAATGCCAGGAACTGTGTTGAACATACGGGACGATTTTGGCATCCTAGAGGTTAAATCCGGTTCGGATGTAAGGTTCGAAAATGTGCTATTGGGGTATGTAGACTCTCGTGGAAAGCCGAGACAGATAGCATTAAAAGGGTTTTGGGTTTTCGCGAAAGACGAACCTTCTCTTTTTTCTGTTGACAATGGAAAGAAAAGGGCTCAACGAGATTTCTTTCGGGCCTTGCTTCGCGATAGACCAATTAAGGGAGAAAAAATGGGTCGATACCAAGAAGCAGACCTAGCTCGAGAAATCGATGATGTTAAGAGGAGTTACGCTTCCCTTGTTGCCAGAGAGAATGCAGAAGAGCCAGAGCTCCAGCAGTTCCTAGAAAGACATCCATTCATTCTCTCCTCTACATACTTGGATGTTATGCATGTATCGCTAGACATAACTCCGCAGGCGAGATTGTCTAAAGGGAAAAGAAAGGTAGATTTCCTTCTCTTGTTTGAGCCTGATTTTGAAAAGGTTAGAAGGCTGGTTTCCATCATAGAAATCAAAAGACCAAGTCATAAACTCTTCACGAAAAAGGGAAAATTATCAAAACATTTGAGAGAGGGACTCGAACAAGTCGAGGAAGCCTTTAGGATTTTGGAGGAGAATCCTCAGGCAGCAATGAAATGGAGGTTGCGAAGCTCGGATGTTATAAGTGGAAGGGTTCTAATTGGGAGATTTTCTGATTTGCAGGAGAAAGAACTTTCCTACTTGGAAGAACTTGCACACAGGCAGGAGAGAATAAAGGTAATGACTTTTGATAGCTTGTTGGAAAACTTAGAAACTGTAAAAGGCTTCTATGGTGTGAAGGGGCGGGAGCCTGTGGTAGTAGTTGGTCAGGAAGGAACAGCTGATGAGGATTTTACAGGGACAACAGAGAAAACCATACAGAGCGCTGTAGACTACCTTAAGAAAGGGCAACTGAAATAAAACATATACGTTAGAGTGACTTCAAGGATTTTTTCCCGCGCATATGAACAAATTGTTTCAATAATGTTTTTTATGTTTGATTCCTAACATATTGTTGAGTTTCCTTGTCATCTCATGAGGTTTATATCCGCGGGAAATTCGATGACCTAGAGGATGTTGTCAAGCTGGCAAGGGCGCAGGCCAAGAAGATCTTCAACCTCAAAGGCAATGTTAAGGTGAAGGAGATTAAGGAGACTCAGTCGGGGTATCTTGTTAACGTGGTTTTTGAGGGTAGCGGTGCTCTCGGGGTAGAGAGCATGAGAAAAGAAACTTCGTGACAAAATGGGATAAAAGAGAAATTGAAAGACTCCTACTCACAACCTCAGCAGAGATTCTGATTGCGCTTCTTGACGGCGAACTGCAGTGCGGCGAACTCGCAGAGCGCGTAGGAATAACACCACAACATCTAAGCCGGTTATTACCTGCGCTAAGGAGAAATCAATTGATCTTCAGCAAGTTCCCCGATCGGAAGAGAATCAATCGCTTAACGTCAAAGGGTAAGTCCATAGCTCTTTTGGCACTACGTATGAAAAGCTTCTTTGATATGGAGCTTCCTGCAAAAGAAGTGCGAGAAAATGAGTTGTGGGTGGGAAGGTATGGCAAGCGTCGTTGGTGACTTTTAATCATTTAGTTTCTATGTTCAAATTTGTTTAAACCCTTCTTCCCGCTGAATCTTCTTGATTATTCATGGTTGCGGTCACAGCTGATGAAGTGCGTAAGCGTCTGGGCTTGACATCAGATGACATAAGTGATAATGATGTTATGGCTTTTGTGGATGAGGTTGCTGCCTTTCTCAGCGACGAGATTGGAAGAACGCTTGATGATCAAGATTGTACTGAGGGCGAGGCTAATGCCATCCGTAATCTGGCCACAATCTATTGCTACTGTCACATCACAGGCGGCTCAGCAGTCGGATTATCCTTCAGCCTCGGAGACCTAAGCGTCTCAGAGACTTCTGCTCCAATGGAGAAACGAGCCCAAGTACAGTTCCTGCTCCAGCAGGTTGAACGCTTCATCAAGCGAGAAAGACGGTTTGCACCTACGCGCGCAAACCATATTTTACAGGAAACGTAAGGAACTGATCTCATAACTTTTTTGCAGACGCATAGTAACCCCGAATGGTTCAAGGTCTAGCCAAGAAGAGTCACAATCACCTAACCCTCAAATTTGGAGCCTGTTTGGCTCATACATTAGACTGGTGTCTAGACCTCTGTCTGTGTGTGAACCGCTTCCTAACCACTTCCACCCTGAACCTTCACCAAAACCTCATCTTCAACCCAACTCTCACCCTGCGCAGTCAACCTCCACTCAGCCCTAGACGGATCAGGCTTAAAGACCAAACCCCGCTTCGCCATCTCATTCAACCGCGCAGGAACCTGGGACCTAATCCCACCCAACTCAAGCAACCGGCTCAGCCCAGCAGCAGTCTGAGTCTTACCCTCAGAAGCATACAAAGTCAACCCAACAGCCTCGTAATGTGTAAGCTTCTCCCTAGTCGTAATTATAGGACCCTCAGTCGTGAGTTCAACTATGCCTTCTAGCTGGGACTTAATGGGCACAGCCAACTTCGACGACACCAAACCATCTATCTCACCCATAAACTTAGGCGACATCGCCCCCAGCAAGTCAAGAATCTCCTGCGAACTCTCACCCTCAACAACAACCTCACCGAAACCTGTCTTAATTTTCACTTGAATTTTACCCATGTCGCATACCTCCAAACAACTCGAAAAGACATACAATAAACCACCTTTTAGGGTTTATCATGTAACGTTGAACCGAATAGCTCGTAGACGCCCTCCCAATAGTCCGATTTCTGAAATATGCTGCGGATCGTAATCACCGCTTTATTTAGTCTTTCGTAAGTCTTAATTATGCAGTCAATAACGCTTCTAACAATCAACGGAGAACAAGAAAACGGGAAAGACCTAGTCAAGATCGTTGAAGACGCAAGCAGCTATTTCCCAACAGAAACATGGGACGACATAACATACATCGGAAAACTCGTCTTGACACACGACTTCAAAGTAGCCACAACCACAGAATCCTACGGCGCCTTTCTCTTCCAAAAACTGATTAACAGAGTCAAAAAGATAAGATACTCAAACGGATTAATGACGCTCTTGCTGGGAATAACAGCGGATCCAGTAGTTGCAGTGCACTATTTCTTTGACAGAACAAACTTCAAAAGAGCAACCTATCTTGTTCACGACTACGTCGATGAAAACGTAGGAGTCGTCTCCTTCTTTCGAGTAAACGAGAAATTCTCAGACAGGCTTGTGGCTCACGGACTCGGCCACAACAGAGGCCTACGCCACCACACAGACCCCATCGACTTCATGTACTCAAAACTGCTCCACTCTCCCACGCTCCTAGTAGACGGCTTTTGCAAAGACTGCGTGTGGAAGCTGAAGAAAGACAAGACGGACACGTAAACGCACGCTTGACTGATGGCGAGCATATTTGTAGCATATTTTCTTCATGTAGAACCTAGACCTATGCCAGCGCACACACAAACACAAACTAACCAACAAGTTCAGCCAAGCGCTTCTTCAAAGTCTCACCGACCAGCTCAGCCTTGGCACGGCCCCTGACCCTTTGCATAACCATCCCCATCAGAACCCCAAAAGCACCCATACCACGCTCCTCCACAAGACGCTTATTCTGACCTATCAATTCGTCAATGATTGACAGAAGCTCTCTTTCCGACAGCATCCCCAACCCCAAACCCTCAACAGCCTCCCTCACAGTCGCGCCCTCGTGCCTCGAAAGCCAAGTCAGAACATCAGGTATCGCCTCCTTAGTCGTCTCTCCAGAGCCAAGAAGAACAAATAACTCCCTCAGCTGCTCATCCCCAACATTCTCCACCGGAACCCCATCACGCCTCAAAGCCTTAAAAGTCTCAGTCAAGGCAACCGCCACAACAGTCGGCGAAACCCCGCTCTCCCTAACAACATCCTCAAACAGACCAGCATACTCCGAATCGAGAATCTGCCTAGCCAGCTTCCGATTAAGACCATACTCCCTCATCAAACGCCCCATCTTCTCTTCAGGCATCTCAGGAAGAGAGGCACGCAGCCTCTGAAGATAATTTTCCGAAAGCTGAATTGGCGGGACATCAGTCTCAGGATACATCCTAGCTGCTCCAGGCCTAGGCCGCATGTATCTGGTTGTCCCATCCGGATTTGCTGCACGCGTCTCTTCTGGAACCCCCTCCAGGGCTTCTCTCGCTCTTCTGGTCACAGCCTTCAAGGCATCGGTCACGTTTTCTAGCGTATCCGCAACAAAAACAACGGCGTCTTGCGCTTCTGCTTTCATAAGCTGCTTAAGGGTATCAACCTCCTCAGCCACTATGCCGTAGGCTGGCAATTCGTCTGTGTGAAAGATCCCGCCAACCCGCCCCCAGAAACTGGCAATATCAGCTATCTCCCTTCCAAGTCTCATGCCGGACGCAAGCTCTCTTTGGAGCAGACCACCAAATTTAGGCAGTTTTACGGCTAATACTCGTTTCTTCTGCTCGATAGCCTTCCGAAGGACTTTGCACCCCGTCTGTCCAAAGATTGAGGTTACGTCGACGAAGTCGTCCTTCATGCTTTCGATTCTTACTCCTCGTTCTTTCAGCAGCTCATCCCTCATTTTGAGAAGACTGAGTTGACGCTGAACCTCATTCTCGATAATCTTTGATACCAGTTCAAGCTCTTGAACACCCTTTATCTCAATCAATGCTCCATCTCGGATCGAGACGTTGAGGTCCTGGCGGATCGTTCCCAAACCTCGCCTAACTCTTCCCGTGGCTCGAAGGATTCGCCCAATCGCCAAGGCAGTTTTCTCAGCCTCCTCTGGCGTGTAGAGAACCGGTGCAGTCGCAACCTCTATCAGCGGGATCCCCAGTCTGTCAATGCGATATTTGATGACAGCACCCTGCTGCCCAGTCTTTCTCGCGGCGTCCTCTTCGATGCTTATATGCTCGATGGGAATCTTCTTCCCCCCAACCTCCAGCTCTCCACCGAGAGCGACGACACAGGTCCTCTGGAAACCCGTCGTGTTTGAACCATCTATTACAGCTTTCCGCATGACATGAATCTCATCAACAGGCATTGCCTTCATCATAAAAGCAACAATAAGAGCAATCTCCACTGCCTCCTGATTGAGATCATGGGGCGGCTCCTCATCCATCTCCACAAGACAGGCTGTGTCTCCTGTTGCTTCATAAAGTATCTTGACGCCCTTCTGAAACTCGAAAAGTGCAGCTGGATCGATCTGTCCCAATTCGCTCTGGGTCGGTCTCAGCCTCCTTACGAAAGTGATTTCGGGCTCTCCTTTGAAGAGATTGGGCTTGCAGGAGCAGAAGAGCTTGGACTCTGTGGCCAGTTGCTGATGAACCTCAAGCCCAGCTTTCAAACCGATTTTGCGATAGTCGATCTTCATGCCTTTTCCTCGCTACTCTTCTTGAGGGAGAGTTCTCGGTGAGACTTCATGGGCTATGTTCGTTGTGAGAAGCCTCTTCGCTTCTTCTGTGTCTTTTGTCTGTCCAAAAACCCACATGAGCTTCACTAGGGCTGTTTCGGGCAACATATCTTCGAGAGGGACCACTCCCATTGCTAATAGATCACGACCTTGATCGTAGACGTTCATGTCTATTCGCCCCCAGATGCACTGGGAGGTCATGGCGACAACCATGTCTTTCTTCATGGCATTCCTGATTGCTGAGAAGCAGTAGTTGCCTACATGGCCAAGACCAGTTCCCTCAAGAATTATGCCCCTATAGTCGTTGTCGATGCACCATTCGATGATTTTTGGATCCAGTCCAGGATAAAACTTCACAAGTGCCACTCTATCATCAAAATCAGTCTTTAGAGCAAGCTTTCGATTAGGGTCTCTCATCTGATAATCTTCAACTAACATTGCGATCTCTCCATCTTCCATTCTGGCCAGGGATATGGTGTTTATCGATTTGAAAGTGTCCCTGCGGCTTGTGTGACACTTTCTCACCTTCGTTCCTCTATGATACACTATGGATTTATCTGAGACAGTCTCGTGCATGGCAACAGCCACCTCAGCGAAAGGTGCCTTGGCCGCTGCTCTGACAGCGCCTATAAGGTTTGTTGCCGCGTCTGAGCTCGGGCGGTCTGCAGATCTCTGGGAACCCACAATTATGACAGGTACTGGTAGGCCTTGTAAGGCAAAGCTTAGTGCAGCGGCTGTATACGCTAAGGTGTCTGTTCCATGTGCAACAACGACTCCCGCAATATCCTTATCAATCTCTCTCGCCACCGCCTTCGCCGTCTCTGACCAGTGTTTCGGGGTTATGTTTTCGCTGAACAGACTGAAGAGAATCTTTGCCTCTATCATAGCTATTTCTGAGAGCTCTGGGACGACGCTGTACAGGTCACTCGCCGAGAGGGCTGGGCGCACTGCTCCTGTTCTGTAGTCGACTCGGCTTGCAATTGTTCCGCCTGTGCTTATGACAGATACGCTGGGTAGGCCGGGTCTTTGTTTTGGGGGTGGTGGAGGTTTGAATGTTGGTTTGGCTCCCACTCCGACTTTTTCTATCTGGGTTGTTGGGGTGATTCGGATGCCGACGTTGTAGCCGCTCTTCAGCTTAATCACAATATGCTTTTCGTCGCCGTATTCAGATCTGGGGATAAGTATGCCCTCATAGGTTTCTTTGCCTTTCGTTATGCGGATGATGTCTCCAATTTCAGCGCCAGCATCCTTCAGAATCTGTAATGCATTGCCTCTGTAGCCTGGAAACGCTCCACTCAAGCTCTATCTCTCCAACACTTTAGAAAGGTAGGGTCCGTCATAATCGTAACCGAGCCGCTTGTAGTACTGCTTTGCCCCGAGCCCGCTTATAACGACTATCTTTCTCCTGTCGTACTCCTCAAAAGACAACTGCTCAGCCTTTGACAACAGGACTTCTCCATGGCCCTGGTGTTGCCAAGCTTTGGCTAAATGCTTTCCAACAGGAACCAAGGGTCCATAAACATGAAGTTCACGGACAATCGAAGTTGTCTCGGGACTGATTTCGGATCTGTAAGCTTTTTCTGATGGAATGCGTAGCCTGAGATAGCCGATGAGAATATCTTTGGCTGTGTCTTCTACTGAGATGAAAATATCCTCTCCCTCTGAAGCCGCCCCTTTAGCGGTAAGAATCTCAACATCCTCTGGGTTCGGCTTCACTTTGTCCTTCAACCATCTGTGTCCTACCTCACGACACCTTATACAGCGACACCGCAATCCCTGCTCCCTCAGCTTCCTCAAAACTATCTGCCTAAGGTTACCTCGGTCCACCCCAGCCTCGATTAAATGAGCTGGAATGTCTCTTTGAACACGCATTATCCTAACCCAAGGAGGAATCATCTTCTTCACCTCAAGAATAAGCTCTGCAGCCTCCTCGGTCGTGTATGGCTCGTACTCTCCGTTCCTCCACCACTCATAGAGCTTTGTCCCCTTGAGAACGAGACAAGGATAGATCTTCAACATATCCGGCTTGAAGTCGGGATCATTAAAAATCCTTTCAAATCCTTTCAGATCTCTCTCGTAGCTTGACCCAGGCAAGCCCGGCATGAGATGATAACACACTTTTAGACCCGCATCCTTCAACGTACGGGTCGCTTCAACAACATCCTCAACTGTATGTCCCCGATCAACAAGCTTGTAGATGTCATCGTAGACATTTTGGACCCCCAGCTCTACCCGGGTCACACCCATCGACAACATATGGTCAACGTGCCCTCTCCTAGCCCAGTCGGGACGCGTCTCCACCGTGATCCCGATGTTGTGCATTTGGCTTTCCTCTGCCTGCGTCTTCGCCTCGGCCAAGGACTGACTCTCTTTTCTGGTTATTGCGTCTAGGCATCGCTTGACGAAGTGTTCTTGATAATCCAGTGGCATGGCTGGAAACGTTCCACCCATCACGATTATCTCCATCTTATCAACTGTATGCCCAATCGCGTCAAGCTGCTCGATGCGATGCCTAACCTGTCTGTAAGGGTCAAAATCGTTCTGTACACCTCTCATAGCAGCTGGCTCGTGACCAGTATAGCTCTGAGGAGATCCATAAGGTGGTCCGCCGGGGCAGTACGCACACGGATTCTCCTTTGGACACGGCCAAGGCTTGGTCATCACCGCAACCACGGTTAGGCCTGAGATTGTGCGCACTTTCTTACGTTGCAGTAGAGGAAGTAGGCTGCTCTTTTCGTCAGTCTTTAGGTGGCTTATCAACGACGAGTTTGGAGGAACATGATCGAGAGCGTGCTTGCTAGCAATCCTAAGCTTAGCTATGTTAACATCTTCTTTAGTTGGGTTTGGGATTTCCTTTATGAACTCGATGATCTCTCTGCAAATGTCTGTACTCATCAGGGCTCATCTACAGGTACATGTCAGCTTTTACATAAACCTAAATCAAATCTATACTCCACCATCTCCATAAACCATTCTGCCACCTACAAAGGTCATCTCAACCTCAATGTTCTTAATCTCAACTGGCGGGACGCTTCGAGGATCATCAGAAAGAACCACGAGATCGGCAAGCTTGCCAACCTCAATTGAACCCTTAATATCCTCCTCAAAAGAAGCAAAGGCCGCGTTTACAGTGTACATGCGCAAAGCCTCCTCAACGCTGATCCTCTCCTCTGGAAACGACTCTCTCGAGACAGCCGCCCAAACACCCAGCAACGGACTGATAGGTTCGACTGGACAGTCTGACCCACCTACAATTGGAATGCCAGCTTGAATAAGAGTCTTAAAGGCGTATGTCCATCTGGCTCTCTTCGAACCCAAGCGATCCATGACCCAGAAATCGGAGACGACGAAGTGTGGCTGTACAGAAGCTATCATCTTCAGCCTCTTCATGCCCTCAATCAGTTTTTCATTCAGAACAGAGGCATGCTCTATGCGGTGACGATAATCTCTTCTGGGCGTCTTCTTCGAAGCTTTCTCAACAGCTATTAGCACAACATCCATCGCTCGGTCGCCAATGGCATGGACAGCCAACTGCAGACCAGCCTCATGAACCCTCATAATCAGTTCTCGCAGCCTCTCCTCACTGTAAAGCATCATCCCCCTTGTTGAGGGAGCATCGCTGTATGGCTCTTCCAAGGCTGCGGTGCGAGCGCCCAACGAGCCATCCGAAAGAATCTTGACACTTCCAATCCTCACCATATCATCACCGAAGCCCGTGGATAAACCCACATGAATTAGGTGATCTAAAAACCTCACAGGAATTAGTACGTAGACTCGCAAAGGCAGTTTATTCTGTGCTCGAAGCTTCTGGATAACACGGATTTCAGCGGCAGAATGGATGATCCAGTGGACGCTTGTCAATCCTGCCTCGACGGCCTTCTGGCATGCTAGACTGCAGGCTTCCGTTAGTTGTTGTTCGCTGGGCTCTGGCATCACCTTATCCACCAGATCAATGGCGTTATCACGCAAAATCCCCGTGGGTTCACCTGTTTTTGGATCTTTGTCGATTTTTCCTCCAAGCGGTTGAATAGTTTCTGCCGTTATCCCGGCTTTTTCTAGCGCTGTGCTGTTAACCACGTATAAATGACCACAAACGCGAGTGAAGACCACAGGGTTGTTCGGTGAGAACTTGTCTAGGTCCCATCTCGAAGGGTATCGTTTTTCTTCTAGGCGATCCTGGTCCCATCCGTGACCAAGAATCCACTCTCCTTCTGGTGTCTCCTCTGCGCGTCTTTCCAGTTTCTTCTGCATTTCTTTGATGGATCGGATGTTTCTCAGATTGACTTCGGTCAGTGCTTTTCCGAATCCCACGATGTGCGTGTGGGTGTCTATAAAGCCTGGGAGAACAGTTTTTCCCTTTAGATTGATGACTCGTGTGTGTTTCTTGATTAATGGTTCGACTTCTTCGTTTTTGCCGACTTCTATTATTCTGTTGTGTTTGATGGCTATTGCTTGGGCTTGTGGTTTTGATGGGTTCATGGTGATTACGTTTCCATTAATTAGGGCAGCGTCTGCCAGCATTCAGGCCACTTTGGTTGGGTGGTTCGAACGTCTATAAAATGTCTTCTATTTGTTGAAGAATAATGGTTACTTCGTGAAAGATTAAATGAACATGGGTCCGCTTCATAATGGATAAATGTACTATCTTAATTCAGATGGTGTACATCAGGCATGCATGTTCTTTAAGAATTAATGCGCCTGTTCATGGTTGAATTTCTTGACATATCCTGCGGATTCCCCATACTCCTTGAAATCAAGTTTTTTGTAAAGATTTAGTGCAGCGTTTTCATCAGCTTCCACGTCCAAGGTTATATATTTCATTCCTTTTGCTTCACACCATTCCATGAGATTTATCATGGTACGGGTAGCTATTCCTCTCTTCCTGAATTTCTTGAGTGTGGAAACGTTAACCACGTAGGCTGATTTTGGAAAAGTGAGAAAAGCGGCTGTTCCTACGGGTTGACCTTCAATCTCGACCAGAAAATTGATCCAAGTATTAGGGTCACGTCTGTTTCTTTCCAGCAATCTTCTTGTCATTCCTTTTGAAGCAGGCTCTATGTACTTGGCCAACCAGCCGAAGCCTCTAGCCCATGTCTTCATAAAAAGCATCAGATCTTGCTCCTCCCATCTTACGCGACGCAAACTAGGAGTTAACTCGGTTTCGAGTTTCGGAATGTTATCTAGGGTTCTCGCCATTCGCCGCATTGAAAACTTTTTGTTGTATCCATGCTTTCCAAGTTTTCTTTCTGTTGGAGAAAGCTTCTCAACGGGGTTTGTTCTTATGTAACTTATTTCTGACACATTCAACTTCGCATATATGCTCTCAACCTTCCGCATCAATTCGTCTTCTATGTCCTTTGCTTCTTCGAGCCTCAAGATGAAGAAGACTCTGTTTAGAAAACTTGGTGGGAGAAAGGTTTGTTTTGACCAGATGAGAGAAGCTAATCCTGCGAGTTGCCCATTTTTGAAAGCCGCTATCGTTTTACTGTCATCTCTAACATTGAAGTTGGAAAGCAAAGAGCTTGGATGAAAGACATCGGGATAAGCCATTTCAATAGTTGGAGCTTTCGGAATCTCCGAAATCACTTCTTGTGAAAGTCTGTCCAACTCGTCGTTGTCATTTACTTCTTTGAAGATGAGTTTCAAGTGAGTAGCCCTATGTTAGGTATTTCAAGAGATCACTAATACGGTTTACCTGTTTGAGTTGCATGAAGATGCTGGGGGAGGAGTCATTTGTGCATACTGAGTTGTGCCCTCAACGTTTCTTATCTGAAATCTCAGCCTATTTTTGCTTTCAGAGGCAAACATGTCATCGACATTGAATATATTCGGCCCTAGTCTCCATGAAGTTTGAACTACGAGATGTATGCAAAAACCCAGTTTTCTAGAGATGCGGCTTACACAGGATTTCTTTAACTCTGATGTTGAAGAAGTTTGACACGTTGGCTGGTCTTACGACAATAGCGGTGTCCCATTTACCTATAGAAATAACGTCTTCATCCGTTCTTATCAGCCCGGAATCAACGGCCATTAGGGCTATCTCGACGGCGACTTTCATTCCCTCCCCAAAGATTCGAAGTGTATTAGCAATGATCTCGTCCGCTTGTACGGTGTCGAACTTTCTTCTGACAGCCCTGCCTAAACCACCTAGAGCGTGGGTCGTTGTAAGTATCTTCCCACCATTCGCTAAGATTCTCTTTCGGTTTTCTTCAGTCAACTCTATTGAGTTGGGTTCACGGAATCCAAAGTGATGGGTCACTATGACCACGTTGTAGCCTTTGAATATCTCGGAGACCTTGACGCCCGTTTCTCCGCTGGTGGAAGCCACCACAATACTTCTGATTCCAAGCTCTTCAGCCCTCTCTTTCACTCTTTCCAACATCTTGTCCAAGCTTGAATGGTCTCTCTTGGCAAAGTAGATTATTTTTTCCTCTTCAAACGACAATGTAGGTGCCTCAAATAACGATGTGCGCCACACACCCATTTAAACGTTAAAAGAGCCTCAGGCATGCATCGGATCCCGCGACGTACATAGGGGATCCGGCAGCGCCGGAGGAGATGGAAAGACAGACGTAACGATCAAGCATACGCATATCTCTCAAAGATCTTAGAAAAGCCCAGATCGTAAACACTGTGGAAAGGAACTGTTGCGTTTTCGGTGTCCAGATTGCCGAAAAATGTTATGGACAGAATTATGGTTTATCTATTTTCCTCTTGCCTTTTGCGTCTTTGCGTAGCATGATTTTCATTGGGAAAAGCTTGGTTTTGGCATGTGATTATATGGTCTTTAATCTTTGAATTAGTTTTTAGAGTGGTGACTTTCAGGCCTGTCTTTTCGAGGATTTCTGTAATAGCTTCTCGGGTGAATTTCTTCTTCAGTGATGTCAGGATTATCACGGCTTCTGGTTTTGTTATTCTCTTCATTTCTTCTAGCGTGGCTGTTGGTTCGGGCATATTTTGGAGCAAAGTTATGGCGAAGAGGGTATGAAAGGTTTGATTTTTGAAGGGTGTGTGATCGGCGTCTGCTTGGACAAGAGCGATGTTGGGATATTGTTTTGCATGCTTCTGTGCCTGTCTTAGGAGATTTGGGGAGATATCTAAGCCAACAAGGAGTCTAGCTTTGTCAGCAATATTGGGGAAGAGTAGGCCTGTTCCACAACCCATGTCGAGTACGAGACCGTCTTCTCTCAAATGGGCGTCGCTCAACGCTGCTCTTATCTTCGCGTTCTGTTCCTCAGCATATTGAGCATCATAACTGACGGCGGTTTGATTGTAATGGAGCATGACCTCAAGTTTTCTCTTCCACATACCGATGTCAGTCCAGAAGTCTTATCTATACATGTCTGCTTGTAAAGATTTCAGGAATTATCTTCTGGTATTCAGCCTTGTGTACTTCTACTATCGGTTTTATCATATTGTCGAGACTGAAATAACGATTATAGTTCTTAACTCGTCTCTTCAACTTGGCGGTACGTTGATGGCAGAGGACAGAAACGAGTTTGACGTCATTGCTGACATTCTTCGGATGGCGATTTCAGGTTCTAAAGAATCAGAGATTATTGCTAAATGCAGTTTGGATCGTAAGCTTCTTGAGAAGTATATGCCTACCTTGATGGTTCTAAATCTGATTAGCGTGGAGAAAAAGAGAGAAAAGTTCTACCGCCTCACTGGAAGAGGACTAGAATTCCTGCGTTTCTACCATGGTTTACGCTGGCTCCTATGGGGCAAGAACTTCGACTTTCTACTAATCAACGTCCTAACTAAGTTAACGAAAGACAGAGAACCCCACTACATAAGATAACAGACTGTACAGAGAAAGGTGTCGCTCTTGCCTTCAGCGAATTCAGATGGCCACAGCAAAAGTTACGGCAACGCAAAAGAATACTTCATAACTTGAAAGCCCACGTGTTACCTTCCTAAAACGATGCACGCATACGGAGAAAAACTATAAACAAGCCAACATCTACTCCTACCACATGCTTGCAGTCCTAGAGAACCCAGATGTTCAAAAGGCTGAAGAGGTTGTCAGGCAGGCACTCTCCTCGAGAAAGCTGCTACTGATTATCGGAAACTGCTGGGTGGACTACAGAGGAAGGGCAAGCTCTAAGCTGGAGCCCGGCGAACGAATCGTCATAATCAAAGAGGACGGCTCAGTCCTAATTCACAGACCCATAGGCTATGAGCCTGTGAACTGGCAACCGCCAGGCTGTGTCTTTCAAACCAGTGTTAAAGATGACATTTTGCAGATCAGAGCCATTAGACGAAAACCTTCGGAGTCTGTCAAGCTATTTTTCGACCGTCTGTTTTTGATCTCTGCTCAGAGTTTGGTTGACACTGGAAGGTTTTTCCTGTATGCAAGTGAAGAAGACATGCAGAGAGCAATATTGGCGGACCCTTCACTGCTCGAAGCAGACTTTAGACCAATCACCTACGAGAAAAAAGTTGAGCCGGGTTTCATTGACGTTTATGGAATCGATGGAGATGGCAAGTTTGTGGTTGTTGAGATCAAACGGAAAACAGCTGGACGGCAGGCGGCTCTGCAACTGGCAAGATATGTCGACTCCATCAAGGACACTGTCAATCGTGAAGTGAGGGGGATACTCGTGGCTCCTCAGCTAGGCAAGGGCGTCCAGAGACTACTGGAAACTTTGAAGCTGGAGTACAAAGCCTTGACTCCCAAGAAATGTGCAGAGGCCCTAACTCGATCTGAGACAAGGAAGCTTGCGGACTTTTTCGAAGAAAATGAAGAAAACCTCTAGAACAATCTTCTAGAATCTAGGAGAACCTAAAGTAGTTGACTTCCTTTTACATCTGTCGCAGAGATTCCGAGGAATGTATGGATTGCGGCTTCTGCACTGAACATTTCGTCTGTGCAGGCGTTGGCAAGCCGAGTGTCGAGCGTTTTGAGACGGCTTGTGTTGATTGTGGCATATGCCTAGTGGCTTGTCCTTATCAAGCTGTCAGGCGAGTTAGGGATACGGTTCCTCGAAAGTATATTAAAATCACCGTAGACGGCACCGATTTTGCTGTGCCTGAGCGGATAACGGTAAAACGAGCGCTTGAACTACTGGGCTTAGAGTTTAGTAGGTTTCCTGGAGGTGGCAAGATTTTCGCTCCATGCGAGACTGGTGGATGTTTCGCCTGTGCCATATCCGTCGACGGAAAAGTCAAACCAGCCTGTATCACGCCCATCAAAGATAGAATGAATATTAGGCTTGAACTGCCTGATGGCTACATTCCACTCAGGAAGATCTCAGGCTTCATGCCACATCCAGTTGGCGGAGTTGGCACACCATGGTGGGTGAAGAAAAGTCACGCGCGCTTTGTCGAGGTAGCCTGTTTCGCCCATGGCTGCAATCTCCGTTGCCCTCAGTGCCAGAACTACACTGTAACCTATGACAACGTGGCTGAGGCTTTGACACCACACGAAGCAGCAGCCATCTTGACCGCAGAAAGGAAAAAGTACGGTGTGGATCGTATGGCTATTTCCGGCGGAGAGCCCACACTGAACAAGGAGTGGCTGACAAGGTTTTTTCAGGAGCTGAAGCGGCTCAATCCCGATCCACAGGCGAGGCTGCACCTTGACACAAACGCAACTATACTAACTCCAGAGTATGTAGATAGGCTTGTAGACGTTGGAGTTTCAGACATCGGGCCAGACCTGAAAGGGCTGAGAACAGAGACTTTCATGAAAATCACGGGAATCGCTGATAGATGTCTCGCTGAGAGCTATTTAAAGAATGCTTGGTCAATCGCGGAGTACATTATCGAGAACTATCATCCAGGTCAACTTTTTGTTGGATTAGGCATCCCCTACAACAAATACTTCATAACCCTAGATGAGATTCAGGAGATAGGTGAGAGAATAGCCAGCATGAACCCAGAGGTGCAAGTTTGCCTCCTCGACTACTTCCCAAGTTTTCGTAGACGGGATATGAATCGGCCGACTGTTGATGAGATGCGAAGCGCACGAAAAGCACTTCTAAAGGCGGGACTGACAACCACACTAGCCCAAACGACAACAGGACACCTGGGCCCCTAGCAGTAGAAAACTCAGCATCCATTCTTTTACATCCAAAGCGCTATATTCACTCTCGCCCACTCTGTAGAAGACCTGAAGGAGGAAAGAATGTGGATTTCTCGCTCAGCAAGGAACAGGAGACACTCCGAAAGAGTGTAAGGGAATTCGCGCAAAAGGAAGTAGCGCCTCTAGCAGCCGAAACCGATAGGCTTGCCAAGTTTCCAAGAGAGAACATAGAGAAGATGGCGAAGCTTGGCTTGTTCGGGATGATTGTTCCTCCTCCCTTTGGTGGCACCGGCATGGGACTCACAAGCCTCTTAGTGGCTGTGGAGGAGATAGCCGCCGCCTGCGCATCCACCGCAATGGCCTTTGTTCCTCAGGTGTTTGTAGAACAGGGATTGTTAGCCTTTGGCACAGACGATCAGCGCGGGAAGTATCTGCCAAGACTGGCTAGGGGAGAGATGTTGGCTACTGAGTCGCGCACCGAATCCGTAGCGAGTTCTGACTTTTCCGCTCTTGAGTGTAGGGCTACTCCGAAGGGGGATAGGTACATCTTGAATGGGTCAAAACTCTTCGCCTGCAACGCTGGAGAGGCAGACCTCTACATGGTGCTCGTCAGAACTTCAGATGCCCCTGGCGCCGCTGGACTGTCAACGCTACTTATTGAGAAAGGGACAGCAGGTTTGGAATTCGGGAAAACGGAGGAGAAGCTTGGGCTCCGAGGCATGCCAAGTAGAGAGATTATCTTCGAAGACTGTGCTGTCCCAAAGGAAAATCTGCTCGGAAAGGAGGGTATGGGCGTTCCGCAAATCATAGCCATGAGCGGAGCGGGAGCCCCAGTGATAGGGACGATCTCCGTGGGAATAGCCAGAGCAGCTATGGAAGAAGCGATTAAATACGCCAAGGAGAGGAAAGCCTTTGACCAGACGATTGGAAACTTTGAAGCTGTACAGTTCATGCTCGGGGACATGATCACATCCATAGACGCTGCTAGACTCTTAATCTACCGAGCAGCCACCTCTGCCGAAAAGGGACAACCAAACCCCATCGAGATATTCTCGTCAAAAATCCTCTCGGGCCAGATGGCTCTCAAAGTCACCAGCGATGCTCTTCAAATCTTCGGTGGATATGGATATACCAAGGACTATCCCCTAGAGAGATACTTCAGGGACGCAAGGGCGTTCACCATCTACCCACTTACGCAAGAAATGTTCAGAACTCTTCTAGGAAGATTACTCCTTAAACTGCCACTGCCTTGGAAAGGTCTTCCTCCGATGGGACAGCCTGCTTCCAGGAAGAGACCACCCACCTAAACTGATAAAGTATCAGGTCATTCCTCTTTGCGCATGCTTCACCTTCTCTCAATTGGACAGCCAAAGCCAATAGGCATAGTTGGAGTAATCAGATATGCCAACACTATATCCATCATGTATTCTGCATCTTCGTGCATCTTCTAGTTGAAAAGAAATAATATGAGAGAAGATTATGACTAGTATGAAATAAAGAGTGTGATGGAGGGATAACTCACGGTAAAAGTCTTTGTTGTTTATGACACGAAGTATGGCAACACAAAGCTCGTGGCAGAGAAGATCGTGGAAGGAATAGGAGAGGTTGCGGGAGTTGAGATTGCAATCAGTGATGTTGAAGAAGTCGACCTTGAAAAGGTAGCTGATTCTGACGCATTGGTGATAGGGGCACCAAATCATTGGGGTGGACCCTCTCGGACTATCAGAAAGTTCATTGACAAACTTGGAAAGCTTGACTTAAAGGCAAAATGGGTTGCTATCTTCGATACCTACCTAGGAGAAGACTTCGAGAAGGCTGTGAAGAAGATGGAGAAGAGAATAAACGAAAAGGTTCCCGGTTTGAAGCAGATAGCTTCAGGATTATCAATTAAGGTTCAAGGCATGGAAGGACCCCTCGTAGAAGAAGAGCTTCCCAAATGCAAAGAATTTGGAAAGAAAATAGCAACTCAGCTCAAGGACTGATACCTAATCTCATTGTGAGCCTCATTCTAGGGCATCGCGCGGGGAACGTAACCTTGCCACCAGACTTAGAGTAGCCACAGTCAAAAGCGCGGCTTTCCGTAGTTTCTTACTCTTTACTTGTGAAAGAGGAAAATCACATAAGCATCCACCAAACAAAACGTGTAGAAGGAGATAGAAAATGTCAGCCCACTTGAAGAGGGGAATAATCGTCTGGATACTAGCGTTCCTAACTTTCCTAGCAGCCATAAATGTATTCAATGCCGTGATGTATGGAATAGAAGGAACCGCCGAAAGCACGATTAGACCATACCTCATAAGCCAAGTAGTAGGCGAGATAAAGATAAGCGATTACTTCTGGATTTCTGTCATAACCACCTGTGCCTTCCTAGCCCTAACCTGCATAGTCGCCTTCCGAAGACTGCCCGACCCGCATATATTCTGGAGAATGGACAAACTAGAGGAAGGTATTGAAGAAAACGCAGACGTCATCAAAACCACACAAACAAGCCTACTTATCGACCTGGAAAAAAGCAGACAAGCCCGAGAAGAATTAATGAACAAAATCAACACAACCCTAGCTGACACGAGAAGAGACACAATCTCCACAATAGAAAGACACGGAAAAGCGATACAAGAGACAAACAAAAACCTCCAAAGAGTCACGAAAGAAATGATGAGTAGGCTGGAAGAGGAACACGCCAAATCGATGCAACAAATGGACATGACCCTAGAAAGAGCAACAAAAGAAACCCACAGCATACTAGAAAAGGCAATGAAAAAACAGATGACTCAAATAAAAGAGATGACGAAAAGAATTGAAAAACTCGAGCGAGAGCTATTTCCGCAGCCAGAACTGACAGGCCAAAACAAGCCAGAAGACATAAAGGGTATAGGACCACAGCTGGGAAGAGAGCTGCGAACCATAGGAATAACTAACGTTGCTGAACTTGTCGCCGCTGATCCAAGAACTCTTGCGGAGAGGACACGGGCAACTAGAGATACGATAAGGCACCTGCAGACAATAGCCCAACTACTTATGATACCAGGCATAAAAGAAATCCATACAGAACTGCTTGAAGAGGCTGGAATCACAACGAGAAAAGACCTAGCCAGCCAAGAACCAATCCAGCTAAGCCAAAAATTGGAACCAATAGCAACGACCTACATAGAGCGAGGAAAACTTACCAAGGGCGAAAAACCCACAATCGAAGAGATAATCTCATGGATAAAACAAGCAAAAGTCTAACACACCTTAAAACCGCGGGTTAGTCCAAGGCATGAAAATTCTCTTCGTCTGTACAGCCAACTGCTTCCGAAGCCCAGTTGCAGAAGCCCTTTTGAAAAAACTTCGAAGCGATCTTACCGTTGATTCGGCAGGGACCCACCCAGCATCAAAGATAGCCCCAAATGCAAGAACTCTGCTAGAAAGAGAGAACGCCTCGGAAAACCTCAAAGAGACTCCAGAAGGAGTCGAGCAGAAAAAAGTAGAAGAATATGATCTCATAGTCGCGATGAAAAACGAGCATAGAGACCACCTTCTCAAGTATTACCCTCAAGTGAGCGAAAAGATTCTGGTTTGGAATATCGACGACCCGTACTTCCTCCCAGCTGGGTCAGATAGAAGAATTCTAAAGGAGATAAGAGAGAAGGTTAAAGAGCTATCCGCCGGCCTCCAGAATCGATCATGAAAATCTCACATAATTTGTGATCTTCTTCTGAAAGAGAGCCCCTCGCAGCATTTTGCTACTTTGTATCCAGTATTCCATCGGGATTTCGAAGCGGCTGGCTATCCTAGCCAGTGCTTCCTTCAACGTGTTATATCTCAAGGGCTTCTGTTTCATGGCGTTCCTAACGTTTTCCCTAACCTGCCACACTCCCACGGGCATTATGTAGCCCGGATGTGCCTCGCGAAGTACCACCACGCTCGCTTGCCTTCTCTCCTTTGTCAGTAATTCGCCTACAGCCAGACGGGCAGCATAATAGCAACCCCCGATCTTTGCGTATTTAGTTCGTCCCTCGTAGCCTTCCCAGTCAGAGAACATGATTGTGTGGCGGCTGCTCGGGTTCCAGATGGTCCCTGGGTACCAGGCTTCCATGGCCTCATAGCTCCAAGCGCCTGGAATCATCAGAACCTCGAATCTGTTGTCCAGATACTGAGATTCATAGACGCGGTACTCGCTGATCTCTGGGTATAGCTTGATCTGTTCGATTTGGTCTTTTGAAATTATGCTGTCAACGGCCGTGATGCTCCAACGGGTCGGCACCAAACGCCTATTATCCTTCAAGCCGAATGCTCCAACGCTGAATGCTCTCTGAATCTTCGAAGTCAAGACTCCCTTCTGGTACAGCGTCGTGACAGCCTCGGCTGCCTTTAGATCCGTGTCTCCATAGGCTTTTTCGATGTGATGATCCCAACGAGACGATGCCACATTTAGGTCTCGCATGAGAGCGGAGGGACCGAAAGGCTGAACCTCGTCATCCAAGACAAGGCTTCTCCTTGGTCTTTTCTTCAGCATCAACTCAACATCGACTGAACTCTCAGACAGGGCAAGCTCACGGGTTCTATCCATGATCCGCCCAGCCTCCTCAAACTTCTTCACATGAACCCTGTGTTTCCCACGAACCAACATCGACCTGAAGCCCACGATCTCATCGATGGACTTACCGAACCACAGCTCAGGCAAGTCGTAGAGGCTTGTATCTTCATGAAGTGGTGGGACTAGAGGACCCGCATACACGTAGGGATAACCAATTCGACCCACAAAAACACCAGGCGGAGAGGCACCGTCAACATCTCTATCCCTGATCAAAGGCAAGGTCTTGAAGTAGTACTTCAAGCGGACAACCATGGGGCAACGAGTCTTTCCGCACAGAAATTTGCCTCCCTTACAGGCTGCGCATAAACCCTTTCCCCAAGCCACCCCAGAAGCCTTTGCCTTCAAGAAATCCACATCATAATTAAGATCCGCAATGATGCCGGGGGTGTTAATGAGATTCAGAATCCACTTGCTATCTCCGCTGACTTTCTTCGGTTTAGTCTTCCCTGCGTCCCTGAGTAGTATGCCTTGCTTTTTCATGTTCTTGTTTCCGTCAAGCTTCATTATAAGTTGAGTAGCAACCTAAAAGAACTTATTACATGAACACGGATAAAAAAGCAATAACCAATCTTCCTGCCTATTCTCAGACAACATCAGCCTAGGCCGAGTTGGATAAGTACGATTTGAAGAACTGCAAGAGGAAGTAGATACTTCCAAGCTCCCGAAATCATCTGGTCGATGCGGAATCTGGCGAAGAGCGCCCTCAAGGTGGTTAGAAGCATGACTACCAAGGTTGTCTTGATAAGAAAGAACACGATCGGCGGAATAATCCACAAACTGCTCGGACCACCCAGAAACAAAGACGTGACCAGTGAGGCTCCCAATAGAAGCTCCAAATCCTTTCCAAGCCTAATCAAAGCCAACTTCGGACCACCAAACTCTGTCATCCACCCCGCCACGATCTCAGTTTCTGCCTCAGGAATGTCAAAGGGAATCCATTCTAACTCAGCGAGCAGGCATAACACGAATATGGCGAAGCCTAGAGGCTGAAGCCAGACAAACCAAGCTGCATTTGAAGATTGCCAACCTGCAATCTGGCTAATAGATAAGGTTTTGGCCGTGATTGCTGGACCCACCATCACGAGACACATGGGAATCTCGTATCCCAACATCTGAAAACCGGCTCTGACACTCCCGACCGTGCTGAATCTGTTGACAGAGCTCCAGCCAGCAATGAAGACCGTTACAGCAATCAGCGTGAACAAAAACATCATGAAGATCAAATCACCCTCAAAACTGAGCAAGGCCGTCAACTCCGCCATTGGCACAAAAAACAAGGCAAAAAGCGGTAAAGACAGCAAAAAAAGGGGGGCACAACCAAACATGAACTTATCAGCCGCCATCGGTAAGACATCCTCCTTGGAGAGCAACTTGACGAAGTCAGCTAAAGGCTGAAACAGGCCAGAAGGACCCGTGTATAGTGGACCATACCTGTTTTGAAGCTTGGCGAAGAACTTTCTGTCTACCCACTCATAAAAGAATGCTAGGCCAATGAGAAAGAGGAAGCCTGGGAATAGGAGGATCTCTAGGAGTGTCACTATCCCTTCTAGTACCATTTGATCACACGTTCTCCCTAATCCTCTTCATCATCTCACCCTCGCTTCCACAATGGAAGCAAGATAACGACCGCCATCAACACGATTACTGCATACACAGCGGGGAAGATACCCTGCGTGTTTAACGACGTGGCAAGTATGAAAGCAAGAATGTCGAAGATGAGAAAGTAGACGGCGTAGACTAGGAATCTCTCAACATCCACCTGAAACTTGCGCGCGGGTAGATCTTCGCCGCAAGCGTACGGGGCAACCTTGCCAGGGGTCTCTTTCCCTCTCGCCCCAACTAACCTTCCAGCCAGATAGAAGACCAACCCAATAAACAAGGATAGAAAGAAGATGAAAGGCAATGAAACCAAAAGGTCAATCCACATCTACTTTCACTCCATCTCTTGAGACTTCAGCCTTCTTATCTGTCAGTTCAGTATTCTTTTGAAATGCTTAACGTTTCCGACTGCCCTCAGTAGTTTCGTCTATTTACGCTTATCCTCACACCAAATACGGTTTCCATCATCGTTGTGCTATTAGGCTTCTGCTAGACAAATCATGTTGAACCCATAGGAAAGCATGCAACAGTTTACGATCAAGAGTTTAAGACAACCCGCGCGCTTTCTAGAATAGGTCCAATAACTCCTCGTTTAGCTCGGGCATTCTCCCATGCTCTTTCAGGAACTTCTGGATGAGCTCACTCTCCCTCTTCGTGTACATAGGCTCCTCCTCATATCCAAAGTAGCGAGCTTTCGGAATCGTCTTCAAATGCTGCTCTAGGTCACGCCGCAGATTGGGTGTACCAGCTATGTAAACTATTACCTTCTTCTCATCTAGAAGCTGATAGACGCCACTCGTCTCTGGGACCTTGCTTACATTCTCTGCGCTAAACTCCAGCCACCGCTCAGGCGGCAATACTACAGGAGATATCTCAAGCCTTAGATCACACCTCAGGCAGCGCTTCGCTTCCTCAACGGCTTCTTCAACATCAAAACCAAGCTCTACCAAGGAAAAGTCTCGAAGCCTCCTCTCAATCGGTAGATGCGGAACTTGGACACGCCTCTTGTCTGGGAAACCCTCCTCCGGTCCCAACCAAGGATCAGGCTTCTCGGGTTTGATTAGAGTCTCATCAATGACACCGTCGCCACCAAGATACTTGTCTATAGAAACCGCAGCCTTCTTTCCCTGTGCGACCGCGTCAACAATTGAGGCTGGACCGGTCACAACGTCTCCTCCTGCAAAGACTCCAGGTAGACTTGTCTCTAGAGTGTCTGGGTTCACCGCTATCGTGTTTCGTTTAGTAAGTTTGAGCCCGTCAGGCAGACAAGAAACATCCGGTGATTGACCGATCGCCACTATCACACCGTCTAGACCTATTCTGTATTCCGAGCCCTCAATCGGCAAAGGACGCCTCCTACCACTCTCGTCAGGCTCCCCCAACCGCATTCTCACGCACTCCAGCCCAGTGACCCTTCCATCCTTTCCAAGGATTCTCTTGGGCGCAACCAAAAAGTGAACATTCACACCCTCCTTCTCTCCTTGCTTAACTTGTTCTGGGTCTGCCGGCATTTCTTCTCTAGACCTCCTGTATAGAAGATGAACCTCTCCGCATTTGAGTCGTACAGCAGTTCTGGCGGCGTCTATCGCAACGTCGCCACCACCGATCACTCCGATTCTATCTCCCAGGTCAACTTTCTCGCCAGAGTTTACCTTCTTCAGAAAGGGTATGGCATGTACTGCGCCGTCTAACTCCTCACCCTCGACGCCAACTCTCCTACTCACCTGAGCGCCTGTAGCAAAGAACACAGCCCCGTAGCCTTGAGTCTTCAGATAATCCAAAGTCAGATCATCCCCAAAAGGGGTATTCAACCTAAGCTCTACACCCTGCTCTAGTATATTCTCAATCTCTCTCCGAACCACATCCTTTGGCAGGCGAAACTCTGGAATACCCATCCACATCATACCTCCCGGTTCTGCCATCGCCTCGAAAACAGTCACCGAGTGCCCCTTCCTCGCTAAGTGGTACGCTGCCGTTAGTCCTGCTGGTCCCGACCCTATGACGGCTATTCGCTTGCCTGATTGTGTTTTGGGCTTGACTTTTGGTAGGCTGGTCTCATGTCCTAAGGCGAATCGCTTGAGGGCACGTATCGTCATTGATTCATTCAATCTTCCTCTCCGACAGACGATCTCACAGGGATGATGACAGACGTGACCAAGAACAAGAGGAAAGGGAACCCTCTCCCGAATCACGGCAGCGGCCTCAGCAAACCTCCCCTCACAGATGAGACGGATATATCGAGGAACATCCACACCAGCAGGGCAGGCATTTTTACAGGGGACAAGGTCTTCATCACGCACGGGCCAACCAAGGTCTCTGTCCATTATTGCACCTGTGGGACAAACCTCAACACATGCTCCACAGAACCTACATCCCGAAGCCTCAAGGGAAGGCCCCACCGTGCCAGCGACAAACCCTTCGCCACTATACACAATGCCGAGAGCTTCTACTCCCCGCAAGTCCCTGCAGGCTCTCACACAACGACCACACTCTACACAGAGATTATGGTCTCGAACGAACAGAGTAGTCTCTTCAATGGGAAAGTCTCTGAAGACATAGCGCGGAGTATCTTCTGGAATCCCTATGCACTCTGCAACCTTCTGAAGCTCACAGCTGCCGAACTTCTCACAGCAACGCTCCTCCACCGACACATTAAGCGAACAAGGTTCTCGACTACAACCTTCCCTCTCAGCACATATCAGACAGGCGTGAGGATGTTTAGCAAGTATCCTTGCAAGTTTCTCGCGTCGTAGTTCCAAGATTTGGCGAGTATTTGTGTTAACAACCATGCCATCCTCAGCCAGCGTGTCACATGCTGGGAGGAAACCTTCCATGCCCTCGATTTCAACAATGCAAAGTTGACAGCCCTCGAAATCTTTGGGACCTGGATTCTTTTTTCTGACGAGTTCTCCGCCACGATAAACGTGATCATCTATTTTCATTCTCGGTGCTGGCGGCAGATCTGGATGATAACAGAGAGCTGGGATGTATATGCCTGCACTCAATGCCGCCTCTAGCACTGTAACGCCTTTTTCGGCTTTGACTTCCTCGTTGTCTATCGTTAGCGTGATCGTGTCCATCTTCTTCATCTTCTAAGAAGGAGAGTTCTCTCAAGCTTCGCATTCTTACAGGGGCTTCCAGGTGTGCGTTATTGCACCTTTTTCACAAGCCGCTGCACATGGGGGATTCTTCTCCGGCTTACAGGGGGCGCAGCTGTATTTTATCTTCTTTCGATGTCCCTCAGTCACTGCAGCCACTAACACATCCTCAAGGTCGACAAACATCGTCTTCATTTCTAGAACGCCAGAAGGGCAGACGTCTACACATTTGCCACAACTGTTACATTTGTCAGTGTCTATGCTGATGAAGTATTCTCCCGAGCCATCCTTATATCCGTAATGAACGATCATCTCTAAGACAACTTCAAGCCACTTTTTGCTCTCTCTCGTAAAGAGCCTTGGCGAAGAGAGCAGCCCCCAAGCTACCGGCGATCATAGGATCAAATCCCTCCTTCATCGGCAGAGCCTTGATGCCAATTATATTCTCCAACCTCTTTACAACTCCAATGTTCTTGGCTATACCACCAGTGATGACGAAGTCCTTCTCCACATTTATCCTCTCAAGCAACTCGGCCACTCTGCTGGCCATCGCTGAGCAAAACGCCGCCAAGACTTTCTCTTTCGGCCATCCTTTACGCAGCAGTCCTATGGCGTCGGATTTTGCAAAGACGACGCACGTGCTGCTAACAGGCTCAGGCTCCTCATCAACTTTAAATGACAGCGGACCAACCTCATCTATAGGCACAGATAACAAGTCGGCGAAGACCTCCATGCCCCGCCCCGTGCCCGCAGCACACTTGTCATTCATCAGGAAGGCAGTCACCTTACCTCTTTCATCGCAATGAATAGCCTTGCAGTCCTGACCACCCATATCCAATACAGTTCTGACTGTGGGTCCCCAGATGTAGTTTGCACCTCGAGCGTGACACGCAATTTCTGTGATGGCTCTATTGGCGAAAGGAACATTCACTCGTCCATAACCTGTTCCGACCGTGTACTTAATGTTATCTAGCTTGATTCCAGTTCCTTCCAATGCCCAGTCCATAGCCTTCTGGGCACTGTCTGGGCTGCTCGATCCTGTGCGCATGATGCTGTAGGCGTGAAGTTCACCGTCGGTCATTACTACTGCTTTTGAGCTCACTGAGCCTACGTCAACACCGGCTGTGAGGACCTCCGCCTGAGTCCAATCCTTATCAGACACAGTTCTTCTGTATTCGGGCCATCTCCAATATTCTTTCTTCATATCTGGCTTCCTCCTGTTTCTTTCTGAGGTAAAAGAGCAGCGCCAATGGCACCAACAAATTCTGGGTCTTCAGCCACCAAAAGGTCTACCCCCAAGGCCCTTCTTAGGGAATCGATGAACCCAACGTTCTTGGCTACACCGCCAACAAGAGCAACGTCTTTCTGTATTCCTAATCTTCGTGTCATGGAGGCTATTCTGTCAGCTATGGCATCGTGTATGGCTCTTGTGATGTCTTCTTTAGTGGTCTTAGCATGGATGAGTGACACGACCTCTGACTCTGCAAAAATCGTGCATTGAGCGTTCATGGGAACCGCCCTTTCCGCCTTCAGCGACATTGGTCCCATCTCCTCTAAGTCAACCTCCAACGCTCTTGCCATGGCCTCAACGAAGGTGCCAGCTCCAGCGGCGCACCTCTCATTTATCACGAAATCTACCATCTTTCCAGTTTCGTCGCACTTAACTGCCCGCCCTTCTTCCGCGCCAACATCTATGACTGTTCTTGCTGAGGGAAAGAGAAAAGTTCCCCCTAGGGCATCGGCTCCCATCACACTAATCTCGCCATTCGTATACGGGGCCACATCTTTGCCTGCGCCTGTCGCTGTAGTGTGTTCTATGTCGTCAAGGGATAAGTTTGCTTTCTGCAAGACCTCCTTGAACAGCTTTTCTGCCGAGGCTCTCTGGTCAAAGCCAGCCAGAGCCGAACCTTTCGACAATATTTTTCCGTCTTTCAGAATCACAACTTTTATGTTCTTTGCGCCCATGTCTATTCCTGCAGTTATCACTTTTATCCCCTCTATTTCGCTCCAAGAATCTCTAGGAAGGCATCGACTTCTGTCTTTGTTCGCTCCAGATCGAATTCCCTCTCGTCCCCCATGTTACCCTCGAAGTGCATGACTGGGATGCCCGCCTCTTTAAGGGCCAGCTTGTTCTCAGCTATGCCCATGCTCAGACCTTCGCAGCCTCTGTTGAAGTGTAGCATGACGCCATCCACCTTCCATTCTTTTGCAATTCTCTTCATCATATCGCTCTTCAATTCTGGAGAATAGAAATGTTGCCACTCAGGTCTACTTAAGGTCCACTCTGCAAGAATCCGCAATGCCTCTTCTCTCGTCTCTATCTCTACGCCCTGATCTTGCGGGGGCGTTCTTGGACCCCATGTTCCGTCTTCCTTCACCTCGAAGATACCCATGAGGCCGAAGGTATAGAGGGAACCGATGGAGACGACACCGTACTTTTCAAGATACCTCCAGAGTTGAAGGAAAGCCCATGGCGGTTGCGTGTCCGTCATGACCCTAAAGCGTTCGTTGCCGATCGCAGCGATTTTCTTGGCCACTCGATCTTTGACTTCGTCTCTTAGCTTCTCGTAGAATTCCACGGCTTCTTTCCTATGTTTCATCAGCGTGTTGATCACATAAAGGGAATACATAGTCTTCTCGTCCAGTGGTGCCGGAACAGCCTTGTTTAAGGTACATATCTCCGCCCAGAGAGATGTAGCTCGACACTCGTTGTAAACTGCTTGGATCAGCTTTTCATCGTCATACTTTCTACCAGTAACCTTCTCCATCCATTCAATGCCATCCATCATCTGCGAAACTAGATAGTTCAACCTTCGCTCGTTTAGTTCATCGTAGGGGCCTACACTGACATCAACACAGAAGAAAGGGACACCTCCCTCAAGTTCACCCGCCACTTGATACCATTTGGCATGGCTGCAGCAGATGTGCGTTGTCCATAAGAAGTCAGGTTTGGGCCACTCTCCCCCCCAGGCGTATTTGTTCAGAATTATAGAGCCCCAGTAGTTCCTCATGTAGGCACACAAGTCGCGCGCGTACCCCTTGGCTTCAATAGCCTCATGACACTCTTCCGCAAAATCTTTGTCATAAGCCACAGTCGCCCCGTAAGGTTCGCCAGTGAGGCTGTACACATCATCGCCAAGCCCAGCTGGAACAGCACTGAAAGACCATGCTCCTCCAGCCCAGCGTATTCCACCGACCTCATGCGCACTGGCAAAGTTCTCGTAGTAGTTCTTTCTAAGCTGCTTCGCATCGTTCCAACACTCTAAGAGTCGTGTCTGATACTTACTCTCAGCCATATCCACACTCTCCTAAAACAGGTCCGTTGGAAGCTGAAATGTCTCCAAGAACGCTTCCACACGGGTCTTAAACTGTCCAACAGGAACCGTGACATCGAACTCAAGGAAATATGTAGGAATCCCATTCTTCTCTAGATAAGATCTGATAGTAGGGATGTCAAGCTCGTGTGGATCACAGAACTTCTGCTGTATCAAGAGCACTCCCTCTACATCGTAATCCTTGGCAAGCTTCTGGATATATTGGAGTCTAGTCCTTTCAGGCCAGTCCTTGCTTGGGCAAGGCGGTCTATCAATGTACCGAGCCGCAATTGCTCCAAGCCTATCCTCCTGCGGAACAACTTCATTCCAGAAGTATCTGCTTCCAGTGCAATGATCTTCTATGACGAGAGTAGCGCCCAGCGACTCCACCATCCTCAAGAATTCCATGTCGTCATCTTCGCTGCCGAGAATCATCAATCTTGTGCCTGTCTCGCGGTTGACCTTGCGTCTAGGCAGTTCTTTCAGAAGTTCTTTCAGCGCTTGATTATGTTCTTCCTTATCGGTCATCTGGCTGGAGACGACCATTTCCATGGCTTCTAGCCCTGTGAGCTTCGGGTTCTTTCCCTTTCTGAATTCATAGACTTGCTTCATCAGGCGGCGGTTCTCGTTATAAACTTCAACCGCATGATCTAAATCCTGATCCGTGATCTTCTTCCCAGTCCACTTCTCCAGGGATTTCTTGAAGTCCACTAATTCTCCCTTTAGGTATGGATATGCTCTGGGTGTTTGAACTCCGTGTGGCATGTATAGATAGTAACTATAGTCTAGGGGTATGTGTTTTCTCCAGCTTGCGAAGGCCTGACGCATATGCAAGCAGCACTGAGCTATCATTATTCCATCAAGATAGTTGTATCTCCCCAGCAATCCTTGGGCCAAGCAGTCGCGGCATAGCGGACAGAACATGGCGAAGATGTGAGGTTCTGTGACGCTCTGAGCTTCATGACTACCCAAGATTCGAACAGGTAGAACCCCAGCAGCATAGATTATTTCCTCGGGTGTGTAGGTGCAGAAGTATCCCAAAACCTTCCCCTTAGTCTTTTCCTTCCACTCCTTGGCGTACTCGTGTCGATTTTCATACCATTTGTGAAACTTCTCGAAGGGATTCTGCTCCATTAGTCTTTCCTCTCGCGTGCATTTATATAAGACTTGGATGGAAAATATAAATAACTTTCTGTTTATATTTGCCGCTAAGCTTGGTTCTCTTATGTCGGCGTCAAAACCCTATTCATCGCATCATCTGCAATAGCCACAGAATATCCAGCTATCCTCCTAAGATCGCGGGCGATCATACTTAGACTCACAGCAGTATCCACATCCTTTACATTTTTCATGATCCCAGTCAGTAGTATTTTCTCTTTCTTCCCCACCTCATCCATTCTGCGCATAGTTGCTATGGCCAGTTTTACGTCTTTTTTTAGAAACGCACGAACAGCCTCTCTCTGCATTTTGAAGGTAATGCTGGCGATCTCTTCTATCATGTCTAAAAGTTCTTGGTCGATTTTCTTTTCTTTCAGATCGAGCAGATGGCTAGCCAGGGATGAGGAGTGATAAACCAGTCTGTTCACGTCGCGGGCAATGAGGGCAAAAGTGACGCATTCCTGACAATTTCTGACCCCAAGCTTCTCTGCCAAGGATTTGTCTAGACTGGAGAGCGCAACTTGCCTAATGGTCATCCGATAATGCCTTAGAGCTTCTTTACTTCTCTCTATCACTTCTCTCGCCAATTGCACATTGTGCTCTGATATGGATCGCACGGCATCCTCTTGCAGGTGAAGAGAGAAGGAGGAGGTTTTCTCTATAAGTGATTCAAGAGCAAACGCTGTTGGGTCAATCAGAACTTGAAAGCTGAGTCTGTCAGCCTCTTCTCCAGCGACTTCAACTCCTGGCAATTCGGTACGTAGATGCTTCAATCTCCTCTTGTGTTCGGCTGGGATGATCTTTTTAGATATGACATTGATCTTTTTGCTACCTTGTATGTAGTAGGTGCCGATGCAATATTCGAGGGCTCTCAAGTTTGCGTAGTTTTCAATCTCTAATGTCACTTCATAGGGTTTTTCAGATGGCGCCGCCACGGGATAAATCTTTAATGAACCATCTTCCTCTGGGCGGACCATCATCTGCTCTCCACGCTTTAGCCTTCTCCTCTCTACCCAATCTTTTGGGAGTGAGATGGTGAAGCTTCCACCTTTAATCTTCTGCAGTTTCCTAATCTCCATGTGGTTCTTCCCCGAAGTTGAGAGTTTCCACAGAAGAGACATTATATAATTTATATAAATTATCTCTGTGCGTCTTTGAATGCGTAGCTTTTTACATTTAGAACCCATAAGGAGTAGCAGAAAAGCATGAGATTCGTTGGACTTCACTTTTACTGGAGTCTCTGATCTACAGGTGGATATGTTTAACAGACAGTCTTAAACGACCTGCTTCGAATATTTTCTGGGCACAGCTCTGGTCAGGAAGGAATGACTCACTGGATTCTAAGGTGAAGTTATGGGTGATACCATACTTGACATAGAAACTGCTCCATTGGAACTGAGAGACACCGAGGTCATAGATTATCTGATAAACAGAAGGACAAGAACAGATCTCCACCCAGTCTTCTCAAGAATAGTCGTGATAGGCTTAAAAGAGATCGGGAAGGAACCCATACAATTCTACGGAGAAGATGAACAACAAATATTGCGACAATTCTGGAATTATCTCCAAAAACATCCGAACACACGCTTCATAACGTTCAATGGATATCAACTTGACATACCATTCATCTACGTAAGATCAAGAATCAACAAGATCATCCCCACAATAGAAATCGAGAGAAACAGTTCCAGAATGGAAAACTCTAACCACTTCGATTGTATGCTCGCCCTCTCACACTACAACACATTCCGGTGGGTCGCGCTGGACATCCTCTGCAAGATACATGGCATCCCAGTTCCAGAAGGGAGAATACACGGAAACCAGATTGCGCATCTGTACAAGAAGGGAGACTGGAAACATATTCTAATGCATAATCAGAATGATTTGGTGCTCACAGAGAAACTGTACGAGAAGTTTTGTCAATAATCCCTCGCGCGCAAGTAATCCAATCGGCAAGTCATCCTCTATCGAGATCTGCGCCCTTCGCGTATTCCATTCAAGAACGAGAAGATTGTCTGCTGGGCACGAATCTATAGAAAACCCGCCCGTCATTTAGTTCAACAATCTTTAGCTGGACTTTATCTCCGATTTTAAGGTCCTCGTATTTTGCGTCATCTATCCGTGCAGAAATCGATAATCCACTAATCTTGACTATACCGATACAGAAAGGTACATCCTCAACGAAACCTAACGGTGCACCAAGCCTCATCTCAGTAAAAGCGTAGAGTTCACCTTCGGAGCCCAAGTCAACCCACTCAAGCTCATCCGACATACATTCAGGACAGACTATTCTAGGCGGCCACAAGAGCCTTTCACAACTCTTACACTTCGTCGTGGTTAGCCTTCCTTCTCTAAGATTTTCGAAGAATAAGCTGATCCTTGTGTTCTCTGCATCTTCCAACGGATAGAAGTCAAGCATCTGAGGAAGCTCAATCTCTTCTAGCCGCTTTACCTTCTCAAACTTCACTCTCCTCATCTCGGACACCTCGAGTAAGCTATCATGCTATGCACATTCGCTGCTCCACTCAAGTTCTGCGTGACAGCTATTTCAGCGTCTTTAACAAGTCTACCCTTCGGCACTTCTCCCCTGAACTGTTGCATCACGTCTATAGCTTGTAGGATAGCTGTTGCCCCCAAAGGATGCCCACATCCAAGTAGTCCTCCCCGAGGATTCACGGCGACCTTCCCACCAATGTATGATTCCCCCTCTTCGATGAATTTTCCGCCTCTCCCTTTCTCACACCATCCAAAAGCCTCATACTCCATGATCTCAGAGATTGTGAAGCAATCATGGAGTTCAGCGATGTCAATGTCATCAACGGTTATCTTCGCCGTTCTCAAGGTCTCTTCCACAGCCAGCCTCAGCGGGACCCATTCAGTTATGCTTGCCAAATTGTTTACTGCGTTCCCGATGCTGGCTTGTCCGCTTCCTACGAGGTAAAGCGGAGTGTCTGTATATTTCTTGGCGTCTTCGGCTGGAACCAGTATGACACCTGCAGCTCCATCGGTTATTCCACTGCAGTCAAATAGGTTCAGTGGCGGAGCAACCATGGGAGAGTTCAGCACTTTCTCGACCGTTACCTCTTTCTGGAATTGAGCTATTGGATTCATGGTAGAGTAGTGATGATTCTTGACTGAAACGAGAGCCATTTGCTCCTTTGTGGTGCCATACTCCAGCATGTGCCTCTGAGCTGTCATAGCGAAGAATGGTGGTGCGGACAGTCCGTTGATTCCATCCCACTCCCGATCAAGAACGCAAGTCATGTTAGTCTGGGCCTCAGCCATATCCTTCATATACATCTTCTCCACGCCAAAAGCCACGGCTATATCAGCCATGCCGCTCGCAATACATGCCCATGCATATCTGATAGCAGCTTGTCCCGAGGCGCACATGAGTTCCGTAGTCGCGATGATCTTCGTGGGGGCTATTCCCAAGTATTCAGCAACCATCGGAGCCACATGGACTTGGAATGTGAACCTTTCGGGCTGGGCAGCTCCAACTAAAAGAGCCTCCACGTCTTTGGGAGAGATGTTGTCAACGCTCTCGAACATGTTCTTTCCAGCTTCTTGCACCATGTCCCTCCAAGTAGCCTCTCTCTTACCACATCTCGTCGCTCCTCCACCCACAATCGCAACTTTTCTCATCCAAATTCCTCTATAAATGGGGCTCTTCACACGATCACAGATTAATCTTACAACCAGATAGTATTTTAAATCAGTTTCTCACAGCATCCTAAATAGCAAAAGAGAGGGGACTGACGTGGGTTTAACTGAAGAGGTTAAACACTTTGCAGAGAGTAGAGGAGCCGACCTTGTAGGCATTGCGCCGATCGAGAGACTGGCAGATGCGCCAGAAGAGCACAGGCCTCAAGAGTATCTTCCCTCGGCAAAAGCTGTTGTTTCGGTAGCTGTCCGACTCAACTACGCACCCATCGAAAACTTGCCTAAAAGCAGACGGGAATACACTCTGAATTACCACATTGTCAACCGCAGGCTCGGCGACATAGCCTATGAAGTTTCTAGGTTTCTAGAGGATCACAACTACGAGGCTATACCCTTCGGTGTTGGCTCAGACAAGAAAACCCTCTTCGGAGACGTCTCGCACAAACATGTTGCCTATGCAGCGGGACTAGGCGAGTTCGGACTGAACAATCTCCTCCTAACTCCGAAATACGGACCCAGAGTTCGTTTCTCCTCGGTACTTACCAACGCCCCACTCAAGCCTGACTCCCTCTTCCACGGTAGCCTCTGTGACGAATGTGCAGAATGCGTTAAAATCTGTCCCTGTGGGGCCCTAGAAGAAGCTCCGAAAAACTACAGCCGCTCAAGGGGCTGGACGATTGCCAAGCAGAAGTGTCATCATTATTTGAACGTGGTTTTGGACGATTTGATGTGCGGACTATGCATCAAGGCATGCCCAATCGGAAAGAAGGAGAAACCGTAAGGCAACTTTCGCTATTTTCCCTTGAACTTCGGCTTTCTCTTCTCTATGAAGGCAGAAACTCCTTCAGCGAAATCTTCAGTGGAGACGATGACGCCGAAAGCCTGTGCTTCCTGCACCAATCCTTTTGTCAAGTCGATTTCCATGCTACTGTTTACTAATTGCTTAACGAGCTGGATGCCAACAGCTGACTTTGTCATGAGTTCGCTGGCCAGTTCTTTGACAGCCGATTTCAGTTTATCTGGCGGCACAACTGCGCTCAATAAACCCAATTGCTTGGCAGTCGCTGCATCGATCATCTTGCCTGTGAGGATCAATTCTTTGGCTATTCCTCTGCCTACAAGTCGTGGAAGGCGTTGAGTCCCACCCCACCCAGGGATCACTCCTACGTTTAACTCAGTCTGTCCCAGTTTTGCATTTTCCGATGCTATTCTAAGATCACAGGACATAGCTAATTCTAGACCCCCTCCTAAGGCATAGCCGTTTATGGCGGCTATCACTGGCTTTCTGAGTTCTTCTATTTTCTTGGTCAATTTCTGTGCGAACAGAGTGAAATTCATTGCATCTACCGTACTAATTCCTTTTATCCATTTGAGGTCAAGGCCAGCGCAAAAAAATCGGTCTCCAGAACCTGTGATAACTATCACCTTTACGTCTTCGTCTTTTTCAGCGTCATCAAGCCTCGCCGAGATTTCTAGTATAGTCTCCTTGTTTACGACATTCGCTTTTGGGCGGTTGATTGTAATCGTTGCTACTCCTTCACTTTTCTCATAGAGCGTGCTCTCAAATTTCATCGCAATCCCTCCAACTATCTATTTCTTGGTCCAGTCATAGAAGCCCCTTCCCGCCTTCCTACCCAACAGATTCGCCCGCACCATCTGCCTCAACAAGGGACATGGCCTGTATTTCGGATCAAGATCATCTCTTAAAACTTCAGCAATGGAAAGAGTTGTGTCCAATCCGAGGTAGTCAAGCAATCTTAAGGGACCCATAGGCCAGTTCAGTCCCAGTCTTATGGCCTTGTCTATGTCTTCTGGTTCCGCGATGCCCTCCCAGACGAGATACATGGCTTCATTCAACGCGGGTATGAGAATCCTATTCACTATGAAGCCAGCACTGTCTTTCTTAACGACTACCGTCTCTTTTCCCATATTTTCTGAAACCTTAACTATTGTGTCAACGGTTGCATCAGATGTCTTGGCTCCCCTAATGATCTCCACCAACTTCATCAGTTGTGGCGGGTTGAAGAAGTGCATTCCACAGAACCTCTCGGGTCTCTTCGTGGCTGATGCAAGTTCTGTAATGCTTATGGAAGATGTGTTGGAAGCTATTATCACATCTTTCTTGGCGACCCCATCGACTTCCTTCAGAACACTCTTCTTGAGTTCGATTCTCTCGGGAACCGCCTCGATTACTAGTCCCGCGTCTGCAACCGCTTCTTTCAGATCAAGTGTTGGGTGAATTCTGCCCAGAGTCGCTTTCAGGTCTTTCTCCGATACCACGCCTTTCTGCAGGAACTTCTGCAAACTACCCCTTATCATGTTCATCCCGTTGTCCAGAAACTCCTGTTTTACGTCCCTCAGAGCCACCTCATACTTCGCCACCTGAGCCGCAACCTGAGCGATTCCATGACCCATCAATCCAGCGCCTAAGACCGCCACCTTCTTTATCTCCATTCACTGCCACCTCTTTTCTTGTGTAAGAGGAGTGTAGAACGGTATGTAGAATATAATATTTCCTACATTTTGGGGAAATAGTATGCTAGACAATAGAGTCTTGATCACATCTTATCTTGTGCTCTGGTGTTGTCTAGATGGCAAAGGCTACAGTTTGTAGCCGATTTTTCTTAGAAAGTCTTTCCTTGCTCGGGCGTCTTCTTCTGTTTCTATTCCTCTGCTTCTCATGCCGTCGATGACTCCTAGAATTCCTCTACCCTGATCAGTCTCTGCGATGATCACCTGTAATGGGTTGGCTGTTGCCGCGTATATGCCACAGACTTCAGGTACCTGCTTGATCTTGCTCAAGATGTTAATAGGATATGCCTTTTTCATAAAGATTATGAAGCAGTGACCGCATGCTAAATCGAGCGCATGTTGCGATGCTAAAGTCTTCAATTCCTCGTCGTTGCCTTCACATCTCACCAAGCAAGGTCCTGAACTCTCGCAGAAACCGATTCCAAACTTTATATCTGGAACGGAATTGACCAATGCCTCGTAGAGGTCCTCAACTGTCTTGATGAAGTGTGCCATACCCAGCACAACATTACAAGTCTTCGGTGGCTCTATCTTCACAATCTCAAATTTCATTCCTCATACCTTCCTGAGAAGTATCATTTTCTATTAAGTGGTATATAGAGGAATTTTAAGCTCTATAAAGTTAAAAGCTATAATACACGACCAATAGATCAAATAGGAGTGATAATTATGAAGCTCTCTTCAATTCTCATGGTCTGCAGCGGACTTATTAACGCTGGAATTGCAGGAATCTTCTACTACTTTGCATTCATCTCCTATCTAGGTAGCTGGCTTTACGGAGCTGGATGGCAGATAATAATTGGTGCTATGTTTACTATTGTTAGTATAGGCTCTTTTCTGGGTTCTAAACATTTGGACGGCCCGAAAAGCGCTGTTGGTGGCATAGGGCTTATGATGGTTGCTCTTGTTGAGTTGTTTTTCTCATTTCCGTTCTTATTCTTCGCCTTTGCTGGGGGACATATGTCGCTCTTGGAGTATGGAATACCCTTGCTTTTTGCCTCTATTCTATTACTTGTGGGCATCGCACTAAGGTGGAGAGAGATAAAACATAGAAAAATCAAGGACCCTAGAAATTCTTAACGTTGCCTATTAATCATCCTAGAAATACTCAAGAAAGCTGGCGGGTCGAGTAGATTCAAATCCCGGTTTAAATTCCAACGTTAAACATCTTTACTACTATGTTAGGGGCGATAGCTGTTTCTGCCAACGGCGCTTAAATCTATTCTCGGGGCCCATTTGAAAGTTATTTGTGAAAATTATTTATGGTTAATACAGATTGTCTTCTTCACGGTGTCAGAGGTGAACGGAATAGGGAACCTGGTTGTGAGGAGTTATAGAGAAGGCGATGAAGATGTGTGGCTTCATATCGTGAATGAGAGCCTTAAGGCTTGTCTTGGATATGAACCGAGAGTGCTGTCTGATTTTTTGAGGTGGAAGAATAGCCGCCATTTTGATGGGAGAGGCTTGTTTTTTGCCCAGGTTGGTGAGGCGGTTGTCGGAACTATCGCAGCTGTGCCCCTCAAGTATTTAGCGAAAAAGAAAGGTCGCATAACGGATCTGGCTGTTTTACCTACTCATCAGCGGAAAGGAGTTGGCAGCGCACTTCTAGAAGCTGGCTTGAGCTATCTTAAAGGAGTCGGCATGAAAGAGGCTGCGGCTTGGAGCTGGAATTTTCCCGCCTTCTTAGATTTTTACGCAAAACATGGCTTCCAACCCGTGAGAAGGCACCTAGCGATTCACTGGGACTTCACTAAACCTCTACCGAAACTTACTGTAAATAGGGAAGTTTATGTTAAAGAGGCGACGGTGGCGGACATAGAGGTTTTGGCTAAACTTGCCTCTAAGGCTTATCTTCCATACTGGGATTGGTGGTACGAAGACCACGGGGGAGCTGAAAAAGTCAGAGCGTATTGGAGAGAAAGAGTGAAGAACGAACTTGAGATGGGATACGCCTACTTTATAGCGTATGCCAAGAAGAAACCCGTTGGATTCTCAGCTGCACAAATCGACAAGAAACTGATCAAGGAAAAAGGAGTAAAGTTAGGCACCCTCTGGGCTGGAGTCGCGGTACTACCAGAACATAGACGAAAACACATAGGCTCAAGGCTCTTAAGAGAAGCGTTAACATTTTTGAAAAGGAAGGGCATGGAAAAAGCAATGGTCGGAACATTCTCCTATCTCGATTCACATACGCCGGCAGTTAATCTCTATCTGAAATCCGGCGGAATAATCACCAGAGAATTTGTAAGTCTGAGAAAACTATTGTAAAGAAGTGATAGCACGATCATTGTTGAAAGGAAAATAACGTCCAAGAGAGCGAGAAAGAAAAGATAGAATCGTAAACATTTGGCGGGCCCGCAGGGATTTGAACCCTGGTTGTCCGGTCCATAGAGATCTCCGGCTCCGAAGGCTTACGCACTGGATTAACAGTTCGGCGCCTTAATCCTGGCTAGGCAACGGGCCCTATCTCAGTAGATTACTAGTAAGTGATTAAAGGATTTCTTCAAAAGATGCGTTAATTCATTTGGGCCACGAATTTCGATTTATAGAGGCTGGGCATATCTTTCTCGCAGTTTTCTATGCAGGATCTTTCCAGTCGTAGTCCTCGGCATCTCGGACGCTGAGACGAAATTTACAGACTTGGGCTTCTTGTATCCTGCCATCTTCCCACGACACCACTCAATAATCTCCTCCTCGGTGGCTTTCTCACCCTCTTTCAAAATCACAACTGCCTTCACAGCCTCGCCCCACTTCTCATCAAGCACACCAATAACGGCGA